>CAZMLI010000112.1:0-12214 GCA_964566865.1 uncultured Planctomycetota bacterium
GCTTCGTAGAGCATCACACCCAGCGCGTGCACGTCCGTGCGCGCATCGACCGCCAGCCCCTGCACTTGCTCGGGCGCCATGTAGTGCGGCGTGCCCAGCAGCTGGCCAGTATCGGTCAGGTCGGCGTCGAAGACCTTGGCGATGCCGAAGTCGGCCACCATCGGACGCGTGCCGAGCAAGATGTTGCCCGGCTTGAGATCGCGGTGGACCACGCCCTGATCGTGCGCGGCCTGGCAGGCCAGCGCAACCTGGCGCAGCACCTCGACCGTCTCGCGCAGCGGCAACGAGGCCTGCGCCAGCGACTGTCCCGCAGCATACTCCATCACATAGTAGGGGCGGCCCTGATGCGTGCCAGCGTCGAAGATCGTCACGATGCCCGGGTGGTTGAGCTGCCCGAGCACGATCATTTCACGCTGGAAGCGTTCGATATTACGGGCCACGGTGCGATCCAGCAGCTTGATCGCCACCTCGCGCCCGACCTCCGGATCGGTGGCCTCGTAGACCTGACCCGCAGCGCCCTGGCCGATCAGTCGCACGATCCGGTAACGGTCGACCTGCTGCAGTTCCGGCTCGACGAGCTCGTCGGCCCCAAACAACTGACCGGACATGATCCGGTCCGCCATCTCCCGCATCGTCTGTTCGTCGCCGCTCATTGGTGCTCCCGTGATGCGCTCATCTTCTATGAAACGTGGGACCGGAGACAGTTGATTCTCTGATATATTCGTCACGATGAAGCGCACGCTGCTGGCGATCGCCCTGCTGCTGACGACAGCCCCGGCCCTGGCGCAAGAGCCCGCCCGGACGCTCGATGAGAAAACGACCCGCAGCCTCGTCGCCCGCTACAAATCGGCCAAGAAATGGGGCTTGCGGGCGATCGTGCTCAGCGCCCTCGGAAAGCGCTGGCACCCGGCCGGCGCGGGGATCGTCAACGACGCCCTGTCGGCCAAGGACCGCCGTCTGCGCGCATTTGCGCTCGAGGCGCTGCGACGCTGCGACGACAAGCGACTGAAGCAGGTGGCCAGCCAGCCAATTATCGAGTGGCTGGTCACGCAGGGACTCGCGGACCGCAATCGCTTCTTCCGCTCCCGCGTTCAGCAGTTGCTGGCGCGCATCGCGCCCTTTGTCGACGCCCAGGACGCGCGCTCGATCAAGGCCTGGTGGAAACAGGTCGGCGCCGCATACAAGCCCGACCGGCCGCCCATCGTCAAGCCGCCCGCCGCCTCGAAGAAAGACCCCCAGCGGGGCAGCGTCGCGGTCAATTACCGCACCCAGCAATTGAAGTACGTGACACGAGCGGTGGCCCTTTCCACGCTCGGGCTGGACGTGGTGCTCTGCATCGATTCGACCGGCAGCATGCAGGCGACGATCAACGCGACCCGCGCGGCGATCGCCCAGATCATCACGATCATGCAGGGCATCTCTCCGACCTTTCGCCTCGGACTGGTGCACTACAAGGACGAGGCGGTGTTCAAAGGCGGCGCACAGATGCTCAGCAAGCTGACCGGTCGGGTCGACGAAGTGGGGCGCGCGCTCGGCCGGTTGCGCGCCAGCGGCGGCGGCGAGCGACCCGAGTCTGTCGAGAAGGGGCTGCTGGTCTCACTCGACAAGTCGATGGGCTGGCGCCGCGACAGCATCAAGGCGGTGATCCTGATCGGCGACGCGCCCTGCTACCAGAGCAAGCTGGCCGAACTGCTCAACATGGCCGGCCAGGCCCACCGCGGCCCGTGGAAGGGCTGGGCCGACACCCGCACGCCGTTCGTGATCTCGACGATCTGCGCGGGCTCCGCGCAGGATACCGCGCGCGTCTTCAAGGAGATCGCCCGACGGGGCGGCGGCGCCTATCAGCGCGTCAGCGCGCGCTCGCGAGCGAACGCCGCGATCGTCAAACACCTGCTGGCGGTTTCGTTCGGCCCGCAGTGGCGCGGCCAGCTCGACCTGTTCTTCGAGATCTATCAGACCTATCGCAAGCAGGGCGCGTTTCGTTGAGCGAGCTGCGCGGTGGATTGCTGGAGCTCGACGCCTGCCTCGACGCGCTGGCACGGCTGGCCGAGTGCTGGCTCCCCAGCGGGAGCAGCAGTCGGATCGTGCTGGATCTGGAGCAGCCGGGCACGCCACTGGTGCCGCCCAGAGGCGACCAGCCACTGGCGGTCTGGGTCATCACGTTCCCCGACGGCGTCACGCCGCCGGCGGAGCTGGAGGAGCTGGCCAGCCGTCTGGCGACGCTGCTCGAACCGACCCTGCTGCTGGCCCGCATCGAACGGGACGCGTTGACCGGCCTGCCCGGCCGGCGCCTGCTGCAGGCGTTGATGGGCCGCTGGGCCGGCGGACCGGCCGGGCTGCTGCTGCTCGACATCGACCGGCTGTCCGACCTCAACCGGCAGTACGGCTGCGAGGGCGGCGACGAGGCGCTGCGACGCGTCGCCGCGCTGATCGAAGACCACCGCCCCGAGGGTGCGCTGCTGGCCCGTTATGGCGGCGACGAATTTTCGCTGTTCTGGCCGCGCTGCGATCGCGAGCAGCTCGAGCAGCTGGCCGATGCCTTGCTGGGCAGCCCACGCTCACCGGGCATGCAGCACACCACGCTGAGCATCGGCCTGGCCCACAGCGAGACCGAGCTCGACGCGCTGTTCACCCAGGCCGAGGCGGCGCTGAGCCACTCGCTGGAGCAGGGCGGTGCGCGCCGAGCCTGGTGGCGAGCAGAGCTGCCGGTGGGACCCGAGCGCATCGACCGGCTGGCCGGACTGCTCTCGGGCGACTGGGGCCAGGACTACCGCAACGTCTCGCTGCTGCTCCAGCTGCTCGAAGGATCGAACGCCTCGGTCGAGGCGGAGACGATCTTGACGACCGTGCTGGACTGGATGGTGGAGCTCTCGGGCACCGAACGTGGCATCCTCTTTCTGGCCAATGGCGAGGATCTCGAGCTCCGCCTGGCGCGGGACCGGGAGCGCCAGACGATCGAAGGCGAGGTCCCGCACTCGCGCAGCCTCGTCGATCAGGCGCTGCAAACGGGCCGCAGCGTCAGCCTGGCCGATGCCCGCGGCGCGGGCAGCGACGTCAGCCGCAGTGTGCATGCACTGGGTCTGCATGCCGTGCTCTGCGTGCCGATCCGCGCGCGCGGCCAGTCGCGGGTCCAGGGCGTGCTCTACATGGACGGCGTGCGCCAGGGCATCTTCACCCCCGCGGACGTGCAGTTCTTCGAGGCGCTCGCGCGGCAACTCTGCGCGGTGCTCGAACGCGCGCGCCTGCAAGAAGAGGTCGAGCAACTGCAAGGCCGGTTGCGCCAGCGCCTCGAAGACACGACGGCTGCGCTGGCGCAGGCCCGCCAGGAACTGGCCGGCAAGTATCGCTACGACGACATCGTCACCCGCAGCCCGCTGATGCGCACCCTGCTCGAACGGCTCGACCGCGTGGCGCGCACCGACGTGCCGGTGCTGATCGAGGGCGAGAGCGGCACCGGCAAGGAGCTGGTCGCGCGCGCGCTGCATCACAACGGACTGCGCGCGAACGGTCCGTTCATCGCCGAGAACTGTGGCGCCTTGCAAGACACGCTGCTCGAGAGCGAACTCTTCGGTCACAAGCAGGGGGCCTTCACCGGCGCCAATTCGGACCGGACCGGGCTGCTGGCGCAAGCCGACCAGGGCACCTTGTTCCTGGACGAGGTCGGCGAGATGAGCCTCGGGCTGCAGAAGAAGCTGCTGCGTTTCCTGCAGGAGGGCGAGTACCGTCCGATCGGCGCGTCGGAGGTACAGCACGCGGATGTCCGGGTGGTCTCGGCGACCCATCGAAACCTGGAGCAGGAGGTGGCCGAGGGGCGCTTCCGGACCGACCTGTACTATCGGCTCAACGTGGTGCGGCTGGAGCTGCCGCCGCTGCGCCAACGGCCCGAGGATGTGCCGCTGCTGGTCGAGCACTTCCTGGCCAAGCACGCCGAGCTGCTCGGCAGGCCCGTCCCGGCACTGAGCCCCGAGGTGACCGAGCAGCTCATCGCCCATCATTGGCCAGGCAACGTGCGGGAGCTGGAGAATGTCGTGCAGCGCGCGCTGGTGCTCTCGCCCGGCGCGCTCCGAGTGGAGGACCTGGCGCTGACCCGGCTGACGGCTGACGCGAGCGGCCTGTCTGTCGACCCCAGCCTGGGGCTGAACGAAGCCCTCTCTCGGCTCGAGCAGCTGCTGATCCGCCGCGCACTCGATGACAGCGGCGGCAACCGCTCACAGGCGGCCCGCCAGCTCGGCATCCCCCGGACCACGCTGCTCGATCGCATCCGCAAGTATGCTCTGGAAGAAGAGGATTGAGCAAATCCTACCTCGCCAGCGCCCGGCTGCTGGCGATCATGACCTTGATCAGCCGCGTGCTGGGGCTGGTTCGCGACATGCTGATGGCCAGCCTGTTCGGGGCCTTCCTGGTCTTCGACGCCTGGGTCCTGGCCTTCACCGTGCCCAACCTGTTCCGGCGCATGTTCGGCGAGGGCGCGCTGTCGGCGGCCTTCATTCCGACCTTCGCCCAGACCCTGGAGGATCGGGGACCGGCCCCCGCGCGCGCGCTGCTCTCCCGAATCTGCACCCTGCTGGTCACCATGCTGACCGGGTTGACGCTGGTCGGCGTCGCCGCTTGCCTGGCCTGGCGCGCCTGGGCCAACCCCGGCGAGCGCACCGAACTGTTCTGCCTGTTGCTGGCGGTGCTGTTGCCCTACGTGATCTTCATCTGCCTGACCGCCTTGCTCTCCGGCGCGCTGAACACCCTCGACCACTTCTTCATGCCGTCGCTGGCGCCGATCCTGTTCAACGTGCTCTGGATCATCACGCTGGTCCTGCTGATGACGCAGACCAGCGCATCGCCACGACGGTTGATCCTGATGCTGGCGGGCGCGGTCAGCATCGCGGGCATGGCGCAGGTGGCACTGCTGCTGCCCGCCCTGGCCCGACAGGGATATCTGCCGCGACCCCTGTTCGAGCTGCGCGACCCGGCCGTGCGCAAGATCGGCAGCTCGATGGGGCCGATCCTCTTCGGGGTGGCCATCTTTCAGCTCAACGTGCTGACCGACCGGCTGATTGCCTGGCTGCTGGTGCCCGAGGAAGGCGCGCTGAGCGTGCTCTATCTGGGCAACCGGTTGATGCAGTTCCCGCTGGGCGTGATCGGCATCGCGATGGGAACGGCGGTCTTCCCGCTGCTGTCGCGCCTGGCGGCGGGAAAACAGCAGGCCAGGTTCCGCAGCGTGATGACCGAGTCGATCACCATCACGCTGTTCCTGGCGGTGCCGGCCTCGATCGGGTTGATCCTCGTGCGCGAGCCGCTGATCCAGCTGTTCTTCGAGCATCGCGCCTTCACCGCGCAGGCCAGCGCGCGAACCGCCGTCGTCTTGATGTGGTATTCGCTGGGCATCTGGGCCACCTGTCTGGCCAACCTGGCGACGCGCGGCTTCTACAGCCTGGACCAGGTGCGCACACCCGTGCGCATCGGCATCTGGATCGTGCTGCTCAATCTCACCCTCAACCTGCTGTTGGTCGGCCCGATGGGTGAAGCCGGCCTCGCGCTGGCCACGGCGCTGAGCCATGTGATCAACGCCCTGGCGCTGCTGCTCCTGCTTCACCGCCAGCTCCTCACGACCGGCGGCGCGGGCGGTCTGTCCCTCGACTCGCTGGGCCGCGACGGGATCAAGGTCGCGCTGATCAGCGGTGCGATGGCGGGCGTGGTCGCGGGAGCGCTGCACCTGCTGGCGGATCGTTCACTGGCGCTCCAGCTCGCAGGGGCGGTGGGCAGCGGCCTGCTGAGCTACCTGCTGCTGGCCGGTTTGATCGCGCCCGACCTGTTACGAAAGCTGGTTTCTCCCGCGCAGGTCGAATAGAATCCCGATATCATGGATGCCTCCTTCTGGGGAGCAGAGGACGGGGTGCTGCGCGGCTTCCTCATCCGCGAAGAGAGCTTCGACGACCAGCAGGTCACCGAGTTCTTCAAGCACCGCATCAAGCGCAAGGATGCCAGTCGCTGGCAAATCCTGCGCTGGCTGGGCGTTCCCCAGGAACGCACCACCGAGCTACGCGCTTGCTGGCGCGAAGTCGGTCCGCTGGTCAATCTCCTGCATCGTGAGATCGAGGCGCTGCCCGAGACGGTCGGCAGCTTCACCTGGGCCATGCTCTGTGACGGCAAGGTCAGCGCGCTGGCGATGCGCAGCGCACTCGGCAATTACAAGATCTACAAGGAAGAAGGCCTCAAGACCACGCCCGCGCAAATTCTCGTCGCGGGCGAACACATCACGCCCGAGGCGTTCGTCGCCTATGTCAGCGCTCGCAAGCAGGTCATCCTCGAGTGCAAGGACTGTCACGGGCGCAGCTGGCTGACCGACTTCTCGGCCGAGGAGACCTACATCTGCGACGGCTGCATGGGCGAGCTCGACAAGCTGAAGCAGATCGACCGCTTCGTCGCGCAGATGGTCGACAACGACGACCTGGTCGCCATCACCCCGAAGGAGATCATCGGCGACTTCGAGGTGGGCCAGCCCCTGATGGCCGACGCCACCGGCCAGCTTTACCAGGACAGCGAATGTGAGCAGCAGCTGATCAAGCTGCTCTCGACCACGGGCCAGCCGAACAAGGACGCACTGCGCGAATACCGGATGTTCCTCGGCAAGTTGCGCCAGCTCGACGATTCCTATCTGGTTCCGGCGCTGCGACTGGCCAGCGACGAAGAGCGCTTCTTCCTGGTCTTCGAAGCCCCGGCCGGTCGATCGTTGGTCGGGCACCCCGACCCGCCAAAGGGTCAGCAGGCGCTGCAGGTAATCTATGGCCTGGCCCGCGGCCTGGCCGCGGTGCATCGCGCCGGGCTGGTGCACGGTTCGATGCGGCCGGCCAATGTCTGGATTCCCGAAGACGAGGAGATCCCCGCCTGTTTGATCGCCGCGGGCGAGGGCTTGCAGCCGGGGCTGGCCACGCTGCCCGACGACATTTTCCTGCCGGCCCAGGTAAAGGGCCCCGCGGATCTCTGCGAGCGCAGTGACCTGTACGGCATTGGCGTGATGCTGGTCTGGCTCCTGAGCGGCAAGCTGCCTGACCCGGCCAACCCCGCGCTGGCGTTGAAGGTGCTCGATCCCGAGGAAGGCAAGATCGTCGCTCGCCTGCTGCTGGAAGAAGAGCCCTATGCGCGGGCCACCGACCTGCTCCATGACCTGCGCCTGTTGCTCGGCGAAAACACCCCGGGCCTGACGCCCCGCGGTACCCGACGCCGACGCCGGCCGTCGACCCTCACCGAAACCCGCCGGGGCAGCTCCTCGCGCAACCCGTCCGGGCCACGCACGAAGTCGCGCAGCCCTGGCAAGGGCAAGGGCAAGCCGCCCATCCTCTGGATCGGCCTCGGGGCGGTCCTGTTACTGGCCATCGGCCTCGCGACATTCTTCAATTCCCGCAAGCAGCAGCCGACGCAGACCGTTGACAAGCGACCGAAGCTGAACGGCTCGAACAAGGGCCAGAAGAAGCCGGCAGAGACCAGCAAGCCTCCAACCGACGCTGAGGCGCGCCGGGACCGGCTGCTGCTCGAGGCCGAGCAGGCGCTCGATCTGGGACAGCTCGCGCAAGCACAACGCAGAATCAAGCTGGCCGCTGGCACGGGTCATCCCGAGGGGCTGCTCTGGAACCTGACGCTGCGCCGACTGAGCACGAATGCACTGGTCGTCGTTCTGCGTGCCGCCTCGAAAGATCGCAGCTGGGACAGTCTGGGTGTGCGCGCCGGGACGCAGCTCAATGAGAAGAACCCGGAGCGGCTCGAGCAACTGGCCAACAGCGCGAAGCGGGATGCCCAGCAGAAGAATACCCCCGCGGCGGTGCAGATCCCGCTCTGGACCCTTCACACCCTGCTCCGTCCAGATGACTTCAGGGCCTACCTCAACCGCGGACACAACTATAGCCAGCTCTACAAGACAGAGCTGGCGCTCGCCGACTACAACACCGCACTCAAGCTTGAGCCGGGTGATTGGAAGGTGCTCAACAACCGCGCCGTGGTCTACCGCAACCAGGGCAAGTGGGCCAAGGCGATCGCCGACCACAACAAGTCGATGGCCAACGTCGACCGCAAGGACAACTTCTACAAGCAAGCGCTCGTCAACCGCGGCGTGACCTACCTGCTGGCCGGTCAGACGACCAAGGCCGTCGCCGACCTGACCGAGATCGCAGGCACGACCAAGAATCCGTACGTGCACCTGGCGCTGGCGCTGGCCAATGCCGCCAACGGGCAGAGCCGCGAGTCGGCCGAGGCCATCAAGGGCTACCTGCGCCTTCGTCCGGGGCAGCTGCTGGCCAGCATGGGCGCCGGCCGCTCGCACCTGGAGTTCTGCACGCGCATGGCCAGCCTGCTGCCCAAGCACCCGTTGCCGCTGGCCGAGCGGGCGTCGCTGCTGCTCAAGCTGGGCAACAAGCCGCGCGCCGCCGAGGATCTACGGCGCGCCGTCAAGCTGGCCCAGGGCGAGTACGCGCAGTTCCGCGCGGTGGTCGAGCAGTTGCTGGCCCAGGCCCAGTAATCGCGCCGCGGCATGACACACTCTCTGCCGAAGGGTGCCTTGCGAGCGCCGCGCAAGCCCGGACGCAAACGCAAGAAGCGCAAGCATCGTGCGTGGTTGATGTGGTGGCAATACCTGGCCTATCTGCTGCTTCGTGCGCTGCTGCGGCGCATCTCGCTACGCGCGGCCTATCGGCTGGCGGAGAGCCTGGTGCTCTGCGTCGTGTACTTCAGTCGTAAGCACCGACAACGGGGCCTGGCCAGCTTGCAGATCGCCTTCGGCGAGCGTCCGCTGGCCTGGCGGCGGCGCATCTTCTGGGCCTCGATCCGCCAGCTGGCCTATGTCGCGATCGAGACGGTGCTACAACCCGACCTGGTGCCCGATCCGGCGCGACGCGAGGCGTTCGACATGAGCGCGCTCGCAGCCTGCCTGGAAGAGGTCGGCCTGTACCAGAAGAGTGGGGCCCTGCTGCTCAGCTCGCATCAGGGCAACTCGGACCTGCTGGCCACCGTTTGCGGGGAACGCGGCTGGGTCATCGGCGTCGCGGCCCGCACGATCGACAATCCGCATGTCAACGCGCTGATTGTGGCCGACCGGGAGCGGCTCGGCCGTGACATCATCGACAAGAAGGGTTTCCTCAAGCCAGCGCTGCGACGCTTGAAGAGCAACGGCCTGATCGCGTTGCTGATCGACCAGGACATGGGCAGCCACGGCCTGTTCGTGCCCTATTTTGGCGTGCTGGCCTCGACGACCGGCGGCGGCGCCTACCTGGCGCTGCGTACCGGGCAGCCGGTGTTCATGTCGTTCTTCATCCGCAAGCGGCCACGATGCCTCGACCATGTGGCTTACTGCGAGCGATTGCATTACGAGCCAACGGGAGATCGAACAACGGACATCGAGCAACTGACCGCGCTGGCGACGCTGGAGATCGAGAAGTTCGCCCGGCGCTTTCCGGAGCAGGTGCTCTGGGCCCATCGCCGCTGGAAATCAAGACCTCCGACAGAAGCTATTTAGCCTGCTGCTGCTGGAACCGCTGGCGTAGCGCCGCGGACAGATCGAATCGACGGCCGTCGCGAATCTGGCTGATGATCTTCTTCACTCGGCTACGCACCTCGAGGTCCGGGTGGAAGCGATGCCGTGACAGCGCAGTCAACGCCGCGGGACCCAGCCTGACCAGCTTCCGGCTGGCCTCGACCCGCCGGCGATAGGCGCGAGCGGCCAGCTCGGGCACCAGCCGCGCCACGCTGCGGACCGCTGCCGGCGTCTCGGCTGGCGGCGACAGGTCGAAGATCCAGATTCGCCGCTTGCTCTGCTGCTTGTTCTCCTCCAGCAGGCCGACGGTCTGCGCATCGATCCAGAACGGACTGATCAGTCCGGGCGCGCGAAAGAGCCGGCGCCGGGGCTGCTTGCCCGCCGTGTCGAACAGCACCAGCTCGGAGTCTTCGAGCTCGCGTTTGCCCAGTTGCCGCACCGCCAGCAGACGACGACCGTCCGGAGAAACCAGCCGCATGCTCGACCAGCCCAGCACTCGATCGGTCACCTTGCGCACGGTGTCGCCCGGCCCGAACAGGTAGAGCGTGCCCGGCTTGTCGTCCAATTTCACCTCACTCCGCAGGTCGAGTGTCCCGTCGGCCGACCGTGGCGGCGTCTGCGAAAGGGCCAGGTAACGGCCATCGGCGAGCGGTTCGAAGTGACCGAACATCACGCGCTTGGTGTGAGCCAGGGCCAGCAAGGAATTGGGTCGGACCGGGTCGAGCAGTCCGATCCCGCTGTGGGTCTGCAGCGGATAGAGCGCGCGGTGAACCCAGAAGCTGTTGCTGACGGTCCACTCACCTTCGGCCCGCCCGAGGCGCTTGCCGCTGGCCACGTCGAGGAAGATCAGCGTTTGTTTCTTATCCTGGATCAAATTGAAGGAGATGCGCGTGCCGTCGGGCGACCACTGCGGAAACATGACCGAATCTTTTCCCTGCCAGAGAATTCGGCGCTGTTTGCCGCTGCTGTCGATCAGCCGTAACGAGCCGATGCCCCGTTTCGGATCGAAGGCCGTGTAAAGCAGCTGCTTGCCGCTGGGCGACCAGCGGACCCAGCCCTTGACCAGCTCGGTCCGGGTCAGCCGGCGCAGGCGGTGACCGCGACGATCGGTCAGGTACAGGTCGTTGGGCGTACTCGAGTCTTTTTTCGTCTGCGGCAGCCAGCGAAACTCGCCTTTGCGGTCGAGGCAGAGCGCGATGGTGCCGTCGCGGCGCACGCTGATCGTATTGACCGCCTTGGGCAGGCAGCCGGCCAGCAGCAGTCCCAGCGCGATGCAGGCAATTCTGGCGGACATCTCTTGATCATAACACGCCGAAAACCTATCTTCGGCGGCTCCCACCACTCATTACGAGGAGTCGCCCCCGATGCTACACCGGATCACGCTGTTGCTGCTGTTGACCGCCCTGATCGGGCCGACCGCCGAGGCGCGGCCGGACAAGCTGGCGGGGCTCTCCTACTATCAGGCCCGCCGCGCCCGGCTGGCGGCCTGGATGAAGCCGTCCTCGCTGCTGATCCTCGGACTGGCGCAGCACGAACACCAGCCCTGGTCGAACAAGTACTTCTTCTACCTGACCGGCATTCATAACCAGAACGCGCTGCTGCTGATCTACAAGGACGCCGACGGCAAGGCGCGCAGCATCATCTGCTTCAAGAAACGCTCCGCCTTTTCTGAACGCTGGAATGGCGTGCGCCCTTACCCGGACCAGGCCACCGCCCGACGGCTAGGCATGACCGGTGCCATCTCGCTCAAGGACGTGGGCGAACTGCTGCCTCAGCTGATGCCGCTGGTCACCACGCTGTACTACGACCTCCGGCGTTTCCCGCAAAAACTGCTCTCCAGCGCCCGTCAACCGTTCGCCAGCCTGATCAAAACCGAGCAGGCGAAGCTCGAGAAGCTCTCGACAAGCAGCCCGTACGGTCAACTGGTGGCCATGCGGCAGATCAAGGATGCGCTCGAGCTGCGCTACCTGCAACGCACGATCGACATCACCGGCTGCGCGCTCGTCGAGGCGATGCGCTCGGCGCGGCCCAAGATGTGGGAGTACTCGCTCGAAGCCACGATCCAGTATATCTTCCGCCGCAACGGCGCCGACCAGGCGCTCGCCTTCCCCTCGATCGTCGGCAGCGGACCCAACTCCTGCGTGCTGCACTACAACAGCAGCAACCGGCAGATGCAGGCCGGCGAGCTGGTGGTACTCGACGTCGGCGCCCAGTATCGCGGCTACGCCGCCGACGTGACCCGCACCATCCCGGTCTCCGGCAAGTTCAGCAAGCGCCAGCGCGAGATCTACGAGATCGTCCTGCGCGCCCAGCGCGCCGGCATCGCCGCGGTCAAGCCCGGCGCAACGATGCGCGACGTGCACCGCGCCGCCCAGCGCGTGATCGCTGATGCCGGCTACGCCCGCTACTTCATCCACGGCACCTCGCACTGGCTCGGACTGGACGTGCACGATGTCGGCCGCTCCATCCCGCTGGCCCCCGGCATGGTGCTGACCGTCGAGCCCGGGATCTACATCGCCGCCGAGAAACTCGGCGTACGAATCGAGGACGACGTGCTCGTCACCAAGACCGGGCGCCGCGTGATGACTGCCTGGATCCCCAAGGAAGTCGACGCCATCGAGAAGTGGATGAGCAAAGGCGGCGGCCTAGGCCGGATCCTGCGTGAGATCGAGAAGGAGAAGTTGGGCCCCGACAAGTTCA
>CAZMLI010000113.1:0-12198 GCA_964566865.1 uncultured Planctomycetota bacterium
ACGGCGGAACCCTGTTCATGGACGAGGTGGGCGAGCTGAGCTTGCAAACCCAGGCCAAGCTGCTTCGCGTCTTGCAGGAGGGCGAATTCAAGCCGGTCGGGGGAGAGCGGACGCTCCGGGCCGACGTGCGACTGATCGCGGCGACCAATCGCGACCTGCAGGCCGCGGTCGCGCAGGGTACGTTTCGCCAGGATCTGTTCTACCGGCTGAACGTTTTCCCGATCGAGCTGCCACCGCTACGCGAACGCAAGCAGGACATCTCCGACCTGGTGGCGCACTTCCTGACCAAGCACGCGCGCAAAGGCGGTGGCCGGGTCGGGTCGGTCAGCGAGGCGGCGCTGGCGCGGCTGCAGGCCTACGACTGGCCGGGGAACGTGCGTGAACTGGAGAACGTGATCGAGCGCGCCCTGGTCGTCGAGAGCGGCAGCCAGCTTAGCGCCGAGAGTATCTTGTTGCCGGAGCGCAACGGACGGGAAGTCCGG
This sequence comes from uncultured Planctomycetota bacterium, assembly GCA_964566865.1. GTDB lineage: Bacteria > Planctomycetota > JACQVV01 > JACQVV01 > CAZANL01 > CAZMLI01. Next base: position 483 of record CAZMLI010000113.1, read on the forward strand.
CCGGGGACCCTGGAGGAGGTGGCACGCGCGCACATCCTTCGGACCGTGGAGCGCACGGGCTGGGTGATCCAGGGACCGGTTGGCGCGGCGGTTCAGCTCGGCTTGCATCCCAATACCCTGCGCTCGCGCATGCAGAAGCTCGGAATCATGCGGCCCGGATGACCGGCACGCAACCGGCCAAACCGGGCGACTGTCTCGGCGACTTCCGGCTCGAGGCGTTGGTCCATCAAGGCAGTTCGGGCGAGCTGTTTCGCGCGACACAGCTCTCGCTCGACCGTCTCGTCGCGCTGACGTTGCTGCGGCCTGACGTCGCCGAGGGCGCCGGTTTCGAGACGCGCTTCACTGCCCAGAGCCAGCCGATCGCGGCGCTGTCACACCCTCACCTGTTGCCGTTTTACGCGGCGGGACAGGCGGACGGGCGGTTTTTCTACGTCGCGCGCTGGGTCGACGGGCCGACCCTGAGATCGGCCATGGGGTCGCTTTCGCTCGCGCTGGGTCTGGAGTACCTGACGCAGGTGGCGGGGGCGCTGTCTCACGCGCACGGCCGTGGGGTGCTGCACCGTCGCATCACATCGGGGCGCATCCTGCTCTGCGACGGCAATGCCTTGCTCGCCGGTTTGAGTCCAGGACACCGCGACGCCAATGAGGCCGACGCGCGCTTTCTGGCCCCCGAACAACTTCGCAAGGAGCGCGCGACAGAACAGTCGGACGTCTGGGCGCTGGGGGTAATTCTGGCCGACCTGGCCGGGGAGCACCCGCCCGCCGCGCTGGACAAGATCATTCGCCAGGCGGTCCAGAGCGATCCGACCCGTCGCTACGCCAATGCGGCGCTGTTTCAGCAGGCGCTGGAGCAATGGCAGGTCGAGCTGGCGCTCGAACCCGGTGGCACGACCTTCGGGGCGGCCGAGCAGGATCGCACCGTTCGCTTCACCGATAGGCTGAGTCAGCCTCCCGCCGGGCAACGCTTGAACTTCGGCAAGTACCGTATTCTCGAAGCGCTGGGACACGGCGGGATGGGGATTGTCTATCGAGCGGAGCAGCCCGAGTTGCGTCGGCATGTCGCGCTCAAGGTGCTGCATCAGGACGGGAGCGCCGATCGGGAGAGCATCGATCGCTTTCGCATCGAGGCCCGGGCGATCGCGCGGCTGCGGCATGCGAACATCGTCAAGATTCACGAGGTGGGCGAGGTGGACGGCGTGCAGTTCTTCACCATGGATCTGATCGAAGGCGGCACGCTCCGGGCGCATGTGCTCGAGGCCGGCCAGACGGTGGCCGAGGCGCTGGCGATGATGGAGCAACTGGCTCGCGCGATCGGCTACGCCCATCAGCAGGGCGTGATCCACCGCGATCTGAAGCCGAGCAACGTGCTGCTCGGAGAGCGGGGGCGTCCGCTGATCACCGACTTCGGCCTGGCCAAAGAGCTCAACTCCGGCGCGCTCGAGCTCACCGGCAGCGGTGCGCTGATGGGCACGCCGGCGTACATGTCTCCCGAGCAAGCGCGGGGGCAGTCGAGGCAAGTCGATGCGCGCTGCGACATCTACAGCCTGGGCGCCACGCTGTACTTCATGCTGACCGGTCGGCCGCCACAGGTCGGCAACGACGCGATGGCGCTGATCCGAGCGGTGGCCTACGACGATCCGCCACCACCCAGCACCGTCAATCCGCTCGTGCCCGTCGATGCCGAGACGATCTGTCTCAAGGCGCTGGCCAAGGAGCCCGGGCAGCGCTATCAGACCGCCGAGCTGATGGCCGACGATATTCAGCGTTTTCTGGCCGGCGAGCCGCTCGCGGCGCGTCCCCCTTCCGCGATCTACCGACTTCGCCGCTGGGTCTTGCGGCACAAGCTGGCGACGGCCGCGATGTTGAGCCTGGGTCTTGCGCTCGGCATGTTGCTCTCCGGTGTCTGGTGGGGCCGGCAGCGAGCGGCAGAGGCGCAACTGCGCGCGCAGCAGCGCCAGCTCGGTGCGTTGCAGCAGGTCTTGCGGTCAAAGCGGAAGATCAGCGCGCCGCTGCTTCGGGTCGAACCCGCCTCGATGCGCGAGCCAAACGGGCAGCTGATCGAACCGCTCGTCGAGCGTTTTTATCGCGCGCAGGGCGAGACGCTCTCGGTACTCGAACGCATTGGCCGGCTGCGGAACGCGCCGGCCGAGGTGGCGGGTCAGCGCCGACAGCTCTGCCTGGACACGTCGCGTACGGCCGTCGCGCTGGGACAGGTGACGCAGGCTCGCATCTGGATCGGCCGGGCAGGCCTCGCGGCGGGCTGGGAGGCGGCCGAGCTGGCGCGCATCGACCGGCTCCAGCACGGGCGCCGGGCTCGTACGCTGCGGCGGGCGGGACGCGTCCTGGCGGCGGCCGGCCAGGTAGATCAGCTCAATCGCGGGTTCGAGTTCGCGCTCGCCGAACTGGTGCGGATGCCTGATCCGGCGGTGGTCGGACTGTTGCTGTCTCGTCGTTACCTGGAGAGTCCGGTCCAGGCCCAGCGGCTGCTGGTGATCGCGGCGCTGGGCCGCATCGGCGAAACACGAACAGTCGGCGAGATGGGAATGGACCCGGTTCGCGCCCTCTGCGCCTGCCTCGACAGGACCACGATCGAGGACGACTTCGAGGTCGCCCTCGCGCTGGCTCGTGCACTGGGGCTCTTGCGGGATAAGCGCGGGTTCGCGTCGCTGGAGCGGGCGCGGGAGCGGGCGGGATTCGAGAGCCTGTTCTGGCAGCGCACTGCGGACAGCATGGCACGGATTCCGCCGCCGCTCGTGCCGCTCGTGCGCAGGACGGACGTGGCGGCGCTTCTTCGTACCGCCGCGACCCTGATTGCACGCCAGGAACCGGACGAGGCCATCGTGCTACTGGACCAGGCGATTCGCCGCGAGCCCAAGGGGGCGCGTGGCTACGAGCTGCGCGGGTTGGCCCGCTTCGCCAAGAAGCAGTACCCACGCGCGATTGCGAACTACTCCAGCGCGATCCAGCTCGATCCGAGTTCGGCCGAGGCCTACGGCCAGCGGGGGGTGTGCTATCGCCTGATGAAGCAGCTGGAGCGGGCGGGCGAGGATCTCGATCGCGCGCTGCAACTCGACCCCGGGCTGACGACGGCGTACGGTGCGCGGGCCCGTCTGCGGCTGGAGACTGAGGATCACGCGGGCGCGCTGGCCGACATCCGCGCGCTGCTGCTGCGGCGGCCGCGTGACGCGACCGCCTATTATCTGCGGTCGCGGGTCTATGCCCTGAAGGCGAAGCCGCGTGAGCAGCTGGAGAACTTGAACCGGGCGTTGCAGCTGAATCCGCGGCTGCGGGATGCGCTGCTCGAGCGTGGCATGTTGCGCTTCGCCCAGCGGGAGTATCGGGGCGCGCTGGGCGATCTGTCGGCTGCGATCGATCAGCTTCCACACCCTCACGCGTTCTTCATCCGGGCAAAGTTGCTGGTGCAGCTGGGGGATCTGAGCCGGGCGGAGTCGGATGTCTCTCGGGCGATCCGGCTTCGGCCGAATCATGCAGTCTATCATCACCTGCGGGCCGACATTCTCGCGGAACAAGGGCGGTACGAGCCCGCGCTCGCGGACATCTCGCGGGCAGAGGAACTGGGCTACCGAAACCAGCAGTTGTCCTACATTCGCTGCAAGGTGATGATCGAGACGGGGCAGGCGAAGCGCGCGATCCCCGCGCTTGGCCGGCTGATCAAGCAGGGGCCAGCCACGGCGGCCTGGTATTTCAGCCGAGGCCGGGCACGCAAGCTGACCGATGACGCTGAGGGCGCGCTGGCCGACTTCGGCAAGGCGTTGCAACTCGAGCCAGACCACCTGCGCGCGCTGCTCGAGCGCGGTGTCCTGCTCAGCGGGCTGGGGCGGTTGCGCGCGGGGTTGCCCGACCTGAACCGCGTGGTGTTGTTGCGTCCCAATGCCCAGAATCACTTTCATCGTGGCATGCTGCGGGCGCGGCTCGGGGACAACGCCGGCGCGGTGCAGGACTACACCGCGGCGTTGCGCTTGCGACCCGGCAACTGGAAGTACCAGTTGTGGCGCGCCATGTCGTTGCAACAGAGCCATCAGTTCGCGGCGGCGATCCGCGATTACGCCGCGGTCAACCGCGCCCGGCCGAGGTACCAGCCGGCACACCACTACCGGGCAGAGTGCCACTGGAGCCTGGGGCAGCCGGTGGCCGCCAGCACGGCACTCGAAATTTCGCTGCGGCTTGCTCCGCGTTACTGGTACTCATGGCGCCTGAAAGCCCGGATCCTGTCTCGCGCGGGGCGCCGCGCAGAGGCCATCCAGGCCTTCGGGCGTGCGCTCCGCCACGCCCCTGCCGGGGAGCGGGGAGCCCTGCGCGTGGCGATCAAGAAACTGCAGCAGAAGTAACCAGGGAGGGCTGAGGCTGGAGAAAATCCGGCCATCGTGTCAAACTAGCGTTGCCACCGGCGGGTACTCTTGAGAGGAAACGATGGCCTCGGAATACGACTTTCAGCTGATCGGTCTCACGCCGCCTCACGAGGGCAAGACGCTGATGCTCGCTGCGGGCGAGGTGCTCGTGGGACGGGCGGAGGAGGCCGTGATCCGTCTCGAGGAGCCCGGGCTCTCGAGCCAGCACGCGCGTCTGGTGGTTTCGGCGGAACAGGTCGTGGTTCACGACAGCAGCACCAACGGGACCTACGTCAACGGTGAGCGGATCTCGGCGCCCGCCACGCTCCACGGTGGCGAGACGCTGGCCTTCTCCAAGACGGCTTTTCGGCTGGAGCGTTGCGGCGGCCCTCCGCCCGAACCGGCATACCAGCTGCTCGGCCAGGCGGCGCCGCATGAAGGCCGGGTGATTCCGCTCTGGCCTGGCGAGGTGACGATCGGCCGGGATGGCACCATTCGCCTCGAGGATACGGGGATCTCCGGCAAGCACGCCCGCCTGGTCGTTTCGGCGACGCAGATCGTGCTGCACGACACCAGCAAGAACGGCACCTTTGTCGGCGGCAGCAGAATCCAGGACGCGGTCACCTTGACCGGCGGCGAGATCGTGCGCTTCGGCAATACGCCGTTCCAGTTGCAGCAGCTGGGTCAGCAGGCGGTCGAACGCCAGGCGACGGTCGGCCTGTTCGCCGCGCCACCGGTCGCGGCTACGGGGTCGGAGCAGTTCCAGCTGATTGGCCTGGACGGGGAGTTCGCCGGACGCAGCATCCCGCTCAACCTGGGGCAGGTCAGCGTGGGGCGGACGGCGGCATCCACGCTGATGCTGGATGATCCGCTGATCTCGACCAGCCATGCCAGGCTCGAGATCAGCGAGGTCGGCGTGCGGATCGTCGATACCAGCAGCAACGGCACCTACGTCAACGAGCAGAAGATCACCCAGCCGACCACGCTGCGCGGGGGCGAGAAGCTGCGCTTCGGGCCGTTCAGTTTCAGCGTCGAGCGCATCGGCGGCCCCGCGCCCCAGCCGAAAGCGAAGTCCGCCTCGCGCCGGCACGAGGTGCGGGACAGCCAGCGCATGCCGATGCGGTCGATCGGCCGGCTGGTCAAGCCGGTGCTGTTGCTGGCCTTCCTGGCCGTGATGCTGTTCGTCAGCCGTGAGCTGATAAAGATGCGCAAGACCCCGTCGCGCGAAGAGGTCAGCGGCTCGCGCCTGAAGAAGACGGGGTCGTCCGAGCTGGGGCCGCTGGAGCTGGCCTCGCTGGCCGCCTGGAAAGAGGCCAACCAGGCGCTCGCCAAACATGATGTGCGTGCGGCGCGCGCGGCACTGAAGGTATTCCGCAGCGAGATCGGCGATGTCGGCGGGCGGATGCGGCAGGACGCGAACGCACTCGGCAGGCACATCGAGGACTGGCTCGATACGCATTTCGCCACCAGCCAGCAAGCTCTGCATCAGGCGCTGCGCAGGGGAGAGCTGGAGCGGGCCGGCGGACTGATCGCGCTGCTGAAGAAGCCTGGCATGGACAAGCTGGCGGAGCGAGTCGATGCACTCGAGCGACAGCTCGCCGGTTACTACCCCGACCTCCAGCAGCTAGGGATCCGCGAGCGCAACCGGCCGATGCTGCCGTTCGAGGACCGCGTCGCGCTCTCCGGAAGAAAGGTCTGGGGCGGTACGCTCAAGACCGTAACGCTGGGCGGGCGCGAGGTGACGACCTGGCGCATCGGGCTGGATCAGGCCGCCTATCTGATCTTCACCGGCGTGCCGCGGGACATCAGCCGTTACAAGACGCTGCGCTTCTGGATCAAGGGCGAGTTGCCGATCAGCAGCTTCTTCTGTGTGCAGCTGTCGAACCCGGACGTGCGGCAGCGGCTCTGGAGGCGGGTCACTCCCGGCGATACGCTGCGGCCGCTGGAGTTCAGGTTGTCCGAGCTGCGGCGCACCGAGAAGTTCAACCCGTCGCGGGTGTTGATGGTCAGCTTCCTGGGGATTGGCTGTCTGGGGCAGAAGGTCGAGCTGGCCGGCGTCGAGCTCGACATCTTGCCGCCGGGGGCGCGCAAGCTGACCTTGCCCAAGCCGCCCAAGGCCAAGCCGCGCGACGACACCCGGTCGGTGGCCAAGCAGGTTCAGGCCCCTCGGCCGATCTTGTTGCGCACGGCCAGTGGCGCGGTCTACGGCACGTTGACCAAGGTCGACGGCGACCAGTTGACCCTCGACACCGATCGCGGCAGGCGCACGCTCAGCTTCGGCGAGCTCTCGCCCTACAGTGTCTGGCGGGTGCGGTCCTTCCTGGCCGGAGCGGACGGCAAGCGTCATCTGGCCCTGGCCGGCTACTGCGAGAAGTCCGAATTGTGGCAGCAAGCCCGCTGGGAATATGCGGCGGCCGCCGCGCTCGATCCGTCGCTCTCCATCCCGGATCTGGATCCGCTGCGGGTGAAGTTCGTGCGTGCGTTCCTGGGCAATGACGAGGTCGAGCTGAAGGCCAATACGATCCGGGCGCAGGTCAAGAAACTCGAGAAGGTCAAGATCCTGGCGCGGCGCAAGCAGGAATTCGAGCGGGTCGAGGCGCTGAAGAAGCGCAAGGTATACGGTGTGAGGACCGTTGTCGATCGGGGCGACACCGCCAAGCGGCTCGACGTCGTGATCATCTCCGACGGCTTCGCGCAGAAAGACCAGGAGATGTTCGATCGGCTGGCCAAGGGCCTGGTCGCGGGCATTCTCAAGGTCGAGCCGTTCAAGAACTACCCGAGCTACATCAACTTCCATCAGATCAACATCGTCGAACCGACCAGCGGGCTGACCGGCTCGACCGCGGTGGGCTCGAAGGTCAACAACAACATCCTGACCTGCAATCGGCGACTGGCCTGGGCCCTGGCGCGGCTGGCGCCCGACGCCGATCTGGTCTGTGTGCTGGCCAACGTGGCGGGCGGTCGCGCGACCGGTGGTGGGGGCGTGCTGACGCTGAACAATAGTGGCCGGATCAACGCGGTGGCGATCCACGAGATCGGCCATGCGCTGGCCGGCCTCAGCGACGAGTATGTCGACCCAGGCGTGGCCGGCGGTTTTCCGGACTTCGGCAAGGATCGCGAGTGGCGCTACTACAACGTCACCCGCGAGAGCAACCCGCTGCTGGTCAAGTGGCACTACTGGAACGCGCCGGGGCCGGCGCACATCCCAGCCCGCAAGGTGGGCTGCTACGAGGGCGGGTACTACCGCGCCAAGGGCTACTTCCGACCGGCTGCGATCTGCAGGATGAAGAGTTCGGCCAGCCCCTACTGCGTAGTCTGCTTCGAGCAGGCGGAGAAATCACTCTATCGTTTCGTCTCGCCGATCGACCGGGCCTCGCCGATCCGCGTGCGACAGAAGATGTTCATCGGTGAAAAGCTGCGGCTGCTGGCCGACGCCGTGGTGGCCGAGGGCGAAGGGGCCAAGCTGGGTCGGCTGACCGCATACTGGTACCTCGACGGCAAGAAGTCGCGTAGCGGTGGCAAGAACCGACGGACCTGGTACGACGCCAGCAGTCAGGAGTTGACGCCGGGCAAGCACGACATCGCGCTGCGGGTCGAGTTTCTGAACATGCGTGTCCGGCGGGACCACGGGCTGCTCTCGAGTCAGCGCGCCTGGTCGGTCGAGGTCTACGACCTGCGGCGCCCGAAGGCGAGCTGGGAGGGTGAGATCGGCAGTGGTTTGCGCGGTGAGTTCAGCTACAAGGAACGCTGGTTCAAGGCCCAGTTCAAGTCGGTCGTCTTCGAGGCGCCGCCGGGCGCGATGGTCAGTCCGTTCGCGCTGTCGTCGAGCTGGACGCGCAACCCAGAGGTGACTGGTTTGTTCGGCGTGCGCATCGGGCTGCTCAGCCCCGACGGGCTGCTGGTGGTCGACAACCAGCGGCTGATCGAGGCCGCGCCGAGGAACGAGCAGGTCTTCTTGCAGCTGCCGGAGTTGCTCTACGCGCAGGAAGGCCAGGTGTTCTACCACCGGATCCAGGCGATGGACCTGCGTGCGCAGGGACTGCACTTCACCGCCCGTGGGTTGCCGGAGGGCTGTCACATCGAACCGTTCACCGGCGAGCTGTACTGGAACGTCAGCTACCTGCAGAGCGGCAAGTACCGCAACATCAAGATCACCGTCAGCAACGGCCGCCGCACGGTCAGCAAGATCACCACGCTGGTGGTGCAGAATACGCGCATCACGCCCAGCACGCGGCTGCGGGGATCGGATATTGTGCTAGGGCTGCGGAGCTTCAACAACCGGGTCTTGCGTTCGGCGATCCGGCAGCTCCGCGCGCAGCGCCCGACTTTCCGGCTGCTCGAACTCGCACGGCTACTGCGCGCGCGCGACAAGGCGATCGCCAGTAACGCGATCAGCCAGCTGGAAACGCTGCTCGACAACGACAGCACCGGTCAGCTACGCGAGATCCTGTTGCTCGATCTGAACCCGCACCTCTGGCACTTCACCGACCAACCGCCGACGCTGTCCTTCGTCGAGAAGCAGGTCCAGAAGATCCTCGACGATCCGCGTCGGCGATCGAAGTCGATTGGGCGGCAGGCCAAGAGGCTCAAGGCTGAGCTGCGGGCGATCCGCGCCTACAATGCGAGACGCGGATTCAGCGGGTAGCTCGGGCGCCGGGAGCTCACATCAGGCCGATCACCGCCTTCGGGCCACCGAGCTGCTCGGCCCAGGCAGCTAGCCGGGCCAGCCCGTCTTCCAGGCCGACAGCCGGGCGGTATCCCAGATCCTCTTGCGCGCGGGTTGTCGAGACACAGCGCTCTGTGACGGCCATGCGGTAGCCGAAGTAGGCCAGTGGCACCGGCAGTCGCAGCAGCCCGGCCGTGCGGTCCAGCAGCCAACCGATCCCGCCGGCCATGTGCCGCGGTATCCGGCAATAACGCGGCTCGACTCCGATCGCCTCCAGCTGTCGCGAGAGAAAATCGCGGGCGCTGATCTGGAAGTCGTCCAGCAAGAAGTAGGTCCGGCCCGAGGCCTTCGGGCTGTCCAGTGCGGCGAGCATACCGTCGGTCAGGTTGTCGATGTAGGTCGTCGCCTCGAGCTTGGCCCCGTCGCCCGGCACGGGGATGCCGAGCAGGCTGCGGGAGAGGCGGGCCATGATCGGCAGGATGGTGCTGTCCCCAGGTCCCCAGACCATGGCGGGACGCACGCTGGTCACCGTCATGCCTGCGGGGTCGTTTGCCGCCAGCGCCAGTTGCTCACCCTCCGCCTTGGTCTGGCTGTAGGGGTCGATGAACTTCTTCGGGTAGGGCAGTGTCTCGTCGCTGCCGTTCACGTCGTTGCCGTCGAAGACGACCGCCAGGCTGGCGAGGTACAGCAGTCGCTTCACGCCCGCGCTGCGAGCGGCGGACACCAGGCTCTCCGTCCCGGTCACATGGACCCGGCGGAAAACGCGCCACGTGGCGGGGCGGGGGATGCCCGCGCAGTGCACGACGGCGTCGCAGCCGGCCACCGCGCGGTCCAGGCTGGCGCGATCGGTGAGGTCGCCGGCGGAGACCTCGGCGCCCAGCGCTTGCAGGGGCGCGGCTTTTGCAGGGGTGCGCGCGAGCAGCACCACCTGGTCGCCGCGATCGAGCAGTCGACGGGTCATGGCGCCACCGATATACCCGGTGCCGCCAGTGATGAGGATCTTCATGGCGGGCATTGTACAATAGGCGCAATGAATTCCGACCTTGACGTGATCGTGCTCGGTGGCGGTAGCGCGGGCACCTCGGCGGCCAGCGCGGCCTGCGATGCGGGCGCGCGGACCTTGCTGATCAACGACGGCGAACTCGGCGGCCTCTGCATCCTGCGCGGTTGCATGCCGACCAAGGCGATGCTGTACAGCGCCGAGCGCTACGAGGAGATGAACCATCTCGAGCCGCTGGGGCTGGCCGCATCCGGTCGGTCGTTCGACTTCAGCCGCATCATGGCGCGCAAGGACCAGATGGTGGCGCGCTTCAAGCGGGCCAAGCTGGCCGGCATCGAGCGCGCGGCATACACCGTGCTCGACGCGCGGGCTCGTTTCGTCGACGCCGAGACCGTCGAGGCCGGCGGAAAACAGTATCGCGCGCGGGGCTACGTCATCGCGACGGGGTCGGTCAGCAGTTTTCCGCCGATCCCAGGCATCGAGCAGGTCCGCGTGATGGGCAGCGACGACGTGATGCGGATGACGGAGCTGCCGCGCTCGATCGTGGTCCAGGGCGCCGGCGCGATCGGGCTCGAGTTCGCCTGGTTCTTCGTGCGGCTGGGCGTGCAGGTCCTGCTGATCAACCGCAGTCCGCTGCTCTCGCGCGTCGATCCGGAGTTCACGCCGATGCTCTCGGCCGCCTTCACCGAGCACGCCGGGGCCGAGCTACTGGCGCCCGCCACGATCACACGGCTGGAGTCGGTGGCGCAGGGCATTCGCTTCACGCTCGACGTGGATGGGCAGCCGCGCACGCACGAGGCGCAGGCCTACCTCTGCGCCGTGGGCCGACAGGCTGCCCTCGAAGGCCTGGGGCTCGATCTGGCCGGCGTCGAGACCGAAGGCGGGGTCGTGCGGCACGATCGCAACATGCGCAGCAGCAACGAGAAGGTCTACGTCGCGGGAGACAGCACGGGTACCTACCAGATCCTGCACCTGGCCAATCAAGAAGGCCGGGTGGCCGGCTGGAACGCGATGCGGGGGCCCGAGCGCGTGCAGGACTACCGGCTGAAGATGTCGGTGATCTTCACCGACCCCCCGTTCGCCAGCGTCGGCATGACCGAGGCCGAGGCGCGCGCCGCCGGCATCGAACCACTGGTCGCGCGCAAACACTGGCCAGAGCAGGGCCGCGCGATCGTGATGGAAACCCGGCACGGCATGGCCAAGCTGCTGGCCGATCCCACGAGCGGCAAGATCCTCGGCTGTCAGATCCTCGGCCCGGGCGCTGACAACCTGATCCACATCCCGGCGACGATGATGCACTACGGCGGGACCGCCGAGGACGTCGGGCAACTGCCCTGGTATCACCCGACACTGGCCGAGGTGTTCATCGAACTCGGGCGGGATCTGGGGCGACAGTTCGTGGTCGCGGCGGTCTGAGGCGGTGCGCTGATGGCCGTGGATCGTGCGCTGTATCCGGAGCTGTTCGAAGCCGGCGGGCTGGCCGCCGCCCTCAGCCGCTGCCTCGAGAAGGCGGGCAGCCAGTTGCTCGTGCACACGATGGGACCGCAGTCGGTCCCCTTTGCCTCGGTCAAATCGACCGATCGTTCATCTCAGGTGACGCTCGCCGCGCACGAACGCAAGTTCAGCGTCGACTTCTGGTGCCAGGGCTGCAAGTACGGTCACGGCTGGTCCGATGCGCTGGCCGATGTCGCGCGCAGCATC
>CAZMLI010000114.1:0-3995 GCA_964566865.1 uncultured Planctomycetota bacterium
CCGTTGATCAGCGGGTAACGCAGGACCCAGTCCTGCGCCAGGCGGGTCATCGTCGGGTAGATCGCGCTGTCGCCGTGGGGGTGGTACTTACCCATCGTCTCGCCGACGATCAGCGCGCACTTGCGGAACTTGGCGGCCGGCGTCAGGTTGAGGTCGCTCATCGCCAGCAGGATGCGTCGCTGCGACGGCTTGAGTCCGTCGCGCACGTCCGGCAGCGCGCGGCTCTTGATCACGCTCAACGCATACGTCAGGTAACTTTCCTTCATCTCCTCTTCAATGAGGAGGGGGTGTATCTGACCCTCAGCCATCAGCTGGCTCCCTTACAATGTGTTGACTGGCGGGCGATCATGGCGGCGTAGTAACCGGCCGCGAACCCACCGTCGATGTTGACCACCGCCACGCCCGGCGCACAGCCGGATAACATGGTCAGCAGCGGTGTCACCCCTTCGAAACTTGCCCCGTAGCCGACCGAGGTCGGCACGGCCACGACCGGCGCACTGACCAGCCCGCCGACGACCGAGGCCAGCGCGCCCTCCATCCCGGCCACCACCACCACGGCGTGGGCCGAGCGTAGCAGATCGCTGGCGCCGGCCAGCCGGTGCAGTCCAGCGACGCCGACGTCCGGTACCAGTTCGATCTCGGCGCCGACTTCCTGGGCCGTGATCGCGGCCTCCTCGGCCACCGGTTGATCTGCCGTTCCGGCGCTGAGAATGACCACGCGACCCCGTGCGGTGGGGCGCGGTCCTTCACGCGCGACGACCAGTCGGCTGCGCGCATGATATTCGGCGCCCAGTTCCTTGACCAGACGCGCGGCCGGCTCGGGCTCGACGCGGGTGGCGATCACCACGCCGCTACGGGCCAGAATCGCACGGGCAATTTCCAGCAGTTGATCGGACGTCTTGCCCGGTCCGTAGATCACCTCCGGAAAACCGCAACGGGTCTCCCGGTCATGGTCCAGCTTGGCGAATCCCAGGTCTTGCTGCATCAATGACCCGCCCGCGGCTCGAGTCGCCAGTCAGCGCGACGGCCGGCCTGAAAGTGATGGTAGGCCAGCCCGGCGATCATCGCGGCGTTGTCGGTGCACAGCTCGATCTGGGGAATGAAGACGTCCCAACCGTGTTCGTCGCAGGCTTCGCGAACCCGCTGGCGCAGCCGGCTGTTGGCTGCCACGCCGCCCGCCAGGGCGATCTGGCGTACGCCGCCGCGCTTTGCCGCGGCGACCAGCTTGGCGACGAGCACGTCGACCAGCGCCTCCTGAAACGAGGCGGCCATGTCGGCCGGGTCGATGGGTTCCGCTTCGCCCTGGGCATTCTGCCCGCGCAGCTTGTAGAGCACCGCGGTCTTCAGGCCGCTGAAGGAGAAGTCGTCCGAGTCCGGGTCGAGCATCGTGCGCGGCAACTTGTAGCGCGTCGGATCTCCGCCGGCGGCGCTGCGATCGATGCGCGGACCACCCGGGTAGCCGAGGCCGAGCATCGACGCCACCTTGTCGAACGCCTCGCCCGCCGCGTCGTCGCGGGTTTGCCCGAGCAGGTTGTACTGACCGTGCGCCTGCGCCTGATACAGGGCGGTGTGTCCGCCCGAGGCGACGAGCGCCAGGTAGGGCGGCTCGAGGGACTGCTCCAGACAGGGGGAGTAGGCATGGGCCTCGATGTGATTGACGTCCACCAGCGGCAGGGCGTGGCTCCAGGCATAGGCCTTGGCGGCGCAGACGCCCACCAGCAGCGCGCCGATCAGTCCCGGCCGGGCGGTGACCGCGACGGCGACCAGGTCGGACGCACGCAGGCCGGCATCGGCCATCGCGCGGCTGATCATCTGGGTCACGCACTCGGTGTGTGCGCGACTGGCCAGCTCGGGCACCACCCCGCCCCAGTCGGCGTGCAATGCCTCTTGACTGGCGACGACGTTCGAGCGGATGGTCCGCCCGGATTCGACGACGGCGGCAGCCGTCTCGTCACACGAGGTCTCGATGCCCAGCACTAGCATGGTCTGCGTTGGCTCTCGCTTACTTCTTGCGCTTGACCGGCAGCTTGTCGTAAACGCGTTTTCCCCGCAGCAGGTCCATCGCCCGCTCGAGCTGGCGGTCGCGCAGTATGCGCACTTTCGGATCCTTGGGGTTCTTCTTCGTGTTCTTCGTATGGGATTGGATGCTCATCCGGCGGCGGATCTCGCCGTAGTCCTTCCAGTCCTGCAGGCTGAACTTGATCGCGATGTCCGGCTCGATGCCGCCGCGTTTCTTGCGCGTGCGGTTGATGTTGCGCCCGGCCGGCGTGTAGTAGTAGGCGGTCGTCAACTTGAGCGCGCTCTTCTTGTCGCCCAGCTTGATGATGTTCTGGACCGAACCCTTGCCGTAACTACGTTCGCCGACGATCAGTGCGCGTCGATGATCCTGCAGCGCGCCGGCCACGATCTCGGACGCGCTGGCCGATCCCGCGTTGATCAGCACCACCATCGGCAACTTGTCCCAGGTGCCCTCGGCCGTCGCCCTGAAGCTCTGGCTGGAGTTCTTCGCGCGCCCCTTGATCGAGACGATGATCCCCTTCTTGAGGAACAGGTCACTGACCAGGATCGACTGCTTGAGCAGGCCGCCCGGGTTGCCGCGCAGGTCGAGGATCAATGACTTCATGCCCTGTTTCTTCAACTTGACTAGCGCGGCCTTGAGCTCCTTCGTGCTGGTGTCCTGAAAACTGGTCAGCGAGAGCGTCGCGATGCCGAGCTTGGCGTCGACGATGCGCGCGAAGCGGATGCTCTTGACCTTGATGATGGCGCGCGTGATCGTCACCTTGTGCGATTTGGTCTGCTCGCGATGCACGAGGGTGATCGTCACCTTGGTGCCGGGCTTTCCACGCAGCAGGCGCACCGCGTCGTTGAGCGTGAAATCCTCGGTCGATTTGCCCTCGATCTCGATGATCCGGTCGCCAGGCAGGATGCCGGCCCTGGCCGCCGGGCTGTCGGCCAGCGGGCTGATCACCGTGATGTACTCGTCCTTCATGCTGACCTGGATGCCCAGCCCGCCGAATTCGCCGTCGCTGTCGGCATTCATCTGGGTCAGGGTCTCGGGATCGAGATACTGGCTGTGGTCGTCCAGACCACGCAGCATGCCGCGCAGCGCGCCGGCGTAGAGCTCCTTCTCGTCGACCTCCTCGACGTACGAGTCGAGGATCAGCCGGCGGACCTGCGCGATGATTTCGGCCTGTCGAAAAACGCGGTCGTCGTCGCGGTCGGCGAAGACCTCGAACGCGACGAACAGCGCCATCAGGATCACGGGAGATACCACGTAGAAGAACAGAAACTTGCGGTTCATCCGAGGACTCCTGATGCGGCAGATCGCCGGGGTGGCGAAGGGTTGCCTGGTTGGCCGACGACGGTCGAGCGGCGCCAGATGCGGCGCCGGAGGGCCCCGGCGATGGCAGAGATGAGCGGGCCCAGACTTGAACTGGGGACACCCGGATTTTCAGTCCGGTGCTCTACCAACTGAGCTACCCGCTCTCAAAATACGCGCTGATTATACCTGCGTCCAGGCAAACTGCAAACGCCTGCTGGAGCTAGAGCTGACGCAGATCTTGCCGGATCTGCGCGACCAGTTGATCGGCGTTGTCGAACCTTTTTTCAGCGCGGATTCGGCGCGTCAGCTGGAGCGTCAGGCGGCTGCCGTAAACCTCCGAGTCCAGCCCCTTGAGGTGGGCTTCGACCGTCACGCGGGTGCCGTCTTCGAAGGTCGGTCGGGTGCCGATGTTGACCAGCGCATCATGCGTCTGGTCGGCGAGAATCGCGCGCGCCAGGTAGACGCCGTTGGGTGGCAAGAGAAAGCCCGTCGGCTCGATGTTGGCGGTCGGGAAACCGATCGTGCGGCCGCGGCCGTCCCCCCGGACGATCTCGCCTTCGAGCGTGACCGGGTGACCGAGCAGGGCGGCGGCGCGGGGCAAGTCGCCGCCGGTGATCGACTGGCGAATGACGCTGCTCGAGATCTCCAGGCCCCCCTCGCTGACCGGGCCGAC
>CAZMLI010000114.1:4095-12056 GCA_964566865.1 uncultured Planctomycetota bacterium
ACTGGCGAATGACGCTGCTCGAGATCTCCAGGCCCCCCTCGCTGACCGGGCCGACGCGCTCCGCTTCGAGGCCGAAGCGCGGCTGGTTGTCGCGAATGAAGTCGAAGTCGCCGAGGCCGCCCTGGCCGAAGCGGCAGTCGTAACCCAGGACCAGCGCGCGGGCGCCGACGGCCTGGATCAGGATCTGCTCGACGAAGTCATCGGCCGGCAAGCGGGCCAGCGCTTCGTCGAAGACCAGCACCAGGCAATGCGCGATGCCGAGCTTCTCGAACAGGCGCAACCGATAGTCCAGCGGCACGATCATCGGCGGGCCCTGGCCGGTCAGGGTCTGTTGCGGGTGGCGATCGAAGGTGACGGCCACGGCCGGCCCGCCGCGCTCGCGGGCACGCGCCAGCGTCTGTTCGAGGACCAGGCGGTGCCCCAGATGCACCCCGTCGAAGACGCCGAGAGTGGCCACAGCCTCTTTCCAGTGGCCGGGGGATAGGTTTCGGTAGCCGACGACCGTTTCCAGAACTACGCCCTGGCCTCGGCCCGTAGCTCCTTGAGCTTCTTGTCCGCCGCGATACGATCCGCCGGCGTCATCTTGCTGATGAAGAGGATGCCCAGCACATGGTCATATTCATGTTGAATGATGCGGGCCAGCAGATCCTCGACCTCCATCTCGAACCACTCGCCGTCCAGATCCTGCGCCCGCACCACCACGCGAACCGCGCGCGGCACGTGGATCGTCAGCTCCGGGAAGGAGAGACAGCCCTCCTCGGCCACCTCGCGACCCTGTTTACTGAGGATCTCGGGATTGATGAAGACCCGCTCGGCGCTGCAATCCTCGCCCGCTGTGGGGTTGACGATGAACAGCCGGACGCTCCAGCCCACCTGGGGCGCGGCCAGGCCGACCCCGCGGGCCTGATACATCGTTTCGAACATCTCGGCAACCCGTGAACGGAGCTCGTCATCGATCGTTTCGATCGGCTCGCCGTCGCGAACGAGCACGGGATGTGGGTAGTGTAGAATCTCCAGCATGGGCGGCGCACATAATAGCAAATTGACTCTCTGCCGCAACCGCTTATAATCGTCCTAAACCAAGGCGAGCCAAGCCATAACATGACCTACGACAGGTGTGCCAAGTGATCCGGATAGCCCCCGTAGCCACGTTCTGCTTGCTGATTTCGATCCTCTCGCCGTCGGTGCTCGCCGAGGATCCCAAGCCCGGACGGCTGTCCGACTTCATCGTCGCCAAGGTCAACGGCGAGATCATCACCAGCGCCGATATCCTGAAGGAGATCGGTCCGGCCCTCGAGGCGCTCGGCCATCTGCCCAAACGGGAGCAGCTGAGCCAGCAGACCAAGCTCTGGACCGGCACGATTCGCAAACATGTGACCGACATCCTCGCGCTGCAGGCAGCGAAGCGCTACAAGATCGAGGTCTCGGATCGCGAGGTCCAGCAGGAGTATGCGAGCTTCATCCGGCGGCTCGGGGGGGAGGCGCAGGCGCGCAAGTATGCCGCCGAGCGCGGTGTCACGCTGAGGGACATCCAGTCCACGCTGAAGAAGGAGCTGACCGTCAAGCGCCTGATCATGGAGAAGATCGGTCTGGCGGAGAGTCAGGGCAAGCGGCGACCCACCGACGACGTCTTCATCACGCCGGGGGAGATCCGGCGGTATTATCGGACGCACAAGGTGCAGTTCAGCCAGGAGGAGGGCGTGCAGATTCGCCAGATCTTCTTGTCCTGGAAGGAGAACCGTCAGGAGGTCGAGGACCTCGCCCGCTCGCTGGTCGGCCAGTTACGCAAGGGCGCGGACTTCGCGCAGCTGGCGCGATCGACCTCACCGGCGCTCGGCCGGCACGGTGGCCGGTTTCCGGTGGATGAATCGGGCGGCAAGCTGGTCTGGCATTATGTCCCGCGGGGGCAATTACTTGCGGAGATCGACAAGGTGGCCTTCAGGCTGCCGGAGGGTGGGGTCAGCGATCCGATCCGACTCGACAAGGGGATCTACGTGATCAAGGTCGAGAAGAAGCGCCTCGCGCGGGTGATTCCGTTCTCGGAGGCCCAGGTGAGCATCCGCAATACCCTCTGGCGCAGGCGGGTCCAGGCCAAGCTCGAACGGGTCAAACGCGACCTCCGCGAGAAGGCCACGATCTGGCCGCCTAACCTGTTCGAGAAGCCGGACTTCCGCTATATCAACAAACGTTGATTTTTTCGGATATTCATTGAACCGGACGCCCCATTGGACGTAGGAATAGACAAGTTACAGCAGAACAGGTGGCACATCAGCCATAGGAGACGGTAATGGCGCGCGACGACTACTACGAAGACGACGACGAATACGAAGACGAGCCGTATGAGGAATACGGAGAGTCTCGCTGGGACGAGTTCATCCGCGAGCAGCTAGCGATGACACCCTGGTGGGCGATCTCGCTCTCGGTCCACCTGTTCGTGATCCTGGTCATCATGCCGATGATCGAGTGCAAGGGTCCGACGAAGATCCCGCCGATCAAGCTCAAGGCGTCGATCGAACCAGCGCCCGAAGATCCGATCGAAGACGAGGAAAAGGATCTCGAGGAGAGCAAGGTCGAGGATCCGGACACCCCGCCCGTCGAGGATCCGGTCGACAGCGACCAGCCGCCTGCGGATCACAACGAGACCGCCGACGAAGAAGACTTCAAAGAAGCCAAGGGTCGGGACGACGCCAACTCCGATGCCCAGATGCAGGGCAAGTTCAACAACGACGCGATCGGCATGGGCGGCGGCGCGGGCGGCACCTTCGGTGGCCGTCGTGGCGGTCGTCGCAACCTGGCCCGTCGTGGTGGTGGTGGACGGAAAACCGAGAACGCCGTGCTCGCCGGCCTGATCTGGCTGCGCAACCATCAGAGCGCTTCCGGCCGCTGGGATGGTGACGGCTTCCAGGGGCAGTGCAAAAAGAACACCTGCTCGGGCGTCGCCAAGCTGGGCTGGGTCGATCCGGGACTGACCGCGCTGGCCACTCTGGCTTTTCTCGGCGCCGGTCATACGCACCGCTTCGGTCGCTTCAAGGAAACCGTCAAGAAGGCGATTCGGTATCTGATGAAGGTCCAGGCCGCGGACGGCCTGATTGGTGGCAAGCGCGGCCACTACATGTACAACCACGCGATCTGCGCGCTGGCACTGGCCGAGGCTTACGGCATGACCAAGAGCCCGCTGGTCAAGGGCGCCGCGCAGAAGGCGATCGACTGGCTGGTCAAGGCGCAGAACCCTGGCATGGGCTGGCGCTATCACGAGCGGGATGGCGACAACGACATCTCGGTCACCGGCTGGGCCGTGATGGCGCTCAAGTCGGCCAAGGCCGCCGAGCTGAAGGTGGCCGGCATGGCCGAGTCCTTCAAGTCGGCCGAGGCATTCGTCGACTCGATCACCGATGACAGCTACTACATCACCGGTTACCGCAAGCGGCCGCCGCGCGGATGGCAGGGGCCGACCAGCTCCCGCTTCGTCGCGGAGGACCTGGGCGTCAACACCGCCAACTCGCACGCGGCCAACCACACGCCGACCGCGCTGGCGACGATGTGCCGGATCTTCTTCGGCCACTCGAAGAACAGCCCAAAGCTGCGAGGTGGCGCGACGGTGATGGCCAGCCAGCTCCCGGTCTGGGATGCAGGCGGCGGCGGCAAGTTGAATCAGATTGATTTCTACTACTGGTACTATGCCACCCTCGCGATGTTCCAGATGGGCGGCGACTACTGGCGCCAGTGGAACAAGAACATGAAGTCTGCGCTGGTCGACCATCAACGCACCGGCGGCGACGAGAACGGCAGCTGGGATCCGATCGGCGCCTGGGGCTTTGCCGGCGGCCGGGTCTACGCGACCGCGATCAACGTGCTCTCGCTAGAAATCTACTACCGATACGCACGCGTATTTCACTAGAAGCGCGCGTATTTCACTAGCAGCTCGCGGATTCAGTAAAGGCAAGTGGCGCGCCGGGTATCTCCCGGCGCTCCTCTTGCTTTGTGCTTGCCTGGGCGGCCCCGTGGCCGTTCCAGAGAGCGATTCCGGCGAGTTGATCGTGCCGCCGCCCGAGGGTCTCGAAGCCCCGGCGCACCCGCGCAACTGGACAGCGATCGTCCTGCATCACTCGGCCACCCCGACCGGCAACGCCGCGCGTTTTCACAAGTGGCACCTGAAGAAGGGCTGGGACGGGCTGGGCTACCACTTCGTCATCGACAACGGCCAGGGCGGGCCTGACGGCAAGATCGAGACGGGCTGGCGCTGGACCGCGCAGCGCGCTGGCGCGCATGCCGGGGATACCCACTATAACAAGCAGGGTGTCGGGATCTGTCTGGTGGGCAACTTCGAGAATACCCGTCCCAGCGACAAGCAGTATCAGTCGCTACTGGAGCTGTGCCGCTGGTTGATGCAACAGTACGGTATTGGCGTCGAGGGGCTGAAGTTGCACAAGCAGGTGCGCTCTCGGGGGCCGACTGCCTGTCCGGGGAAGAACTTTCCGCTGGCGCGGTTGAAGCAGGACCTGGGGGGCTAGGCGTCTGATGCCCTTGAGCGAGGCGCAGGCCCCGTAGGGCAGGGGCTTGTCGGGTCTGGGGACCTAGCTTCGCTATCCTGCCGGAAGAGTGCGGTCCGCGCGGCGGGGGACAAGCCCCCGCCCTACGGGCGATCCGCGGCGAGAAGCGCCGGAATCAGCTAGGCGTCGTCGGCGTGACGGTGCTGCAACTCGTGCAGCGCGCGGGCCATCTTCGACTTCTTGCGCGCAACGTTGTTCTTGTGCAGCAGGTTGGTCTTGACCGCCTTGTCCAGCAACTTGGTCGTCAGTTGCAGCTGTACCTGGGCGCGTGGGACACTGTGGTCCTTGAGCGCGTCCTGGAACTTCTTCATCTCGGTGCGGATGCGGGACTTCTTGGCCTTGTTGAGCAGGGCCTTTTTCGCGTCTTGACGCACTCGTTTGTTGGCTGAACTACTGGTCGGCATCTTCTTTGATTCTCTGTGTGCTTTGGTCTGGAACGGCTGAAAAAGCCAATTCTAGGCGGCCTGGGGTGGATGTCAACGACTAGCCGCGCATCTTCTTCACGCGGGCCTTGACGTCCTTGTAGTTGATGTCGACCTCCATGATGTCCTGGTATTCGGTCAGCGCCGCGTCGGTGTCACCGATCGCCTCGTAGGCCTGCGCCAGGTTGTAGCGCAGGACCTTGGCGCGGTCGTCATCCCGGTTCATGTCCTCGAGCGCCTTGCTGAACTGCTTGATCGCCAGGTCGAACTCATCCTGCTTCATGAAGGCCTGCCCCAGGAAATTGTAGCTGTCCTGGCGCCGCTTCGGGTGCTTCGTCGACTTCTGCAGGTGGCTGATCGCATCGTTGTAGCTACCCTGCAGGAACGAGACCCGGCCGAGCTGAAAGCGCAGATCGAGATCGGTTGGGTGCTCCGTGACGCGCCGGGTGTACTCCTCGACCTGGTAGTCGCGCAGCTTGCCGGTTGCGCCGGCCAGCTTCTTCTTGGCGTCGCCGTCACCATTCTTGGCGGCCTTGCGGTACTTCTTGACCCTGCGCTCCAGCGTATCGATCTTGACGTCGCCGATGCGCACAGTGATGTCGAACGAGGTGGGGTTGTGTTCGAGCGCCTTCTCGTAATACTCGACCGCCGGCTTGGGCTCTCCGAGCTGCTGGTACAGCTCTCCGAGTCGGCGCAGGTGGCGGTAGGGATCGTCTGGGTTGGCTTCCAGCTCCTTCTTGGTGCGATCGATCGCGTCGGCGTAATCCTCCTTGGTGCGCAGGACGCGATCCTCGTGCTCGAGCCGCTCCGCCTCGCCCTTGTCCTTGATGCTATCGCGGCTGGACTTGCCGGCGAAGTCCCGCTGCGAGATCATCGCCGAGATGTTCTTCAGCTTGCGCTTGGATTCTCCGTCGGTCTGGTCGAGCTTGGTGGCGAGCTTGAAGAAGTCGATCGCCTTCGCCAGGTCCTCGGTGGCCTCGTACAGATAGCCCAGGGCGCGCAGCGACGGCACATGCTGCGGGTCTACCTCCAGGCAGGCCTCGTATTGACTGATCGCGGTGTCCATGTAGCCAGCGTTGGCCGCGGCGCTGCCGAGCGTGCCGAGCACGCGCTTGTTACGGGGATCCTTGAGGAGGTAGTTCTCGCACTCCTCCATCACCTTCTCCCACTTCTTCATCAGCTTGAACAGGGTGATCTTGATCATCGGCATCAGCCCGGCGAGCTGCGCCTGACTTGCGCTGGGGTAGCCATCTTCATTGAACTTGCGATTCTCGCAACCGCGGAGGAGCTTGCGAGCCTTGACGTCGTCGGGATAGATGCTGAGGATCTGGTTTTTCAGCACCTCGATCGCGTAGTCGTAGTTCTTGCGCTTGACCGCATCTTCGGCTCGCTCGTAGAGCTTGCTCACATCCATTGGGGGACTCCGCCTGACTCAGTTGTGGATTGGCGCATGATACTGTCAGGCCTCAGGGGTGTCAAAAGGATACGACCGAGTATCATGCCCCGGTTGAAGTTCGGTAGACAGATCGCTGTGAGGAGCCGCACGTGAGGATCATGCATTTTGGACTGGGGCCGATTGGACAGGCCATCCTGGACCTGACCCGGGAACGGGATTTCGCTTCGGTGGCCGCGGTGGACGTGGCGCCGAATCTGGTCGGGACCGACCTGGGCCAGCTGCTCGAACCGCGCTGCGAGCTGGGGGTCGAGATCCATGCCACCGCCGCGCAAGCCATGGCGGGAAAACCCGAGGTGGCGCTGCTGGCCACCGGCTCCCGTCTGGAGGCCATCATCGGGCAGATCGAGGACTGCCTCGACGCCGGCTGCCATGTCGTCTCGACCTGCGAGGAGCTGGTCTTTCCCTGGCGCGGGCCGTCGAAGCTGGCCGACAGGATCGACTGCAAGGCGCGTGAGGCCGGTCTGGTGGTGCTCGGCACCGGAATCAACCCGGGCTACCTGATGGACTATCTGCCGCTGGTCTGCGCCGGACTCTGCCGCAGCATCAGCCGGATCGAGATCCGCCGCCATCAGGACGCCTCGCACCGCCGCCGTCCGTTCCAGGCCAAGATCGGCGCCGGCATGACCCCCGAGGCGTTCGCCGAGAAGATGGCCGCCCCGATCCCGATCGGGCATGTCGGTCTGACCGAGTCGGTCGAGTTGCTGGCGCACGGCCTGGGCTGGAAGCTGGACGAGGCGACCGAAGTGGTCGAGCCCTACCTGGCGCCGCAGGACTGCAGCAGCCCGCACTTCCAGATCGCCGCCGGACAGGTCGCTGGCCTGCGCCAGGTCGCGCAGGGCATCGTGGACGGACAGGAACGCATCCGCCTGGAGTTCGTGGCGGCGGTCGGGCTGGCCGACGCCCACGAGGCGATCGAGATCGATGGCGACCCGCCCGTGCGGATGCGCATGGAGCCAGTGCACGGCGATCGCGCGACCGCCGCCGCGGTGGTCAACTGCATCCTCGGCGTGGCCCAGGCGCAGCCGGGATTACGCACGATGGCCGACTTCGCCGTGGCGCGTGGGATCCCGCTGGTGCCGTAGCGCAGCCGAGAACTTAGCGCAGGCCTTCGGCCGCAACCAAATCTGTACTACTGACGTCTCAAGTCTTCTCCTTCGGGAAGACTCTGCACCTATCCATCGGTGTCAATATGAGTTACGTCAATCTCGCCTCCCGCCAGAATTGTCAGGCAAAAAGGGCACCCGGGATGTCGCCGAGCACGACAGCACAAGCGCGAGGTACCTTGACGTCGACCTGCACGAAGCTCGCAGCACCAGGTACGTTGACGTCGACCTGCACGCAGCACGCAGCACCAGGTACGTTGACGTCGACCTGCACGCAGCACGCAGCACCAGGTACGTTGACGTCGACCTGCACGCAGCACCCGTACCAGGTACGTTGACGTCGACCAGCACGTGGCACTCGCGCCAAGTACGTTGGCGTCGGCTACCCAGGAACTGCTCGCGTCTTACTTCCGGGTCCGTGCCTGCTGTT
>CAZMLI010000115.1:0-6640 GCA_964566865.1 uncultured Planctomycetota bacterium
TCGTAGAGCGGGCGGGTGCCATCGGCGGCGCCGACATCGATCACGCAGCCGGGCGTGAGCCCCTGGTCGGCCAGTTGCTGCAGGACCCCCGGCATGCTGGAGCGGCGGGGTGCTATTTGAGATAGACCTCGACGAAGGTGGCCGCGACGTAGTTCCAGAAGGCGCTGGTGATGCAGGCCAGCAAGAAGGCGAACCCTTCCCAGAAGCCTTCGATGCGCAGGCCGATCGCGACGTAGGCCGCGAGCGCGCCGACCGCGGTCATGCCCAGCAGCATGTAGAGGTTGATCAGATTGCTCTCCTCGGTCAGCAGCTTCTGCAGCAGCGGGTGGAGCAAGATCGGCATCATCAGCACGATGAAGGCCCAGACCAGGAAGCGTCTCCAACCGCCCATCGTCGCCAGATTGGCGCGCTGGTAAGACAACGAGAAGAAGCTGGGCTTGATCTCGGCCCGGTAGCGGCGCTCGAAGCGTAGCGAGCCGCTCTTGTCGCGCAGGGTCATCTTGACGGTCAGGCTGGTTTTCTTGTCACCGCTGGGCTTCGGAAACGAGAGGATCTTGCCGGACATCGTGCCGTCGGCGTCCAGCGCCTGGGCCACCTGCGCCGCCAGGCTCGGCTTGTAGAGGTCCGACTTCTTCAGCTCCTTGTCCTCGAGATGATTCAAGACGAGGGCATGGTCGATCACGTTGTACTTGCCCGTATCGTTGAACGACTGCCGGACCATCTCGGTCACCTCGCCACTTCGGTCGCCGGAAAGCGGTGGGAAGACGACCAGCTCGACGCCGTCCTCGCTCGGCATGTCCTCGCTGATCTGGGTCACGACCATCCGGGCCACCTCGCGCCGGAACGGATCGAGCGGATCGGTCTTCTCCTTGGAGAAGTGGCCCCAGACGACGTAACCCGCGATGCTGAGCAGCACGACCCCGGCCAGAATTCCGATGCCCTTGAGCATTAGACCACGTCCTTGTGAACGACCCAGATGTCGTTGATCGGTTCGGCCAGTGGGATTCGCCGCAGTTCCGATTCAGGGAACTGAGCACGCCAGATGATCAGCTGATGGCTGTCGTAGTCGACGCCGAAGCAGAAGTCGGCGGCGCCGTCGGCCCAGCGCACCAGGCTGCCCGACTGGTACTTGGTGTCGAGCGCGCCCTCCATGTAGCGGCAGAGCACGCCGCGGTCCTTCGATCCGACGAACAGGTGGGGCACACCGCCGATGCGCGCGGGACGGATCATGTAGATCTTGGCCTGCTGATGCAGCACGCGGGTGGGGGAGTGCGGGTCTTCCGGGTCCCAGGAATAGATCGCGCCGTCGACGGTCGCGGCGTAGAGCCGGCCGGCCTGGAGCACGACCGAGGTGACCTGGCTGGTCGGCCCCGAGTAGAGCAGCGGCACCGGATGGTCGCTGTTCATGTCTGCCGCGTAGACCCGGTTCTCCGAGGCGTAGAAGATGCGCCCCTCGCGGGAGGTCAGGCCGCGCACCGAGCTGGCGCCGGCGGTCGTCTCGGGAAACAGCCGCTGTTCCGGCACGTGCGGCTTGCCGAACTCCCAGCTGATCAGGCCGCACTCGGAGTGGGTCACCAGCAGCCGGTCACCGATCAGTTCGATGGCGTTGACCCCCGTGCGTCCCTGCAGCGCGGCCGAGAAGGCGTACTCGGTCACCTTGCCGCCAGCGGGATCGGTCGGACCCCGCAGCGGGGTGGCGTAGACGCCGCCGCGCGCGCCGGCGACCAGGTACTTCTGGCCATCGTGGATGCGCACGCGCACCGAGCGAATCCCGCCCAATGTGCCGCTGGAGAAGTCATAGATCTCGCGCGCCTGATCGGCCTGGACGTTGCTCTTGGGATCGAAGGCCAGCACGCGCCGCCCGCTGGCGACCAGCACCCGGTGGGTTCGCGCGTCGCCCTCCTCGGCCTGGGGTCTGATCGCGGCAAGTCGTTTGGACGGGCGGCTGGCCAGCTGCTCGGCTGCCTGCAGCAGCTTGGAATAGGCTTCCTCCATCCGCTTGTTCATCCCGCCGGCCGTGCTCTGGGCCTGGATCTGCTCGGGCGACATGTCCTTCTGGATCAGGTAGCGGTAGAGCCGTTCCTTGGCGTCGGCGTCGTCGACCTGGCTGATCAGCGCAGCGACGTTGGCGCCTCCGAGCATCTCCGCTGCCAGCTTGGTGCGCTCGAGTTCCGCCTCGAACTCCTTGCGGTCGAGCTGCAGCTTGTGATCGCGCTCCTTCTCTTGCAGCATGTGCGACAGCCCCTGTTGCTCCTTCTGGCGCTGGGCCTCGTACTGCAGGTAGAGCTGATCCATGTCCTGCTTCTCGCCGATCTCCTTGATCTGTCCCTCGCGCTTGAGCTGCTCGTAGAAATCCTTGACCTCCTGCTCGGCCAGCAGCTGACCCTTTTGGTCCTTCTCCCAGATCTCCAGCTTGCGCTGCCGGGCGCGTGCCTTGTCCGCTTCGAGCTGGACCTCCGCTTGCTGGCGGCGCAGCGCCTCCAGGGCCTCGGAATGAAATCTCGCCGTGCGCACGCGCGAGAGCTCGATGCCGCTGTCCTCGAAGAACCCTTTCAGTTCGTTGCGCAGGAAGCGCTCGATATCCTCGTCGACGCCCTCATCGTCGAGCTTGTCGCTCGGCCGCTGTTCCGCGAACTCACGCAGGGCGTTCTGCAGTCTGGGCTCGAGCTCGGCGAGCAGGTCTTCGCGATAGCAGATCGTGTCGGGGGCAGCCAGGAACATCCTGCGGAAGCGCTCCGCTTGCTCCTCGCTGCGGGTATCGATGTAGGCGGTGAAGCGCAGCTGGCAGCCATAGACATGCCCGTCCTGGCTGGTGATATCGTCGACGCTGGTCTCGACCAGGAACAGCGCCTCCTTGAGCAGGGTCAAGTCTTCGATGACATCTCGCCGGCCGCCCGCGGGCAGCAGCGCGCGCTGATCGCCATCGAGCAAGCAGACACAATCCTCGGGAACCACGAGGTCCTTTCTGTCCAGGAATCTGCGCGCCTGCCTGGCCGACAGACGGATCGCCAGGGCGTCGATGTCGTCGATCCATTCGGTGTACTTCATATCCGCCTCATGCGTGGGACCGCGTCGCCCGGAACTGCTCGAATCGTGTCAGCAGCTCTGGCATCACGGAGGGTTTTTGAGTTTTCAAGACGTGCTCGAATGTCTCCCGACGAATCGGGTGAATCTCCCCGTCGGCGATCGCCTGGCGGAAGCAAGAAGCCGCCGCCTTCTCGACCAGGTTGCGCAGGTCGGCGCCGCTGAATCCCTCGGTTGCTTCGACAATCCAGCTCAGGTCGAGTTCCTCTTCGACCGGCCGCCCATCCAGTTGCAGCTCGATGATGCACTGACGCGTGATCGGCTCGGGCAGGCCGAGGTAGATCAGCGCGTCGAACCGGCCAGGGCGCAGAACCGCCGGGTCGAGTTGCCACGGTGTATTGGTCGCGCCCATGAACAGCGTCGGGTTGGCGCTGCTGGTGTCGATGCCCTCCAGTTCGGTCAGGATCTGCGGGACCAGCCGCTGCATCACACCGCTGCGATTGTCCCCACCGCGTTCGGGTACCAGCGCCTCGACCTCGTCGATGAAGATCACCGACTTGGGTTCGTTGCGCGCGGTCTCGAACAACTTCGCGATGTTCTTCTCAGCCTCCCCGACCCACTTGGACATGATCTGCGAGGGCCGCACGGTGAAGAACGCGGCGTCGAGTTCACCGGCGGTGGCGCGCGCGATCAACGTCTTGCCCGTGCCCGGCGGGCCGTAGAGCAGGATGCCGCCGCCGCGCCGGACCTTGTAGGCCGCCGCCTTCTCCGGGTGCTGGGAGGGATAGATCATCTTCAGCCGGATCTCCTCCTTGACCGCCTCGCAACCCGCCACGTCACTGAAGTCGATCGACGGCCGCTCCATCACGGTGAAGGCCGGGTCGTCGTCGGTCTGCTCGGCCTCCGCGGCATCGACGCGCGGCAGCTTGCCGGTGGCGGACTTGCTGCCGTTCTCGGGGATCTTCTGCGCCAGCTCGCGTAGCTTACGGCTCTTCTGCAGGCGCGAGCGCGCCTGGCGTTCTTCGCTGTCCTTGGCGGCGAGCAGCAGGTACTCGGCCGCCTTGAGCAACGATTGCCGTGCCTTCTTGAACTCGCCCTCCTTGTAGGCGGCGAGCCCCTCCTGCTCGTGGCGTTCGTAGGCCTCGTAGTAGACGCGGCTCATCGGGCGATCACGCTTCGAGTTCCCGCTCGATTTCCTTCAGCTCATCGGAGATCTCCGACTCCAGCTCGTCCAGCTTGTCGGAGCTGGGGCTGTCGATCTCGAGCAACTTGTCCAGTTCCTCGTCGCTGACTGCATCATCGCTGCCCTCGGACATCGATGTGAGCGACTCGCCCGACATGTCGAGGAAGATCTCCATTCGCTGCTCCATCGACTCGGCCTGGGACATCGCCTTCTCGAAGTTGGCGGTCGATTTTGTCAGGTCGGTCGACTCGAAAGCGTCGGCGATCGACTTGGAGAGCACGCCCATCGATTCGGCGAACTGTGCGTGCGACTCGGCCTGATCCTTGATCTGGATCGCGGTCTCGAGTGTCAGCATCTGGCGCTCCATGATCTTGCGCGAGGACATCGTCTTCTTCAGCGCGCTCTTGATGAAGCTGAGGTTGCCGGTGTCGCCGACCTCGTGGGCGCGCTTGGCCTTCTTGATGTAACCACTCTCGTTCTTCTCGAGCACCTTGATCTGCCGACGGATCTTGTTCAGACCGGTACGGATTTTCAGATCCCGCTCCATCTTCCGCTCAGCCTTTGATTTGAACAATCCCATCTGGCAGCTCCTGATTACTCGAGTTCTCTGGCCCAGCGCACGTAACGCGCCATTTCTTCGGGCTTGGTCTGGGGAACGATCGTCGTCGATGCGTCGACGAAAGCGTCTTTTCTCAGCGGGCGGGTCTTGATCTGATACTTGGCGGCCTTGCGGGGGTCCTCATCGAACAACGCGACCAGATCCTTGTTGGTGTCCGCGATCATCTTGCCGGTGACGTCCTTGACCAGCCGCTCCAGCTCGCGGCCGGAATAGCCGTCGGTCAACGCGATCAGCTCGGGAATCTCGAACTCCAGCTGAAAACCCTTGCCGGTCAGCATGATCTCCAGGATTCGCTGGCGCGAGTCCGGATCGGGCAGTGGGATCAGGATCTTCTTCTCGAAGCGTGACAGCACCGCGCCATCGATGTCCCAGGGACGATTGGTTGCCGCGATGGTCAGGACGTAGATGTCGTCGCGCCCTTTTTCAGACAGGCCATCGAGCTCGGCCAGGATCGTCGAGAGGATGCGGCGCTCCGCACCCGAGTCACCGCCGTCGCGGCTGCCGGAGAGCGCTTCGAACTCGTCGAGAAAGATCACCGCGGGCGAGGTGTCGCGCGCGGTGCCGTAGAGCTCGGAGATGATGCGCGTCGACTCGCCGAAGAACTTCGACAGCACGCTCGAGACCTTGACGTTGAAAAAGCAGGAGCGCTTGCCGTCGCCCGTCTTGAGCGCATTGGAGGTGGCGGCTGCGAGCAGCGTCTTGCCGGTGCCCGGGGGGCCGTAGAACAGCATGTTGCGAAAGGCGCTGACCTCGACGCCGGCAGGCTTCTGCGCCAGGCTGATCGCCAGCGCCAGCTTGATCTCTTTCTTGGTGGCCTCGAGGCCGCCGATCTTGTCCCAGGTGATCGGGCTGGTGACGACCAGGTCCCAGACCGCCGACTTGATCTTGTCCTCTTCGTCCGGCGCAGCGCTCGCCTCGTCGCTGGCGGGCTTGCGCTTTTCGCTGCGTGGTGCGTGCGCGGGTTCGCCGGCCTCCAGCCGTCGGGCCATCTCCCGGTAGTGCAGCGCCTGCTTCTTGCGGGCCAGCTCGAGCGCGCGGCTGGGCGCCTTGTCGGCAAACTGCAGGTAGAGCTTGTAGGCCGTATGGTAGGCGTCCGCCGCCCGATCCGGGTTCGACTTCTCGGCCGAGTTGCCCTTCTTGACGGCCTCGTCGATCGAACGCTTGATCTGGGCGGAGAGGTCGATCATGGTTCCTCGGTCTCCTCCTCGAGCTTGGTGGTCAGGCGGTCCTCGGCCTCTTCGACCTCATCCAGGTTGCCCGATTCTTCGGCCACGTTGATCGCGTCGATGTCGGCCAGGAAGGCGGCTTTTTCCGGGTCATCCTCGACCATGTCCATCGACTCCATGTCCATGCCAACATCGTCCATGATCGCCCGCAGTTCGTCGAGATACTCGTCGGTCGCGATGCGATCGGCGTCGAGTTTGGCTTCCAGGCCGGACCCGCGGATGCGTTCCATCATCTTGTTGATGCCCTCGTGGTTGTTGTTGCGCTCCATCCGCTCCATGCCACGCAGGTACTTCTTGACCGTGATGCCTTCGAGGTTGAGGATAGTCGATTCCCGGATCATCCACATCCGGTCGATCTTCATTCCCTTGAGGTCCTCCCAGAGGTAGTCCACCTCGATGTTATTGCCGGAGCGGCGCGCCTCCTTGACCTGCTCGACGATCTCGCCCTGACGCTTGTCCAGCTTCTTCAGCTCGAGTCGCTTCCGTCGCCGGTCCCGTTCGATCCGTAGCAGGCGGGTCTTGAGATCGCGCGTGGTGACCCGCTTGCGTCCAAACAGCTCTTGTAGAAAACTCATTGGTTGCTCCCCA
>CAZMLI010000115.1:6740-9366 GCA_964566865.1 uncultured Planctomycetota bacterium
CTCTCTCGCGCCAGCTTGTCAGCGATGATCTTGGCCTTCATCTGCTCGCGGCGCGCGTCGCGTTGCGCCTGCAGCGGATCGTACTCGTCGCTCAGGTCCGTGACGCCGACCTTCTGCTGATAGGTCTCCTTGCGCTCACCGTGATCGAGCAGGATCTCCTCGATCTGCTCCTCGCTGAAGCCGGACAGCGCCATCGCCTGCCCTTCCTTGACCTTGCCCTCGAGCATCGTCAGCATGTTGATGTTCGTGCTCAGCACGCCCATCTCGCCTTCGATCGATTTGAGCCGCATGTCCAGCCGCGAGAGGTTGTCCAGCACGAAGTTCTCCGCGCGCTCGCTCAGGCCGCCGGCCTCGATCTTCTTCTTCTCCTCGCGCTCGTTGAATTCGAGCGTGGTGAACTCCCGCTTGAGCTTCTTCAGCTTGACCTGGTTTTCCGCGAGCAGCGTATCGATGCCCAGCAGCACTTTTTCGGGCTTGTCCGTCCGGCGCAGCAACTTGGCGACGCCCGGTGGCAGTTGCTGGTTTCCGCGGCTGAATATCCCAAGCAGTTTTGAATAATCCATCACTCGTCTCCCGGGTCAGGCTCTTCTGCGGCGGAGGACCCACTCGCCTGCTAGCTCTTGGCAAATCAACTGGTCATCCTCGCGCACGAGGTACGCCACAGCTTGTTCGAGTTGTTCTCGTTCGATCCCCAGCTTGGTCCGTTCGTCATCGAGCAACAAGACGCCGCCGGGCGCGACCAGCACCGGGTGCTTGGTCAGGTATCCCGCCGCGCGCGCCATCTTCGCCTCTTGCGACTCCGGATCGAAGAGCTGTGCGACTTCGAGTGGAAGCGATGGATGGCGCAGGGTCTTGAAGGCAAACCCATGGGCGTTCTCGCTGGGATTTGCGTCGAGCGGTTCGATCAGGATTACTTCCCGCGTCGCGGTGCTCAGTTTCTCCGGTGTGGCACTCGCCTCCCAGCCTGTCGGGGAGATCACCCCCAGGTAGTGCACCGTCTCGGGCGCCAGCGCCCAGCGTTCGATCTGCCGCTGCAGCGCCTCGAGCGACATGGGCGCATCGTCGTATCCGGGGTCGACATAGCGCTCGATCCGGCAGACGCAAGCGGCAATCAGCACCAGCTCGGTGCTGCTGCCGAACCCCAGAAACCGACTCTTGCTGATCGGCAGGGTCAGCCGGCGGTTGGTCGGGCAGCCGCGAACATCGTCGGCCGAGAGGTCTCGCCGACGGTCGAGTATCTTGTCCAGGATCGCCGATTCGTCGCCTTCCAGCGCGAAGACATCGGGGTCGACGGTCATCATCTTGCCCGTGGACGGGTGGGGAATGCTGCCGATACGACCGATCTGCGAGAGGAACGCGTCGATGAAGAAGGTCTCGTAGGAACGGGCCAGGCCGCGCCAGACGCGGCGTTCGGTCTCGGAGGCGGCGGGGACCCGGTCGGCGTGGAGCGTGCACATGCGCTTGCCTTCCGCCCAGCAGACCGTGCAGAGCGCCTGGCTGCAGAGCGGACAGACCTGGTGTGGGAAGAAGCCCGGAGCGGAGATCTTTCCGCTACAGGCGCCACACGGCAGATCCGATGCGCTCGATAGGCCCGACATTGCTGCCTCCAGGACGTTTATGTAGATGGGACCACCTAATTCTAGTTGAAACAGATTATTCTGGCAAATGTGCGGAATTGGGAATACGCGGCTGCGGAGTTGGGAATACGCGGCTCAGAGCGGCATCTCAGTTATGACGGATAGGCAGCGAAATCGGCACAGGTTTTTGAGCCCCCTGTGTGGCTTCGCCATTAGAATGCAGTCTCATGAAATTGATCGTACAGATCCCGTGCCTCAACGAGCAAAACAGCCTGGTCCAGACTCTGGCGGACATTCCTCGCGAGATTTCCGGGGTGGATCAGGTCGAGGTCTTGATCATCAATGACGGGAGCACGGATCGCACCGTGGAGCTGGCGCGGGAAGCGGGGGTCGAGCACATCATCAGTTTTCGGCAAACCCGGGGCCTGGCGATGGCCTTCAAGGCCGGCATCGACGCCTGTTTGCGGGCTGGCGCCGACATCATCGTCAATACCGACGGCGACAACCAGTATTGCGGCCATGAGATTCCGCGGCTGATCGAGCCGATCCTTGCCGGCCGGGCCGACCTGGTGGTGGGGGACCGGCACACCGATCAGATCGCGCACTTCACGCTGGTCAAGCGTTTCCTGCAACGCTGGGGCACGCGCCTGGTACGGATCGTCTCGAAGACCACCGTGACCGACGCCACCAGTGGCTTTCGCGCCTACAGTCGTGAGGCCGCGATCCGCATCACGCTGCTCAGCCGTTTCTCCTATACGCTCGAAACGCTGCTGCAGGCCGGGATCGAGCGCTTCGCGATCGAGACGGTCCGCGTCCAGACCAACCCGCCGACACGTGGATCACGCCTGTTCAAGAGCATCCCGCACTACCTGCGCTACTCGATGGACACGCTGATCCGGATCTACACGATGTACAATCCGCTGCGGGTCTTCCTGACCGTGGCGGGGAGCATGCTCTTCGTGGGCATGACGATCTCGCTGCGGTTTGTCTATCTCTACCTGATCGGGCAGGGAGATGGCCATGTCCAGTCGTTGATCCTGGCGGCGGTC
>CAZMLI010000115.1:9466-12009 GCA_964566865.1 uncultured Planctomycetota bacterium
GCGTTTCGCGGGCCGCGACCGGTGCTCCGAGCGATGATGGCCGGCGTCGCCGAGACCGGGCTTTGCGCGATCCGGGTCAGCGCATCGCCGCTGGCGGGACCGGTCCTGGGGTTCCGGACCGTGCGCATCCGAACCCGGGAAACCGGCCTCGCGCTGCGCGCGCGGCTGGACGGGATGTGGCCTTCTTTCTGCAGCGAACTGCTCGAGCGGTTTGACGCACAGGGGATCCCCGAGGGTGAGCCGCAGGATGCGTCGGCCGTCAGTGCGGCCGAGCCGATCTCGATCGCAGAGGCCGAGGTCGACTGGTTCGAGATGCCGTCAACCGTGGTATTCAATCGGATTCGCGCTCTTTCGGGAACCGAGACAGACTGCTGGACGCCCCATGCAGGTGAGCGGATCGCGCTGCGGGCCGGACAGACATCGCCCGGCAGCGGAGAGCCAGGGGTGGTGACCGCGTCAGGTCCGGGTGGCATCCGAGTGGCCACCCTGGACGGCGCAGTCCGGCTGCAGCGGCTGGCCGGCCCGGACGGAAGAGAAATTCCGCCGATCTCGTTTCCACGCAGATTCCCGGTGGGTTCACGGTTCGGAGCTCTGCGGGACTGACCCGTACTGGACATCGCTTCGCGCCGGTAGCCTGATCCTGCCAATTGAACAGGCTACATGGAACTGGGAACTGGGAACAGGGAACGCTGAGGTGCGATATTGGACGGGGTAGCTGTTGCACGAGCTATCCCTCAGGCTTTCCGCCTCAATCAGGGCATCCCGCACGAGCGGAATTTCGGCCATTTCAAATTTCAAATCGCCAGTCCCCTGTTCCCTGTCGCCTGTTCACAAAAAGCAAGGCTGCTTGAGCGGAGTGGATACCCCAGACACGCCACTTGACGAGCAGTCCAACCTGATTCCGTTCCGTCTGTCTTGCAACAGCTTCACCGCTTCTTGATACGATATGTATTCAACATTCATATTGCACAACTCATCCGGGGCGGTATCTTTACGTAAGATGGAGAATCTCTATTTTTCGCTCAGTGGTGTATCACTGACGTGAAGGCCACCGAACGACTGACGGATGGGGAACGCCGGCTGGCCCGGTTCTGCCTGCAACGGAAGTTGCTGTCGCCGAAGGAATTCCGCCCGATCCTGGCCGAGAGGTTGAGCTGTGAACGCCGCTCACTACTCGAGCTGATCGAAGACGCGGCGCTGTTCAACGAACATCAACTGGGTGTGCTGGAGCAGATCGACAGCCTGTTGCATGGGAGCAGCGGGCAGCACGGCCGTGGCAACGGAAACGGCAACGGAAACGGCAATCGAAACGGCAATGTAAACGGCAATGGCGCTGCGACGCTGATGCGGCCGATCCTGGACTGGCAGGCGGATCCGCCAGCCGCGCCGGGCCGCAGCAGCTCGCAGGCAGCCTTCGGGCTGCTTCTCGCTCTCGCCGGCTGCGCGCTGTGCGTGCAGCTGTTGCTCGGGATCTGGAACGCGGGCGCGCCCGACGACCTGGCCGCCTTGCAGCGTGCAGACGCTGCGGATCTTCCGGCTCGGACAGCTGAACAGATGCCGTCGAGCAGCCAACTGCGCGCCAAATCCAAGCTCCAGGCCGAGCTCGTGCGAACCAGGGCAGTCTTCGACAAGGCCGTGGCACAGGCCCCGGGAACACCTCAGCCCTACCTCGAGCGCGGCCAGTTTCTGGCGCGGATGGGCGACTGGAAGGGCGCAGTGGCCGATTATTCACGGGCGCTCGAACAGGACGCGAAGTACGGGCCGGCACTGCTTGCCCGGGCACTGGCGTGGGAAGTGCTGGAAAAAATCACCGAGGCCGCGGCCGACCTGAATCGCGCGAAAAAGTTGCCCGAAGTACAGTCCACTGCCGAGGCGTTCATGGCGCGGTTGCTGAACCAGGCGGGCAATCACGAGGACGCGCTGGGTCTGGTGGGGAAGACGATCGCGCGAGATCCTCAGGCGCTCGGTGCGCTCGTAGAACGCGGCAAGGCTCGATTCCATCTGCGCAAGTTCGATGCCGCGGAGCGCGACTTTGGCGCGGTCATCAAGCGTCGCCCGTCGCATCAAGTTGCGCTGGTCTACCTGGGTCGTCTGGCGCTGGCTCGAGGGGACTCGAAGCAGGCCGAGATCTACTTTTCTCGCGCCCGTAAATCGGTGCCCCGTTCGCCGCAGCTGGCGATGATCGTGGCCGATTTTTATGCCAGCTGGGGCAAGCTGGGCGAGGCGCGCCGCTGGTATGAGCAGACGCGCAAACTCGGTGGTCCGCCCGCCGCGCTGGCCAATCGTCTTGGCTTGCTGGCAATGCGCGAGGGGCGCTACTGGCAGGCTCGCAAGCATTTCAGTCAGGCGATTGCGATCGATCCGCAGCGCGTCGCCTATTACAACAACCGGGGCAACGCGCACTACGTACTCAGCCAGTGGGATCGGGCGATTCGTGATCTGCATAAGTCGCTGAGTCTCGACGATAATCAGGACGAGGTGCATTACGCGCTGGCCAACGCCTACGGTCGCAGCGGCCAGATGACGCGCGCCTTTCACCAGTT
>CAZMLI010000116.1:0-11962 GCA_964566865.1 uncultured Planctomycetota bacterium
CGGGGAGTGTGAATGGAGCTTCGCTCAGGCAGGGGGAGGAACTGACTGGGTGGGTTGGGAGGGTCAGCCGAACGGGGGGGCGGGGGGCTTGTTCTTGCGGTTCAGGATCTCGATTGCTTCGCTGATACTTGGGGCTTTTCGGGGCTGAAACTTGACGTGCTTCCATTCGCGGGTCAGGCGATCGGCGACCATGGTGCGGTGCTTGTCTGCGTCGACTATGGTGACGACATGGTAGCTGCCGGGCAGGTCCATTGCGGGAAATGTGGGTGCTCGTTCGGCGAGGATCTCCTGGGTGGCCACTAGCCAGGCGCGTTTTGTTTTGAGGGCTTCGAGCTCGACGGCGCGCCAGATGATGGCGAGCAGCAACTCATCGGTGGGTCCAGGTCCGAGCTGGTCGAGATAGCTGGGCACGGCATTGACGACGCCATCGGGTTCGGCTTTGGCGTAGACGGACCAGGCGCCGCTCGGGTCGTCGGCGGGGCTCTCGCCAATGTGGTGCGCCTTGTTGCCGAGCGTGTATGCCTGGTTGGCCAGCAGATGCTGGTTGCTGCTGATGTTGTAGGACAGGAAGGTGCGCTCGGTCAGCCCGCCCTGGGTCGAGTAGAAAGCGTTGGCCTTCTTGACCCAGACGCTGAGCACATTGCGCATCCAGGGACTGATGCCGACGCGGCGCCTCTGGTCATGACCATCGAACGTTTGCCAGGCGGTGACATGCAGGTGATTGGGTCGCAGGTCATACCAGCAGATCTCGACGCCGCAACGCTCGGCATAGCGCGTCAACAGTGTCAGCATCAGCTCCTGCAGCTGGAGCTGCGCCAGAAAGGGTAGACGCAGGATGCAGCGCATGGTGATCGCCACCGGGACGAACGCCTGATAGTTCCGCTTCTTGGAGGCCATCTCGGCGGGGATGCTACCATGGGCCAGGGACAGTTCTGGTCGATCCAGGGACACTTCGACTGGATATCTTCAGTTCGAAGCGGGAACTGACCTCAGAGCTTGGCGACGGCTTCGCGCAACTCGGTGACCAGCTCGCGCGCCTGGTCCCAGGTGCGGGCGGGATCGTGTTCGGGCGGCTGGATCGGCTCGCCGAAGGAGAGCTCGAGGCGATCTCCGGCGCGTTTGCGCCAGCGCAGGAATCGGGGCAGCAGGCGATGCCGGGGATAGATGTCGAAGGCGTTGTGGATCCGGAACGGCAGGATCGGTTTGCCTGAAATCAACGAGAGCAGTCCGACCCCCGGCCGAAAGGTGTCGAGTTGCCCTGTATAGGAGCGCTGTCCTTCTGGAAAGATCAGCAGGATTCGCTGCTGCTCCAGCGCCGCCAGGCCGCTCTGCATCGCGCCGACGAAGCCCTTTTCGGGATCGATCGCGATGGTCTCGATCAACGAGAGGAACCAGCCGATCGCCGGGTTCAGATCCAGATCGGCCCAGCTGATGGCGATCATCCGGTCTCTGTGTGCGGGAGTCAGCGCCTTGCGCACCCAGGCCCCATCAAGATAGGTCTGGTGGTTGCCCGCCAGAATGTAACTATCCTCGGCTGGCAGCCGGTCAGCGCCGGCGAATCGGACCCGCCAGCACAGCCGCGACGCCAGGCTGACGATGCTGAAGGCCAGCGGTGCGGTGAGTGGCGGGCGGTATGTCTGTCCCAGAGTCGGCCGTTCCTCGAGCAGTTTTTGCACGAACAGGGGCGTGCTGGTCGCGCCGCGCTCGACGCTGTCGGCCGGCCGGGTTCCGGCATATTGCTCGGCTACCCGCTGCACGTCGGCCAGGGTCTGGCTCCAGCCCCAGGCGTCCTCGGGCACCTTGGCCTGATACAACGCCTCGACTGCCAGCCACAGTTCTTGCCGCGCGAGCGAGTCGAGACCCAGGGCGTCCATGCGCAGTCGGGGCGAGAGTGTCACCGTGTGCCCCGGCGCCGCCAGCGCCATCGCCTCCGCGATGCGGGGGTCGAGGCTGTCTGGCGGGGGGGCGGTGGACGAGGTGACGTCAGGTTCGCTCGATCGGGATCCGCGACGCATCGACTGCCGCAGGCCCGCGAGGCGGATGCGGGCCGCCAGTCGCAGGCTCGCCAGCCGACCGGGCGGCGCGAAGCTGTCCAGCGTTCCGGCCTCGTAGGCCTCGCGCGCGAGACTGCGTTGCAGTTTTCCACTGGAAGTCTTGGGCACCGATCCGCGCGGGACGAAGCGAACCTCCGCCAGCGCCAGCTCGAACGCGGCGTTGATCGCGGCGTAGACATCTTCGCGAATCGCCTTCCGATCGCGACCGGCCGCGTCGTCGATCTCGCAGAGCAACACCCCGCGCTCCTGTTCGTCTGTGGTGCTGGCGAACGCGACGACGTTGCCGGTGCGCACACCATCCACCTCGCCGGCTACTTCCTCGAGATCCTGCGGATGGTAGTTGCGCCCTCGCACGATCATCAGATCCTTCTGCCGACCGCAAATGTAGAGATCGCCGTTGTCGAGGAAGCCCAGGTCTCCGGTGCGCAGCCAGCGTCCGTCCTCGCAGTCGAGGAAGGCTGCCCGGGTCGCCTCGCCATCGTTGAAGTAACCGGCGGCCACGGAGGGGCCCTGAATCCAGACCTCGCCGATGGCGCGGCTCCCCAGGTCCTGCCCTTCCGCGCCGGCTATCTTCAGCCGCATGTCCGGCATCGCACGGCCGTTGCTGGGCAAGGTCCAGGTGTCCTCGGCATTCTCGGGAGCCGCGACCCGGCCGTCTTGCAAGGCGGATTGGCTGACCGACAGACTGCGTGTCGACTCACCGGCGCGGTGTCCGGTGGCGCCGAGGGTGTTCTCCGCGAGTCCGTAACAGGGGCAGAGGATCTCGGGCCGCAGTCCATAGGGGGCGAAGTGAGCGCGGAAAGATTCGATCGTCGCCATCGAGACCGACTCGCCGCCCATGCCCATGATCTCCAGGCTGCGCAGGTCTATCTCCTCGGCGTCGAGCTTCGCCGGCGGGCACTTGCGCACAGCAAGACTGTAGGCAAAATTGGGCGCCACTGTGTGGGTCCCGCCACAGCGCGCAACCGCACGCAGCCAGCAAATCGGGTTCTTCAAGAAATCGACAGGGCTCAGAAGCACCAGTTCCATGCGCGCATAGAGGCAGGCGAACACCTTGCCGATCAGTCCGAGGTCGTGATACAGCGGCAGCCAGCTGACGGCGACCTTGCCCGGCGCCTGCTCCGTCGTCTCTGCATAGGATCGCAGCTGCGCGACCACCTGCTGCTGGTGCAGCAAGACGCCTCGCGGACGTGACGTCGTGCCCGAGGTGAACTGCAGAAACGCCGCACTCGACGGCTCGAGCGGGTACATCGACGCCAGCGTCTGGGCCTGTTCGGTGTCGGTCTCGCTGAGCAGGGTCATCCCGGGTTCGGATAGACGCTTGCCGACGATAGGCATCAGCCGCTTGTCGATGATGGCCGCCCGGCAGCTCGCCGTCGCGACGATGCCGGACAGCGTGCGCAGATAGTGATCGAGTCGCGCCAGCCGTGCGGGAGGGTAGGCCGGCACCGGCACCATGCCCGCGGCGAGAATGCCGAAGAAGGCCTCGATGAAGGGCAGGCCTGTGGGCAAGATCAACAGCACGCGGTCGCCCGGCGCGAGCCCGCGCGTGGCGAGCAGGCCCGCGATCTGCCGGCTGCGAAGTTCGAGACGCGCGAAGGTCAGACAGCGCTCGTCGGTGTGGCCGTCAGCCAGGAAGCGCACGAAAACCTCTTCGGGGTTGGTCCGCGCCCGCAACGAGACCAGCTGGTTCAAGGTCTCGGGTTGCGTCTGGCCGAAGCCATAGTCGATCGCGGGCGAGGTGGCGCTGACTGACATGCCGAAGTCACTCTAGCGGATCAAGGCCATCCGCCATGTAAAAGTTTGTAACCTCACGCGGCGAATCTCGCGCGCCAACCGGCATGGCTGGCTGCGCGAGCCCCGCCTCGGATGAGCGCTAGACGCTGGCCAGTTCCTCGGTCAGGCAGACCGTCCGGAGGATCAACGAGCAGACGATGTACGGATTGCAGTTGGCGCCGGGACGTCGGTCTTCCAGATAACCATAACCCTTGGCGGCGACGGCGCGCGGAATACGGATCGAGGCGCCGCGGTCGGCCACGCCATGCTTGAACTCATCGATCGAGCAGGTCTCGTGCAGGCCGGTCAGCCGGTCTTCGAGGCCGTGACCGTAGTGCGGGATGTGCTTGTCGTGGTTCTTCTCGAGGCGTACGAGCGCTGCCCTGATCGTCTCGCGCCCGCCGTTGGAGGCCCGCATCGCGGCGGTCGAGAAATTGGTGTGGCAACCGGCGCCATTCCAGTCGCCACGCACGGGTTTGTTGTCCAGCGTCGCCGACACGCCGAACTCCTCGCCGAGGCGGTAGAGCAACCAGCGCGCGATCCAGAGGTGATCGGAAACGGTCAGCGGATCGGCGGTTTCGCCCTCGAAGCCGCGGTGGCCGAGCTGGAACTCCCACTGGCCCGGCATCACCTCGGCATTGATGCCGTAAATCATCAGGCCCGCTTCGACGCAGGCCTGCATGTGCGCCTCGACGAGCGGACGACCAAAGACCTCGTCAGCGCCGACGCCACAGTAGAACGGACCCTGCGGCGCGGGGTAGCCATCGGCCGGCCAGCCCAGCGGGTTGCGGCCTTCGAACAGTGTGTACTCCTGCTCGAATCCGAACCATGGATCCTGATCGGCGCCAATCGCCTCGACCACGCTGGCCAGCTCGGCGCGGTGGTTGGTGCTGTGCGGGGTGTTGTCGCTGTTGAGGACCTCGCACATCACCAGATAGTTACCGTCGGCGCGGATCGGGTCGGGTACGAAGCAGACCGGCTTGAGCGTCAGGTCGGAGTCGCTGCCATCCGCCTGGTAAGTCGAGGAACCATCGTAGTTCCAGATCGGAAAGGTATCGAGCGAGATGCTCTGGTCATGATTGAGTTCTATGACGCGAGTCTTGGATCGCATCTTCTGGGTTGGCGTTGCGCCGTCGAGCCACAGATACTCAGCAAGTTTTTTCACGATGGCACCTTTCGGATGGCGGGAAGCTAGTCGGGTTTTGAGAGCTGGCTACCATATGTTGTCGGTCACTGGCTTGTTCAATACAAGGCGGTGAGTCTATCTATGGCGCCGGCCTTGTCAAGCGGAACTGCTGATGTTAGGGGTCAGGCATGTCTTTGTTGCTGTTACGGGATGTGCATTTTGGCTTTAGCGGGCACGCTTTACTCGAATCTGCGAGCTTCCAGCTGGACTCCGGGGAGCGGATTTGCGTGGTCGGCCGCAATGGCGAGGGCAAGTCGACCCTGCTGCGCTTGATCCTGGGCGAGCTCGAGCCAGACAATGGGGAGCTGGTCCGACAACGCGGTTTACGCGTGGCGATGCTGCCTCAGGATGTGCCGGCCGAACTGTCCGGTCCGGTCGAGCAGATCGTTGCAAGCGCGGTGGTCGGGAGCTCGGACGACTGGGAACGCGCGAATCAGGTCGAGGCGGCGCTCGCACGGGTCGAGGTCGCGGGCGATGCGCTGTTCGAGGAACTCTCCGGCGGGATGAAGCGACGGGCGTTACTGGCCCGATCGCTTGTTTGCGAACCGGATCTGCTGTTGCTCGACGAACCGACTAACCATCTCGACATCGAGGCGATCGACTGGCTGGAGCGTTTCCTGCTGCGCTGGCGGGGCGCGCTGCTGTTCGTGACGCACGACCGGACATTTCTCGCGCGGCTGGCGACCCGCATCCTGGAGATCGATCGCGGGCGGGTGACCGACTGGCCAGGGGACTACGCGCGTTACCTGGCCGGCAAGCAGGCGGCGCTGCTGTCCGAGACCAGCGCACGCGCGCTGTTCGACAAGCGGCTGGCCAGCGAGGAGGCCTGGATTCGTCAGGGGATCAAGGCGCGGCGAACTCGCAACGAGGGCCGAGTCCGGCGTCTGGAGAAGATGCGCGCGGAGCGCAGCGATCGGCGCGACCGTCCGGGGAAAGTCCGGATGCAGGCCCAGGAGGCGGGTCGCAGTGGCCGGTTGGTGATCCGGGCCGAGCAGGTCTCGCATGGCTACGGTGGCCCGGCGGTCGTCGACGGACTGTCGACGACGATCCTACGCGGGGACCGGGTAGGCATCATCGGCGCGAACGGATCGGGCAAGACGACCGTGCTGCGTTTGCTCTGTGGCGAGCTGACGCCGGAGCAAGGGAGCGTGCGCCATGGAACCAATCTCCAGGTGGCCTATTCGGATCAGTTGCGCGAGCAGCTCGATCCGGCCAAGTCGGTGATCGAAAACGTCGGCGAAGGGCGGGAGATCATCACGATCAACGGACAGGATCGACCGGTGATCGGTTACGTGCAGGACTTCTTGTTCTCGCCGGATCGGGCACGCACGGCCGTGCGTTATCTGTCGGGAGGCGAGCGAAATCGGGTGCTGCTCGCGCGTCTGTTCACCCGCCCATCGAATCTGCTGGTGCTCGACGAACCGACCAACGATCTCGACGCCGAGACGCTGGAACTGCTCGAGGAACTGTTGATCGACTATCCCGGCACGTTGTTGCTGGTCAGCCACGACCGGACCTTTCTGGACAATGTGGTCACCAGCACGCTGGTGCTCGAGGGTGACGGCCGTGTCGGCGAGTATATCGGGGGTTATGCCGACTGGGTGCGTCAGCGGGCGCCCGAGTCGGCGACGCCCGTTCGCTCGCGCAAGGTCGCGCCGCGCATGGTGCGCGAGAAGAAGCTGAGCTGGAAAGAGGGGCAGGAGCTGGCGGCGTTGCCGGCTCGCA
Source organism: uncultured Planctomycetota bacterium (assembly GCA_964566865.1). Classification (GTDB taxonomy): domain Bacteria; phylum Planctomycetota; class JACQVV01; order JACQVV01; family CAZANL01; genus CAZMLI01. Next base: position 6,742 of record CAZMLI010000116.1, read on the forward strand.
TCGAGGCGTTGGAAAACGAAAACGCCGAGATCTCGGAGGGCATGTCCGCCCCTGAATTCTACAAGCAAGCAGGCGAGGCGATCGCGCAGACGATGAGCCGGGTCAAGGCGCTGGAGGCTGAACTGAAGACCGCCTATGCGCGCTGGGAGGAGCTGGAAACTCTGGCCTAGCGGGTGACGATCCGGATCCGGGCGATGTGGGGAAACAGCCCGGATGTTTGCAGACGGAGCCGGTGCCGGCCGGCGGAAATTCGGGTCGAAGCCAGACAGTACCAGGCCAGGTGGCGGCGGGAGAAGCCGCCCGTGCGGATCGCCTGTGCTGCGCCGACGAGGCGATCGTCGAGGTGCAAGGTGAGTGGCCGTGGCCGCTGGGTTGCCAGTTGCACCCAGATCTGGCACGTCGTCGCGCGCGGGAGGGCGAAGGCATAGACGGCATGTGCCGGGCGCGCGCCACCGTCGATGACCAGCCCGGAGCCGAAGTCATGCTTGCCCGACCGGTTGAGGTTGCCTGTGACGAAGCCCGCGGCCTCCAGCGTCTGGCCGGGCAACTGCTCCGGGTCGGCCGTCTGTTCGAGCACGATCACTGCGCCGCGCAGCCCGATCAGGACCAGGCGAGTCGGCTGCCGGAGCCAGAGCGCGGCGACCGGTGCGCTGATCTCGGGCCCGATCAAGCGATCGATCAGCGCCGGATCGCCGCCCGGGGCGAGCAGCCGACCGCCGGCATCGAACAGCCGCACCCGTCCGTCGTCCGGATCCACCAGCGCCGCCCGCCCATCGGTCGAAATCGATAGCCGCATGTCGCGTCCCACGTGGCCCAGGTTGATCCGGGTCTTGCCCCAGACGAGCTGGTGCCGCCGTCGATCCAGGTAGGCCAGCGTGCCGTCCGGAGCGGTGGCGACCGAGACCGGCGTGATACCCTCGATCAGTGTCCGGTGGGGCAGACCCGGCGCCGATCGCAAGAGCAGCGCCCCGCGGCCCGGGTCGGCGATGTAGAGGCACTGTCCGTGCACGGCGATGTCGACCGGATCGGTCAGGCCGCCGACCGCTTCGCCGAGGTGGCGGCCGCGCCGGTCGAAGACCAGGATGCGTTGCACGCGCCGATCGAGCAGGAAGGTGCGGCTGGGGGAGACCGCCAGGCTGAGCGCCTTGGGGACCGCCGGCAGGTAGCGCTCGCCGCGGGTCAGTGCTTTTCCATCGCGCCAGAGCACGGTGCGGCCGGTCGGGCCGGCGCTGGGTTGCCAGGCCTTCACCGGGTCGCGATCCAGGTCGGCGATCCAGGCCCCACGCCCGGCCCCGACCGCATCCTGCAGACCGCGGTTGTGCTGGTGCGTCGGGGCGGCGGTCAGTACGTGCAAGCTGGCGCGGCGAAATGTCGTCGACGGACGGATGGCTTCGGGCGTGCGACGCAGGGCGCCCACCGCCAGCTTCCAGTGCAGACCGGGTGTGTGCGGCAGCGACGGATCGGTCGGGTGCAGGCCGGCCGCCACCGGCTTGCCGGCGTAGCGACCGTCGCGCTGAACCAGTCGTAAGGAGGGGGCCCCGGGCGGGGCGCGTAGCGCGAGGATCCGCGCGCGATCCACCATATAGCGGGCGCAGGCGTGTCGCCGACCATTCGACAGACGCAGCCAGACTCGCTCGGCGCGCACGTGATAGAGGGCGGTCAGGGCGTCGCCATGGCCCTGGCCACCGCCGAGGAAGATCACCTTGGGTTCTAGCGGGTCGGCCGGCAGCGGCCAGGCAGTGGGCAATCGCCGGATGCGCGGATGCTTGAGAAACAGCCGCGTCAGATAGCTGTTGCCACCGACGCCGGGCTCGAGCAGGACGCTGCCCGTCTGCGCCTCCTGCAACGCGCGACGCATCAGCGCCTCGGTCTCGAACGCGATCGGTAGTTCTCGTGCATCGCTGAGACGCGAGAACAGCGAAGCCAGATCGATGCCGGTCAGGGCCAGCAGCGCCAGCAGCAGAGCCGCGCAGTGCGGGCGCGTCAGGCTTGCCGTGATTCGCTCGAGGATGCCGACGAGGGCAGCCCCGGCCAGCAGCACGATCGGGATGAACTCCCCCGTGTAGCGGCGCGGCGCAAAGGGCGCGAAACGAGCGAAGACGAAGGGCGCCGCCATCACCAGCGTCGTTGCCAGCAGCAACCAGCGGGCGCGGTGACTCGCGGTGGGTCGTCGCAGCAGCGCCGCCAGCCCCCAGATGAACAGCGGCGCCTGCAGCGCCAGCATCGAGATCGGCCGCCCCGGCCGCGTATAGTCTTGCGGAAAATAGACCAGCCAGTAGGCGACCGTCAGCAGCAGGTTCTTCGCCGCTGGCGCCAGGCTGCCTTGCGCCTGCACGGTGTGGTGAATCGAATTGATCGAGAGGTGCCCGGCATAACGCGGCCAGTCGGTGAGCGCCACGTAGAGGACCGGCAACGCGACCAGCGCCGCCATCGTCGCGACGAGCGACAGTTCGGCCAGCCCGCGGCGGAAGCGCCGGTCTTGCCAGCGGACCGCGAGCAGTGCGGCCGCCACGGCCAGCGGAAAGATGCGGAACGCCTCGTAACTGTGCAGGCCGGCGCCGATGCACAATCCGCAGGCAGCCAGCTCGACCCAGCTCTCGCGTCGCAGACCGCGGGCCAGCAAGAGCAGCGCCGCCGCAATCCAGAACGGCGCCAGGATCGGCTGGGTCGCCATCCGAGAGAGCGCGATGTGCCACGGGGTCAGCGCGGCCAGCGCAGAGGCCGCGAGCCCTACCCGCCAGTCGAACAGCTCCGTGGCCAGCAGGTAGATCAGCAGCACCGTCAACAGCCCGATGACCGCGGCCGGCAAACGCAGGCTGGCGATCGACAGGTCGAATTGCAGCAGGCACCCGCCCAGCAGGTAGAAAAAGCTGGTCTCGTTGCCCAGCGCCCAGCGGGTGAGGATCGGTGTGTAACCGGGCTGCTCCAGCAATGTCAGCCCGATCCAGCCGTTCTGCACGCTGTCGTAATCCAGCCAGGCCGGATAGGACTCGAGCGCGACCAGTCGCAGGGCGCCGGCGGCCAGCATGATCAGCAGTCCGGGCAGCAGCCAGCGCCCGCGGGCAGCGGCGCCGGGAGACATCGCGTTCCTGGCCAGCGCGGGACCGTTCAGCGCCAGGCCGCAGAGCATCGCGCCGATGACCAGCAGCGTCAACGGGGGCCAGCGTCGCAAATGGGGCAGGCAGAGCGCCACCGCAAGCATGCAGGCGATCAACCCCCAGGGAATCCGGCGTTCCGCGGAGCTATGCACTCCCCAATAGTATCAATTGAACGCTCTGGGGTCAGTTTGGTTTATCATGCGCACCCATGCAATCCGGACGAGACAAGAACAAACACGGCGCGCGCAAGCTGTTCCAGCTTTGCCGGCAGGTGGAGCGCGCGCTGTCATGCGCCATCCCGGCCTGTAGCGATCCGCTGGTACAGCAGCTCGATGTCGTCTCGGTGAGTCCCGCGCCAGACGGCAGTCGTCTGTCCGTGCTTCTGGTGCATCAGGACGATCCGTCCATCGAGGAACTGGCCGAGATCCATCAGCAGCTCGAGGCGGCGGCCGGCTGGCTGCGCAGCGAGGTGGGGCAGGCCATCAGCCGCCGGCGTGTCCCGCTGCTGGTCTACCGTGTCCAGCGCGACAACCTGCTACAATGAACGGGTGAGCTGGCAAGAGACCCTGCAGCGGGAATACCCCGGAGCTGTGCCGTTCGAGAGTTTCGAGCAGCGGCTGCGCGAGACGCTGATCGAAAAGGGAGTGCGTCCCGAGAATACGCTGTTCGCCAGCGCGACCTGCCGTGACGAGGTGAACGCGATCCCGGTGCGAGTCTTCGAGCAGCACTGGGGAGAGAACTTCGAACTGGGCGGCCTGGGCGGCTACCCGACCGCCGGCCGGACAGGATTTTCCGCCTATCGGCACCACGTGCCGGACGACGGCAACATGTTGATCCTCTACGGGCCGCACATCGGCATCAGCCAGTCGGGCGCGCTGGGTCAGATCGATCGCGCGCAGATGGCGCGCAGCACCAGCTGCTGCGGCGCGCTGGCCGGCTACCTGGAACGGATTCGAAAGGATTCGAGCTACACGCCGGAGCTGGAGCTGAAGGACATCGAGCAGGGCGCGCTGGAACTGGTGCTGCAGCCGGACGTCGATCAGTTTCTGCAGGCGTCGGATCCGCTCAAGGCGATGAGCGAAAAACTGGTGGAGCGGATCGGCCAGCGGATCGATTCGATGCTGGCGGAGCAGGCGCCGGAGGCGCCCATCGCGCTGGTCGGCGGGATCCTGATCAATACCTCATCGGACAGCGGCAAGACTGACGCCTGGTTCGCGGTGCGGCACGCAGAGCTGCGAAACGTCGGCGGTGTGCCTGGCCAGTGGTCCCCGATTCACGCAGATTGACCCGCTAACGAACCCGGGCGCAACTCGCGCCCAAAGGGGAGGGCGAGGCTCCCGCCGAGCCGAGACCGAGATCCACGTTCCTGGTCTCTCCCGATGCAACGTGGCGAGTTTGCGTATTACGACGCTCCGCGCCGCGGCTCGCCGGGAGGCTCGCCCTCCCGTTGGTCACTGACTACTATTGTGAAATACGAGTCAAGGCCAGCGCGATACATCCATTCGCCTACCCTCCTGCGACATCATCAGCCAAGAAAGCCTCTCGAACCCTGCTCAGATCGGCTCTGAGGTCGGCAGCCCGCACCGGCTCCTTATCCTTCACCAGTCGCTTGATGAACAACTCTACAGCTTGCTCGACATAGTGCATGAGAGAGGCACGGACGTTGGCCTCAGGTACGCCTTTCCATCTCTCTTGCAGGAAGCCAATATCCAACGTGATTTGGCGGTGTTTTCGACTGCGCCTTAGCCGCTCTGGCCCCTCGAACTCTACCTGCCAGATGTCTCCGGAGACGCACAGAAGCATAGCGAGCACCTCGGTGGGCTCGCTATAAGGATCTCCACAGTACTCTTTGAAGAGACCGTTGAGCTGCCTGTACAGCGGAGATAAGAGCGTGCCAGATGCTGGGCAGCCCGCCTGGAGAGACATGATAATCATGGTCGCTGAATCCGAAATAACACGGAGAAGTTATTGATCGGCGTCTCGCGGACGGTGTCGAGCAGCAGCTGATGACCGGCCGCGATCTCGGTCAGCTGCGCCAGATCGCGGATGCCCCAGCTGGGATCCCGCCCTCTCAGCCAGCCGTCGAACTGTTCGTTGCTGGGGCTGGTGAACTGGCCATCGAT
>CAZMLI010000117.1:0-10200 GCA_964566865.1 uncultured Planctomycetota bacterium
CCCTCCCTTTGGGGACTCACGTCTAGAGCAGATCGTAGACTGCTTGAATCTGCTCGACCATCCGCTCGACGTGGAACTGATCTCGCACGCGAGCTAGCCCAGCCCGTCCCATCTTTTCGGCCTCGTCTGGATTCTGCAACAGACGTAGGACCGCATCGGCCAGCGCCGCCGGTTCCCCGGGTGCAACCAGCAGGCCCGTCTCTCCAGGATCGACCAGCAGCCGGCCGCCTTCGGTCTCGGTGCTGACGACGGCTTTGCCGCGCGCCATCGCCTCGGCGATCGCCAGTCCGAACGGCTCTTGGTGCGCGGTGTGCACATAGAGGGTACAGCGGGCCTGCCAGGCCTGGCGCTCCGCCAGCGGCACGTGACCGGTGACCAGCAGGCGTTTGCCTTGCGGGTCGATCTGGCGCGCCTTGTGCTGGATCGCCTGGCGATACTCCGGCTCGAGGCCGAACAGGCTGCCGCCGAGCACGACGATGGTGCAGTCGGGCGCGGCCTGCCAGATGCGCGGCGCGGCGTCGAGCAGATCGTGCACGCCCTTGAAGCGCTGGAGTCGGGTCGCGATCAGCGCCACCGGCTGATCCGCGGGCAGCTCGTAGCGCGCCAGCAGGGACAGATCCGCCTCGGGGGGATCGTCGACGCCCGGACGGATGACCGAGGCCGCGCGGTTTCCGAGCAGCGGGGCGAACTGCTCGCGGGTTTGTTCGGCGATGTGCACCAGCTGGTCGGATGGAAATCGCGCGGCGATCCGATCCTGCCAGGAGGGCGGGTCGGGCGGCGGATCGAACAGGTGCCAGAGGATGCGCGCGCCGGTCAAGCGCGCGGCGGGCGCGGCGTAGATCAGACTCTTGACCCCGCAGACATGCAGGATCTCGGCGCGGTGACGGCCGATCAACTGCGCCAGTCGCCAGCCCGCCAGCGCGACCGGCAGGATCTCGCGAAAACGATGGGCGGCGAAGCCCCAGCAGGGCACGTCGCGCGCGGCCAGCTCGTCCTGCAGCGGACCGCGTCCGACGACGAAGGCCGCCGGCGCGAACCGCCGACGGTCCAGCCGCTCGAGCAGGTGAAGTAGCAGCCGCTCCGCGCCGCCGATCTGTGCGACCGGAAAGACGACCAGTATTCGGCGCGCAGCAGACACTATTTCAGCCGGCGCAGGTACTTCTCGTAGAGCCGGGTGTGGCGGTTCTCCAGTGAGATCGGCTTGCCGTTGATGAACAAGCCGGTGACCTGGTTCCAGATCTGCAGCGGGTTGCCGGTCGTCAGCATCAGGTCCGCGCGTTTGCCGACCTCGATCGAGCCGACCAGCTTGTCGATGCCGAGGATGCGCGCCGGTTCGATCGTGACCGCGGCCAGCGCTGCCTTGCCCGACAGCCCGTGCGACCAGGCCATGCCGGCCGCGAACGGCAGGTTGCGCGCATTCGACGCGCCGCCGCTGGCGATCGCGAAACGCACGCCTGCCTTGGCCAGCAGGCCGGCGGTGCGGTAGTTGATGTCGTACGGCTCGTAGCTGCGCGAGGGCGTGTTATAGACCGCGGTGTAAATCACCGGGATCTTCTTGCTGGCCAGCAGCTTGGCGCAACGGGCCGCCTCGCGACCGCCGACGATGATGATCTTCAGCTTCTGCTTGTCGGCGAAGGCCACCGCCGCCTCGATCGTCGCCTTGCGGGCGGCGACGATCAGCACTGGCTTCTCGCCGCGCACGTAGGGCAGCATCGCCTCGTACTTCGACTGGCGCCGGACCGCCGGAATCTTGCCCGCCTTGGCCGACGCGAGCAGGTCGCGGTAGTGGCGCGTATTGGTCAGGAACTCTTCCAGCGACTTGAGCTTGGCGCTCTTCTTCTTCGACTTCTTCGAGGTGAACGGGAAGTTCAAGATCAGCCCCAGGCGGGGCACCAGCGCCATCTCGGACGGCGTCCAGCCCGTCAACTGGAGCAGGGCGGCCTGCCCTGGGATCTGGCCGCCGCTGGGTGCGGTCAGGGCCAATGTGATGCCGCCGGAGCGGGTGACCTCGATGTGGGCGCTCTCGGGATTGACCGCGGTGATGGCCAGCAGGTCCGGCTTGAGCTGTCCCCGGTCGCGGTGGTCCTGCGTCTCGTCGAGCGAACCGATCTCGGTCAGGCCGACCTGCGTCCAGGCGTTGATCATGCCCGGGTAGAGGTGCAGTCCTCTGGCGTCGACGGTCAGCGCGCCGGCCGGGATGGGGGTCTTCGGGCCGCCGACCGCCACGATCCGGTTGGCCTTGACCACCACGACGCCCTGCGCGATGGTCGGTCCCACGACCGGATGGATCGTCGCGCCGACGATCGCGTACAGCTCCGATTTACCCGGCAGCTTCATCCGTCCGCGACGCTCGGGGATGCGCGACTTGTGCGGGCTTGCCGCGAAGGCGCGCTCGAAGTAGACCTCGCCCTCGATCAGCGTCATCGTGGTGTGGCTGCGCACGTCGAACGGATGGCCGTTGAACACCGCCAGGTCGGCCTGCTTGCCGACCTCCAGCGAACCGACCCACTTGTCGATGCCGAGCTGCTTGGCCGGGTTGATCGTGATCAAGGTCAGCGCTTCGTTGACCGTCAGGTCGCCGTAACGCATCGACTTGGCCGCTTCCAGCGGCAGCCTGCGGATCGTATCCGCGCTGTCGGAGTTGATCGAGGTCAGCACGCCGGCGCGCAGCATGTAGGCCGCGTTGTAGGGAATCGCGTCGTAGGCTTCGACCTTGTAGCCCCACCAGTCGGAGAAGGTGGAGGCGCCCGCACCGTGGCGCAGCAGCTCGGGGGTCACCTTGTAGCCTTCGAGCACGTGCTGCAGCGTGCTGATCTTGAAGCCGAACTCGTCGGCCACACGCATGATCATCTGAATCTCGTCGGCCCGGTAGCAGTGGCAGTGCACGCGGATGCGGCCCTCGAGCACGCCGACCAGCGTCTCGAGCCGCAGGTCGCGACGCGGCGGGTAAGCCAGCTTGCCGCTGGCCACCTTCTTCTCGTAGGTCTTCCAGCTCGCGCGATATGCACGCGCGGCCAGGAAGGCGCGGCGCATCGTCGCCTCGACGCCCATGCGGGTCGAGGGGAAGTGGCTGCCGCGCACGACGTTCTCGCCCAGCGCGAACTTGATCCCGCGCGGCGCACGCTTGTAGCGCATCTCGCGAGCCGACTTGCCGTAACGCAGCTTGATCACGGCGTTCTGGCCGCCGATCGGGTTGGCGCTGCCGTGCAGCAGGTTGGCGGTGGTGGTGCCGCCGGCCAGCGCGCGGTAGATCGAGACGTCCCGATGGTTGACCGAGTCGCCGATGCGAACCTCGGCGGTGATCGTATCGTTCATCTCGTTGACGCCGCCCTGGATCGCGATGTGGCTGTGGCAGTCGATCACGCCGGGCATCACGTACTGCCCCTTGAGGTCGATCACCTTGACGCCTTCGGGACGCGCGCTCTTGGCGCCGAGCGTGACGATGATGCCGTCACGGATCAACATCTCGCCGACGACGGTGCGGCCGGTCGCGGTCAGGAAGATACCGTTGATCAGCACGCAGCTACCGCCGGTGCGCGTCTTCGGCAGGCGGTCGCTGTCCAGTTCGGTCTTCGGTTCCTTGGCCAGGGCCAGGCTGCCCGTCAGCAGGGTCAGGCTCAGCAGCAGCATCAAGCGTCGCATCTAGTTATCCTCCTTTTTCTGGTCCGATGACTTCTCGGGCCGCACCGCGCTGAACTCGCGGGTCTTGCCGTCCCAGCCGAAGGTGATGGTGCCGTCGATCTTGCCCTCGCTGACGGCGCCGTTGAACTCGAGGTCGTAAGACTGCTTGCCGAACTTGATCGAGGCGGTGAACTCGAACTGCTTGCCGCCGACCTTGCCCTTGATGATCTTGGCCGCGCCGAAGCGGGTGACGATCTGGCCGGTGAGGCTGCCGTCGCTGGTCTGCTTGAGCTCCGCGGTGGCCTTGAACTTGCCGGATTCGGTGCTCGAGCTGATGGTCCACTTGCCGCTGAGATCGACCAGCGCCTTGCCCTTGACCCCGGAGCTGCTGGTCAGGTCGAACAGCTTGCCGTCGACGATCGCCTGCTGGACCGACAGCTTCTTGCCCAGCGTGCCCTTGCAGACCAGCAGGTGGGCCGCCCGGCCCACTTCGATCTGACCCAGCGAGGCGCCGCCGAGGTAGAGCGTCGCCGGACGTTGGGTCAGCGCGGTCAGCGCGGCCTCGACCGGCAGGCCCCAGCCGATCAACTGCTCGATGCGCTCGAGGGCCTTCTTCGGTCCGGTGCCCTCGGTCGAGAAGATGAACGGGATGCCCGCCTTGTGCAGCGCGATCGCGCAGCGCACCTGGCGGTTCCAGCGGGCCAGGCGGTCGAGCATCACGCGCTTGGGCACGTCGGTCTCGGGACGGCGGCGCTTTCCGCGTCTGCCCTTCTTCGGAGCGGGCTTCTCCTTGACCGTCTCCGGCTTGGCCTTGGCGGACGGTGTCTTCTCGTCCCCCTTCTTGGCCTTCTTCTTCTTTTTCTTGGCGTTCGGATCCTTCGGCTTCTCGGGCCAGGCCAGCGAGAGGATGACCGGCGTCTTCGAGCGCGCGAGACGGTCGGTCAGCTTGAAGGCGAACTGTCCGCCGGCGATGCCCGCGCGCAATCCGAACTCCTGCGCCAGGTCCAGCGCGCGATGGATCTCGTTCTCCGTCGAGACGTGGAAGATGAAGTAGGTGCTGGTATTGATCGCCATCAGGTCCGGATCCATCGGCGGCCGACGCAGCCCCTTCTCGCCGGCCTTGCGATAGATCCGCCAGGCGCGCGCGTGCCAGGCCGCGTCGCTGAAGAGCTGGCGCAGGTAGGCCATCGTGCCCATCACCGTGCCGGGATACTTGCGCTGGCGGTAGTCGAAGCGGATGTGCTGGGCGTTGTCGTAGCCCAGCAGCGCGTGGCGCGGCAGCGCGCCCGAGTAGGCGACCAGCGCGCTGCGACCCGCCACGAAGCCGGTCTTCGGCGCGACCAGTCCAGCCGTCCAGCCGTACTTGCGCTGATCGCTCCAGCTACTGCTGTTCGAGATCAGGTTGCGATAGACCTGCCTGCCGGCCCAGATGCCGTTGCGCAGCGCGGGGTCCATGCCGGTCGGCACCTGCGTGCTGCGGTCCCAGCCCAGCTCCACGCGCGCCTTGGCCACCTTCTCGGGCAGCTTGGCGAACTGGTGGCCGCTGTGGGTCAGGCCGTCGATGAAGCCGGCGTAGACGGTGCGGCCCTTGCCCGGGATCCGTCGCGCGTCCTCGGGGATCGGTATCTCGACGCCCACCGCGGTGATCACGCCGTTGCGGATGATCACGGTGGCCACCGGCAGCGTCTTGGTGGGGGAGAGCACGACTCGCGCGTCGACGATGGCCAGCGCGGGGCGGGGGTCCTTCTGTGCATGCGCCGGCAGGGCGAGCAGTAGGGCCAGGATCAGCGGGGTGACTCGCATCGGTTGACGACCTCGTGGAGTTACGTGTAAATGATCTGCTGGGGGTTGGCGCCCATCCTATCGCGGCATAAAGTAAAGGCAATGCGCAAGAAACCGATCTTCTCGTTGCCGGGCTCGCGACGGCCCGGCGCAGCAAGCTGAGCCAGCTCTCGCGCGCTGAGTGGGAATTCTGGATCGACGTCGGCGGGACCTTTACCGACTGCCTGGCCCGCCGACCGGACGGCGAGATCGTCACCCACAAGCTGCTCAGCAGCGGTAGTTATCTGGGTCAGCTGGCAGAAGGATCGGGCGGCGCGCTGGCGATCGACCCGGCCCGCGCAGCCGATCCGCCGGGCTACTTCGTCGGCTGGCGGCTCAACGGGATCCCGGTCACGCGCTCGGTCGGCGAGCGGCTCGAGCTGGCCTCGGCGCTAACTGTCTCCAGCGGCGCCTACCTGCTCGAGGGTTCCGAGAGTGCGCCGCTGGCCGGCATCCGCTGGCTGCTGGGTCTGGGGCTGACAGATGCGATCGGGCCGGTCTCGGTGCGCCTGGGCACGACGCGCGGGACCAACGCGCTGCTCGAGCGTCAGGGCGCGTCGACCGCCTTCGTCACCACGCGCGGCTTCGCCGATTGTCTGCGCATCGGCACGCAGAACAGGCCGCGGCTGTTCGACCTGAACGTGCGCAAGGCCGAGATGCTCTACCGGGAGGTCGTCGAGATCGACGAGCGGTTGGATGCGCAGGGCGTCGTGCTCGCAGCGCCGGACCTCGACGCGGTGGCCCGTCAGCTCGCGCCGCTGCGCGAGGCGGGCATCGTCTCGCTGGCGATCTGCTTGTTGCATGCGCCCGTCAACCCGGTCCACGAGCAGGCTGTCGAGCAGGTTGCGCTCGAGCTGGGGTTCGACTGCGTGGTGCGCTCGAGTGAGCTGGCGCCGTTCCAGGGGCTGGTTTCGCGCGCCGCGACGACGGTGCTCGATGCCTATCTGACACCGATCATCGCCAGCTATCTGAGCAGCATCCGCCAGGGCGCCCCGCAGGCCCGGCTGCGCATGATGACCAGCGCCGGCGCGCTGGTCGACGCCGATCAGTTCGTCGGCAAGGACAGCATCCTCTCCGGTCCGGCCGGCGGGGTGGTCGGCTGTGCCGCGGTGGCCCGCGCGGCCGGCGACAGCCACGCGATCGGCTTCGACATGGGCGGCACCAGCACGGATGTTAGTCGCTGGGACGGAAGCTACGAACGGCGCTACGAGATGGCGCTGCGCGATCCGCGCACCGACGCCGAGATCCGCATCGTCGCGCCGATGCTGGCGATCGAGACGGTGGCCGCCGGTGGCGGCTCGATCTGCGACTTCGACGGCGTCAAGCCGGTGGTAGGGCCGCTGAGCGCCGGGGCCGATCCCGGTCCGGCCTGCTACGGGCGCGGCGGTCCGCTGACGATCACCGACGTCAACCTGGTGCTCGGCAGGCTGGCGATCGACGCCCTGCCCTTTCCGCTCGACCTGGACGCCGCGCATCGAGCGCTCGACGCGCTGCGTGCGCGCATCGGGCGTTATACGCGCAACGAGCTGGCCGAGGGCTACGTGCGTATCGCCAACGCCAAGATGGCCGCCGCGATCCGCAAGATCTCGATCGCGCGCGGCTACGACCCGCGCGACTACACGCTGGTCTCGTTTGGCGGGGCCGGCAGCCAGCATGCCTGCGGCGTCGCGCAGGAGCTGGGCATCACCCGCATCCTGGCCCATCCCCACGCCGGCATCCTCAGTGCCTACGGGATCGGCATGGCCGACCTGCGGCGCTTCGGCGGCTGGCATGTCGGCGCGCCGCTGGGGACCGAGCTGGAGCAGGACTTTCTGGCGGTCGAACAGCGGCTGCGCGATGAACTGCTCGCCGAGGGCACCCCGCAAGATCGGCTGCAGCCTGCGCGGCGGCTGCTCGATCTGCGTTACGCCGGCCAGGACAGCGCGCTGACGATCGGGCGGCCGGATGACGGCGACTGGCGCGCGGCGTTCGAGGCGGCCCACCGGCAGCAGTATGGGTTTGCCTTTCCCCAGCGCGCCGTCGAGATCGTCAGCGGGCGGGTGGAGCTGACCGCCGCCAGCGAGCGGCCCGTGGAACAGCGCGCCGGCGAGACGATTGATCGTCAACGGTCGGCGGGAACCTACCGTCGCGAGGACTTGCGGTCAGGCGACCGGCTGCCCGGGCCGTCGATCGTCATCGAAGCGGTCGCCACGATCGTCGTCGAAGAAGGCTGGCAGGCGCAGGTCAGCGCGACGGGCGACCTGCTGCTGCAGGACATGCAAGGCGTCGCCCGCACGGATTCGACAGGCGTGGAGAGCGACCCGATCCTGCTCGAGCTGTTCAATAATCGTTTCGCCGCGATCGCCGAGCAGATGGGGGAGACGCTGCGCAAGACCGCGATCTCGACCAACGTCAAGGAACGGCTCGACTTCTCCTGCGCCATCTTCGATCCCGCGGGCGAGCTGGTGGTCAACGCGCCGCACATTCCGGTGCATCTGGGCGCGATGGGGGAGACGGTCCGTCAACTGATAGTCCCCCGGCCCGCGATGCGGCCGGGGGATGTCTACCTGACCAACGATCCCTACCAGGGCGGATCGCACCTGCCGGACGTGACCGCCATCACCCCGGTCTTCGGCGACACCGACGAGCCAATCTTCTTCACCGCCAGCCGGGCCCATCATGCCGAGATCGGCGGGATCACCCCCGGCTCGATGCCGCCCTTCTCGCGGCGCCTGGAGCAGGAGGGTGTGCTGATCCGCAATCTGCGGCTGGTGCGCGACGACCGGGGGGCAGAGCAGAGCCTGCGGGAGCTGCTCGAAAGCGGACCGCATCCGTCGCGTTCGGTCGACGAGAACCTGGCCGACATCTGGGCCCAGGTGGCGGCCAACCAGTCGGGTGCGGTGCAGTTGCTGGCGTTGATCGAAGCCGAGGGGCTGGCGCTGGTGCAGGCCTACATGGGCCACATCCAGCGAGCGGCGGAGCAGAAGATGCGCGAGGCGCTGCGCAAGATTGCGCCGGGCGTCTACCGCTTCGCCGATCGTCTCGACGACGGCGCGCCACTGGTCGCGACGATCAGCATCGAGCACGGCGAGCAGCCGTCCGCCGTCGTCGACTTCAGCGGCACCGGGCCGGTGCTCGAGGGCAACCTGAACGCACCGCGGGCGATTGTTTCGAGCGCTGCGCTCTACTGTTTTCGCTGCCTGATCGGCGAAGAGATTCCGCTCAACGCCGGCGTATTGCGCCCGATTCAAATCGTCTTGCCGGACGATTGTCTGCTCAACCCCACGCCGGGTGCGGCGGTCGTCGGCGGCAACGTCGAGACCTCCCAGCGGGTGGTCGACGTGATCTTCGGCGCGCTCGGCGTCGTGGCCGCCAGCCAGGGCACGATGAACAACCTGATCTTCGGCGACGAGAGTTTCGGCTACTACGAGACCCTCTGCGGCGGCGCCGGTGCCGGGCCCGGGTTTGCCGGCGCGCATGCGGTGCATACGCACATGACCAATACCCGGCTGACCGATCCCGAAGTGCTCGAGTCGCGTTATCCCGTCAGGCTCGTCTCCTGCTCGGTCCGGCACGGGTCGGGCGGCGCCGGTCAATTTGTCGGCGGTGACGGGATCCGTCGCGAGCTCTGTTTTCTGGCGCCCGTGCAGCTCTCGCTATTGACCCAGCGCAGGCTGACCGCCCCGTACGGGCTGGCCGGCGGCAGCCCCGGGCAGTCGGGGCGCAACCTGCTACGCCTGGCCGCGGGTGAGACGCAAGAGCTAGCGCCGATCGTCGGAGTGGAGCTCGGGCCGGGCGATACCCTGATCATCGAGACACCCGGCGGCGGTGGTTACGGACCGCCTGCCTGAAGTTCAGACCGACACCGGCATCCGACAAAACTGCGCGTAAGGCACCGTCGTCACTGTCGGGTGGGCGATCCGATGTCCATAGCGGCCGTCCTCGCCATAGGCCTCACCATGATCGGCGCAGAACAGCCCGAACAGCGGGCCGCGGCGGGTCATCGCCTCGATCAGCGGCGGCAACTGGCTGTCGACATAGGCCAGGGCCGCGGTCTGGCTGGCCACCGACTCCTGCTCCGCATCCACATAAAAACCGTGGGGCGTGTGGGTCGCCGAGATGTTGATGAACAGCAGCACCTTTTGCGCGCGCTCCAGCCGCGAGAGCCGCTCGACCGCCCAGCGGACCTGCGCCGCCGTCGAGTCGCGCTCGGTGACCCCCATCTGCTCGGTCCAGACGCTCTCGTCAAAGTATCCAGGCAGCACGCGCCCCAGCCCGTTGAGCTTGTTGAAGAAGCCGACGCCACCGACACAGATTGTCCGATAGCCCAGGCTCGAGCAGCCCCGCAGGATGTCCGGTGCGTCATCGAAAACAAAGGTGTTGGCGTCGATCGTCCGTGAGTTCTGGTAGGCCAGCGCCAGGATGCGCGGCGCGCCCGGCCGGTCGATCGGCGTGGGCAGGAAACCGTGGAAGAAGGCCGTGTGGCTGGCCAGCGTGAAGGTTCCCGGCGACTCCCGTTTCTCCCAGCCCTGCGCGCCGATGCAGCGCGCCAGATTCGGTGTCTTACCCGCCTCGAATGCCAAATTTGCGACATCGTAACGCAGCGAATCGAAGGTCAAAAAGAGGATGTTCGCCCGTCCGACGAGCTGATTCATGTCGATGGTTGCCATGTCCAACCTCACTCCTATAATGTCGCCCCTATATTGGATATATGTCTCAGGGAGAATATCGATGAAAAATGCAATTATGCTGGGGCTCGCTCTGGGGATGAGCATGCTC
>CAZMLI010000117.1:10300-11893 GCA_964566865.1 uncultured Planctomycetota bacterium
TCGGGACCGTGGTTGCGGATCTTCTCGCGGTTCTCCTCCGCTTCCGACTTGCTGCCGGTGAAGACCATCACCCGGCTCGCGGCGTCCACCTCGCAGGCCATCTCGAAGCCCTTCTCACGCGAGTAGCCGAAGATGATCATCAGCATCTGGATCACGTACTCGTAGGTGTGGTCGTCGTCGTCGAGCAGCACCGTATGAAATCGCGGCTCGAGCTTCGTCTCTTCCTCGTGCTCGAGCGCCTCGTCCAGGTCGCAGTAAAACTCGCCGCAGGTGTCCATCATGCTAATGATACCATCCTGCCGACGGCGCATCCCATTCGCCGATAGTTGCACAACCACCACGCACTGGTAGGATCGCAGACGCATGTCCGAATCCCACCTCGCGACCGTCATTCGAGAGACCTTCGCAGGCCCGCTGGGTCCGGTCAGCTACCGCCTGTTCGGCTGCGAGCAACCCAAGGGCCGGCTGCTCGTGCTGCACGGCATGTCCGAGTACGGTCGTCGTTATGAGCAGATGGGGCAGGCCTTCGCCAGCCGCGACTGGGAACTCGTCCTGCACGATCACCGAGGGCACGGCGACTCGCCCGGCGCCCGTGGTCACATCAGAGATTTTCGCGACTACACCCACGACGCGAGAGCCTTCCACGACTGGCTAGCCGAGCACCATCCATACGACGGCCCAACCTACCTGCTAGGTCACAGCATGGGCGGCCTGATCGCCGCCCGTTACATCCTCGAGCATCCCAACTCCGTCAAAGGCCTGGTTCTCAGCGCGCCCCTGTTCAAGATTCGCGCGCACGTGCCCCTCTGGAAAGAGCTGCTCTCCGCCGCGCTGGCCCGCGCCATGCCCCGACTCGCGATGAACACCGGCTTCGACTCCAACCTGCTCTCACGCGACGCCGAACGCGTCGCCGATTACCTCGAAGACCCCAAAGTCCATCGCTGTGCGAGCACCGCCTGGTACCAGGCAATGAAACGCGAGATGGCAGAGATCAACGCCAGAGCCAGCGAGATCAGCCTGCCACTGCTGGTGCTGCACGGCAGCCAGGATGCCCTCACCTGCCCCACCCAATCCCGCATTTTCCACGACGCCGTGTCCAGCCAGGATCGAACCTACCTCCTGCTGGACGGCCTCTACCACGAGCTGATGCAAGAAACCAACCGCGAAGAGATCTTCCAGCAGATCATCGACTGGATGACGAGCCGCGAACGATCAGGTATAATGAGCAAGTAAGATCTGGGGGCGAACTGGGATCGACCGGATCTTGACTGTCGTATGTGGCGCTTCGAGGTTCCAGGTGGCCTCGTAAAACCCTGGAAACACTTTTTATTTGCAGACTCGCGTTTGCCCATGGCTGCCTAACCACGGTAGCCCGTCCGGTGACCCTCGCTCGTTGGAGTTACCAGGACGCCGTTAGACGAGCTAGTCCTGATCGTCGTGTTCGGCGTGTGAAGGGCGAATTTCATCCGAACTGGCCAGACCGAAGCCTGTTTGCTGGCGTCGTGAAGGCGAGATAAAAATGGCAAACTATAAGCGTAGAGACTTACGGTAGGGGATAACGGGACGCGGGTTCAATTCCCGCCGCCTCCACCA
>CAZMLI010000118.1:0-11857 GCA_964566865.1 uncultured Planctomycetota bacterium
AGCAGGCCCTTGTAGTTGATCTTGTCGGCGTGGTCGGCCGGCTCGTGGTACTGGGCATGCTCGCCGGTGAAGAAGAACAGGGCGGGCACACCCTTCTTGAGGAACTCGGCCTGGTCGCTGCGGTCGAGCATGGCGTCGGTCAGGCGGACCGTGAACTTGCGCTGCTTGATCAGGCGCTCGTGCACGGCCTTGAAGGCGGGCGAGGAGGTCAGCCCGCCGATGTCCAGCTTGCGATCGGTCAAGCGGCCGATCATGTCGAAGTTGAGCATCGCGACCATCTTGCCTGGCCGGGGATTGGAGGCGTAGTAGCGCGACCCGAGCAGACCGTATTCCTCGCCCGAGAAGGCGACGAGCACGACGGTGCGGCGGGCCGGCTTCTTGACCAGCGCCTCGGCCAGCAGCAGCAGGCCGGTGGTGCCGGAGGCGTTGTCGTCGGCGCCGTTGTAGATCCCGTCGCGCCGCTTGCTGTGGCGCCGGGCGCCGATGTGATCGTAGTGCGCACCGAGCACGATGACTTCATTTCGCAGCTCGGGATCGCTGCCCCGGACGACCGCCACCACGTTGCGGGTCATCTTGCGGCGAAACTCGAGCTTGAGCTCGATGGCGCCCTCGAGTTCCAGCGAACCGGTCCTGTCCCGCGGCGTGACGTTCTTGCCGAGCGCGCGCGTCAGCGCGCGACGGGTGGCGATCAGCAGCGGGATCGCGGCGAAGTTCTTTCGCTGCGTGGCCGACATGCCGGGCTTGCGGGGTTGCATCCGTCCGATGAGCACCGAGAGGTCGAGCCCGCCGATCTTCGAGCCGCCGGGCAGCAACGAGGTCAGCACCCGTCCGCCGAACTTGAGCAGCCCGCCCCAAAACCGCTTGGTGTTCGCTTCGCTGGAGGTCATCGCGCGGGACAGGCCCGTGCCGATGAGGATGATCGCGGCGGGCTTGCCGGCCGCCACGCGCTGCAAGCGCTGCACCAGCGTGGCCTGCCCGCCGGCTTCGACCAGCACCAGCGCGCCCTGGAACTCCAGGCCGGCGATGTCCGCCTTGCTCCCGCTGCGCAGGTAGTGCAGCTTGCCCGAGACCTTGCCCTCCCCGGAGAACCAGAGCGGTCTGAGATCTTCGAGTTCCATTGTTCGCTCGCCGAACGTCGCGCGCAGCCGGGCCACCTTGACCTGCTCGGAGAGCGCCCAAGGCTGGAAGTAACTGTCGCCCATTCCGGGCTTGGCGCCGACGGCCGCGAAGGCCTTCGCCAGGTAGTCGGCCGCCTTGCGACAGCCCTCGGTCCCGGTCAGTCGGCCGCGCAGCTTGTCGTCGGCCAGGAAGGTCAGGTGACGCTTCGCATGCGCGACGGTCAGCCCTCGCGCGACTTCCGAGTTATCTTGTTCAGATTGCTGCGCCCAGGCATTCAGGCACAGCAGGCCACAGACCAGCGTCGTCAGGATTTGGGTTCTCATGCTGCGAATGCTAGCATGGCGGGCCGCCGGGTTACATTGCCGGCAGCCCGCAATTCCGGAAACCAGCCCGAATGATCCATGATCCGGGCTTAGACCTTAGAAAGGCGCCTCCGCCGCGATGATGCCATGGCCGGCCACGGTAACTGGCCCGGGTGCGGGGCTTTTGCGGGGCAAGAACTGGAACTGATCTCCGATGACCCGGATCTTCGAGCGCTTGTCGCCGTCTGTCGTCTCCCAGCGACTCAACTGCAATCGCCCCTCGATGAACAGCGGATCCCCTTTTCCGAGCCAGCGGTGGATCGCCTCTCCACCCCCACCAAAGAACTCGACATCGATGAACAGCACGTCCTCCCACTCCGTGCCGTCGGCGCGCTTGCCCTTGCGGTTGACCGCCAGCCCGAAAGCGGCCACGCTCTGGCCGCTGGGCAGCTTTCTCAGCTCGGGATCACGGGTCAAGTTCCCCATCAACAGCACCTTGTTCAGACTGGGCATACCAGCCTCCTCGTCTACAAGGCGCGGCGTCCGTGGCGACGCGCGAGAACCTGGCGGCGCTCCCCACCCCTGGATCAGCGGCAGTCTCGCAGAATCCCGACCACGATGCCCTGAACCTCTAGCTGCTTGACGAAGACCGGCTCCATACGCGGGTTGGCCGGTTGCAGACGATAGCCGTCGCGCTCCTTGTAGAGCCGCTTGAGCGTGGCGTCACCGTTCTCGAGCAAGGCCACCACCGTCTGGCCGCTGATCGCGTCGTTGCGCCGCTCGACGATCACGTAATCGCCCTCGAAGATGCCGTCGCCGATCATCGAGTCGCCCTTGACCCGCAGCATGTAGCAGTCGCCGTCGCTCTGCAACATCTCGAGCAGGTCCACCTGCTCGACATTCTCGATCGCCTCGACCGGGGCCCCCGCAGCGACCAGTCCGACCAGCGGCAGCTTCAACCTGGGGCGCATCGGCACCTCGTCGGTCAACTCGATCGAACGCGCCCGGTGCTTGGTCCGCCGCACCGCGCCCTTCTCCTCGAGCGCCTTGACATGCTCGTAGACGGTCATCTTGGCCACGCCAAAGTGCCCCGCCATTTCCTCCAGTGTGGGACTGATACCGCGACGCTGACGGAACTCCCGGATGAACTCCAGGACACTCAGCTGCTTTTCGGTCAGATACATGGGCTTATCCTAACAAATCGTCAGGACAGTATCAGGTCGATTTAAGGGTCAATCTGCGGGCGCCGGCGTAACAGCGGAGGGCCAGGGCACTTATGAGAGCCCGCTTATTTCCGGCGTTGTCCCTCGGGCGTCGCGACGATCCGCGCCCCCTGTATTCGCGCGTGCGCGGCCCGAGCCGAGTGGTCCAGCAGGAACGGTCCGAGCGGCCGATCGAAGTGCAGCAGCAGCTGCGTCTGAGCGTCCGGCATGTGTCGCCGAGCGGGGTCGAACTCCGCCGTGTAACGGGCGGTCTTCGAGAGCCGCAGCTCATCGATCAGACCGTCGAAGTGACTCATCGCACGGCCGCGCGCATCGGGATCGGCGCCGATGTACAGGGGAAAGTCGTTGCGCGTACGCTTGCCCGTCCCGCCGGTCAAAGCGATGAGCTTGCCGTCCACATAGAGCCGCACCTGCTTGCCATCGTAGACTCCGGCAAGATGGTGCCAGCGACCGGCCTTGAGTTGCCCCTTCAGCCCGTCGACGACCACGTATTCACCGCCTAGATGTATGGCGAAGTGTGGACGGCCATTACTGACGAACAGGCCGTAGTCCGACTGCTCGGTCTTGGCGACCAGGGCGCGGCGGCCCTTCATCGTGCGCGCCTTCATCCAGACCTCCAGCGTCATCGGCCCATCCGGCAGCAGCAGCAATTTCGAGGCGACCCGCGCAGCGCGCTTGCCGCGAATCCGCAGGGCCGCGTGGGGCGGATTGTCGAAGTGGCCCGCCGGTATCGCGCGCAGTCCGAGCGGAATCGGCACCTCGCGTTGCGGCAGCGTGACCCGCGCATTCTGGCCCAGATAGGCCAGCTCCAGGCTCACCCGCAACCCGTCGAAGCCACCGACCAACCCGGCCGCGGGCCGTTCGATTCGGAAGCGGAACTGCTTGCGTTGACCGGGTGCAAGCTGCAGGTGCACGTGCTCGGGCGTGAAGGACCAGGCGCGATCGCGGCTGGTGAACCCGATGGTCACCGCGATCGGTCGACGGGTCGGATTCTCCAGCGTGAAGCTGTAGCTGCTGCGCACCGCGCCCTTGGCGTCGAGCATCAGCGGCTTCTCGAAGACCGGCTGCAGTCTGCGCAGCCGATCTATCTCGGCCAGCCGCTTCGGGGTGAACTGCCGCGGATCGATCACCTGCCCCACGGGCAGCGCCGCGACGCTGATGCGATCCTTGCGCACCGTCACGACGTTCATGTGGTGCAGGTAGCCGGCGCCCGGCAGATCGACTGCCTTGGAGCCACCCGTGGTAGCCAGCGTGTAGTAGGCGATCCCGTCGCGCTTGCCGCCGTAGTGCATCCGGTGAATATGCCCGGCGAACACGGCCCTGACATTGCCCGCGCCGGCGAGGATCTTGTGCACCTTGCGCCAGTTGTTCTTGGGATACCTGGCGCTGATCCAGCGCGGATGATGCAGGAAGACGAAGACGTGCTGCTTGTCCTTGGTCCGGGCCAGCACCTGGGTCAGCCAGTCCATCTGCCGCTTGCTCATCTGCTGCTGGCGAGGCTTGTGAAACCCCTTGACCCCGGTCTTCGGATCGCCCTCATCCGAGTAGAGCACGACGAACGCCGTCTGCTTGTGCGCGAACCAGTACCAGAGCGGTCCGAACTGGGCCTCGTAGTTCTTGTCGTTTTCATTGCGCGGGCGCTTGCCCCAGCGCCAGTAGACATCGTGATTTCCGGCGACCGGGAACCAGGGCATGCGCAGCCCCTGCATGATCCCGCGGTAGGTCTTCGCCTGCTTCAGCCAGGTCTTGCCCGAGGTGTAGCCCGGGATCAGATCGCCGACGGTCAGCACCAGATCGGGGTCGAGCAGGTTCGTATCGCGCACGGCCTGACGCAGCACGTCGAGCCCCGACGGCGGCCCACCCGTCCGGTCGCCGTAGATCACGAAGTGAAACACCCCGTCCTGCTTGGGCAGCGGCAGGACGCGCGCCTTCTTGCGACTGGTATGCACCTTGCGTTCGTCGGCCAGGCCCGGCAGGCCCCCGCAAAACAGCAGCAGCAGCAGGCCCAGCGCCAGCCCTCTCACTGGGCGCCCCCCCGCTTGGGCCGCATCCGACTGACGCCCAGTTTGGAGGTCTCGATGAACTGGCAGAGATGCTCCACCCGCTCGAACTGCCCCAACTCCGCGCGGGTCTGGGACATCGCCTCGGCATGCGTCAGCTCCGACTTGAAGATGATCCGGTAGGCCTTCTTGATCGCCCGGATCTCTTCGGGGGTGAAGCCGTTGCGCTTGAGTCCGATCAGGTTGATGCCGATCAGCCAGGCGGTCACGCCCGAGACCAATCCGTAGGGCGGCACGTCCTGGTTGATGCCCGAGCCACCGCTGCAAATCGAATAGCAGCCGATCCGGCGAAACTGGCCGATCGCGACGGCGCCGCTGATGTTGGCCCCGTCCTCGACCCGACAGTGGCCGCCCATCTGCGCCGCGTTGACCATGATCACGCCGTTGCCCAGCTTGCAGTCGTGCGCCACATGCGCGTAGGCCATCAGAAAACAGTCGTCGCCGATGACGGTCACGCCGTCTTCCTTGGTCGAGGCGCGACTGACATTGCAGAAGTCGCCGAAGAAGTTGTTGCGGCCGATCTCCAGCCGCGTCGGCTCGCCGGCATAGGTCAGATCCTGCGGCGCGCTGCCCAGCGTCGTATGGTGCCCGATCTTGCAGTTGGGGCCGATCGTCGTATGCCCCTCGACGATCGCGTGGTGCCCGACGCGCGTGCGATCCCCCAGCGTGACGTGGGCGTCGATGATCGCGTAGGCGCCGACCTGCACCGCATCGCCCAGCCTCGCGCCGTCTGCGATGATCGCTGTGGGGTGTATCAGACTCATCCGCCTCTCCGCTCGGGCCGGGTCTTCTGCTCGACCGAGCCCGTCTCCTTGGCCTGGTTCTTCAATTCAGTGAACAGCTCTTTGAGCGTGCGCTTGTTGTAATGCGAGGGAATGCGCAACCGCCAGCCGGCCGGGTCCTGCACGAACAGGAACGGCTCCTCGAGTTGCAGTAGCTTGAGCGTCAACAGCTCCCCCGGCGGCACCGTGCGACGCGCGACCACCTCGGCCCGGCCGAACAGCTCGAAGTACTCGCGATACCAGGTCCAGCCGGTGAAGAAGTCCGATTGCGTGACCTGATCCTTGGTCGACTCGGCCAGGCAGTAATAGCCCGCCGCCGGGTCGTCGGCCAGCGCGGCCCGCTTGAAGAACGCCAGGCAGCCGTCGGCGCTTTTGAGCTTGGGGTACGGCTCGGGAATCTGAATCACCCGCGTGGTGACGCAGGCTGACAGGCCAAGCAAAAGCAACAAAGTCAGATATCGCATACCGGTTCGACGCGCTCGGTCCGCTGAAAATTCAGAACTTGACCCGCAGCAAGATGACCCGCTGCCGGGTGTGCGATCCGGCGCGATAGCTGAACATCGAGCGGGCCACCGTCGCGCGCGACGTGGGCAACGCGCCGATCACGATCGCCTGCCCGCGACGCACGATCACGTCGGTGTGAATCCGCGTCAGCTCGACGCCGCCGTCCGCCTTGAGAATGGAGATGTCTGGAGAGATGCGCACCCGCACCAAGCCGCGCGCGCGGTCGATGATCTTCGGCGAGACGACCATCGCGGCCCCCGTGCCGACCAGGTCGACGGTGTAGGCGGCGCCATCGGGACCGTAGTACAACAGCCGCGAAACCGGCGTCACCCGTCCGATCTGGATCGAGGCGGTGCCGCCGTCGATCACGCTGACGAACTGCTCCATGCGCTGACTGCTGCGCACGCTGCGCTGGCCGCCCGAAAGCCGCACGCCGAAGTGCTTGCCGGCCAGGCCCACCGACAGCCCGTTGCGCCGAAAGCCATCGCGGCCGGCCACCACCCCGACGGTGCCGTCGAAGTAGTCGCCGCCGAGGCTGAAGCCCATTCGCTGCAGCTCTTGCACGTCGAGGTAGGTGTAGGAGACCAGGATGTTGCCCTCGGTCACCTGGCCCTGCGCCATGCGCGTGTACTTGTCGATCTCGCGCTTGTCCCGGGCGAATGCCGACTCGCGACGGCCCGAGCGCGCGTGTGGATCGTTGTCATAGTCGTCGCGCGGCACCGGCGGACCGCACGCCAGCAGCAGCAGACCGATCAGAGCCAGGCAACTCGCATGTCGCATCAGGATCCCTTCTTGGTCTCGGCAGCCTTCTGCTCGATCTTCTTGCCGCCCAGCCGGATGAAGAAGAACTGATAGGTCGGTGTCTCTCCCTTGCGCTGCGACATGCCGAACAGCAATCCGCGCAGGATGTCCCAGCGGTAAGACGACTCGGCCTCGTTGGTCTCGGCGCTGAACAGGTAGCCCAGCAAGACGCTGCTGTTGCTCTTTTCGTCCGTCGCCTGATGGCTGTAGAGCAAGCCGTCGAGCAGACTGAGCTCGCGATAGTCTTCCTTCTGGTAGTAGCGAAAGAGCAACCGCACGCGCATCTCGGTGCGGTCCTCGACCTCGTCGTCGCGATAGTAGGCCAGCGGCCAGAGGATGTCCCAGCGTCGTTTGTACTCGTCGTGATACAGCAGCGGCCAGAGCTTGCTCAGGCTGCCCAGCGGAGAAAACCTGGGCGAGCCGTTACGCAGCTCGAACATCAACGGCAGGATGCGAAAGGAGGTGTCCGGCCCCTTGCGCCGATAATGAAACAGCGGCAGGAACTCCCAGCGGGTCTCGGTGCGCACGTCGGTCCGAAAGGAGAGCATCGGCCCGAAGATGTTGAACTGCGAGACGATCGGCAACTCATCCGACTGCTTCGGCGTCAGCTTCTGGTCGGCCGAGGCGGCCGTCGTCGCCGCGGCCTTGACATAGCGCGAGCCGGGATAACGGCCCTGAAAGCGGGCGAACTCGAACAGCGAGAAGTTGAACAGATTGAGCAACTGGACTTGCCGGTCACGCCCCCAGTGGTTCAGGTCCGCGATCGAGAAACGGTCCTCCCCACCCATCGGCAGCGTCAGGATGGAGCGCTTCTGGATCTCCAGTTTCTGCTCCGGCGCTCCCTTGATCTCCCGCGTGATCCGTTCGGTCGAGATCAGCGGGAACGGCGCGGTCCAGGTCTCCCAGGTCACGCTGCCACGACTGCCGCGATAGACACGTCTGCTCGAGCGCGCCAGTAGCGGGAGCGCGACGAACTCGTGCTGCTCGAGATGCGGGCTGACTTCGCTGCTCGAGAAAGTCAGCAAGCCGAGCGAGGCGAAGTAGGAGCGCTCGGCATCCTGCGACCTGGATCCACCGAAGACCGTCAGCATCGGCAAGCTGAACCAGTATTCGTTGGTCGGACTGACCGTGAAGCCCGTCATCAGCGGGAAGAAGGTGAACTCACGCTCCTGCCGCTCGACGTCATAGTCGTAGCTGTAGAGCGGGATCAACACATCCGCCCCGGCCTGCTTGGACCGGCGATGCTGGAAGAACAGCAGGTTGATGTCGACGTCCTTTTCGGACGGCGCCGCCTGACAGCCTGCGAGCATCAATGCAAGCGCGACCAGTAACATCATTCGGGGCATGGGCTCTCCGGAGTTTCGAGTCGGCGGCATTATACCCGGTGTAGTACAATCCGGGCCTGATGATCTGCGACAGCTGCGGCTGCACCAACATGCGCCATCAAGAGATCGAGGGCTACTCGGTTGCCGAGTGCCAGATCTGCGAGGCATTGCAGGGTGACCCCGACGAGCTGGCCCGCATCGAAGAGATCCGCGAGGGCGACGCGCTGCACTACGACCGCGAAATCTTCCCGCTGGTCAAGACCCTCGAGATGATCACCGGCTTCAAGGTCTTCGAAGCCAGCGCGGGCGATGCGGCCAAGGGTGCCGCGCCGTTCATCCACTTCAAGATCCACGGTCCCAAGGCGCGCAGGTGCATGGAGAAACTGATGACCAGCCTGACGATGACCAACCGCGAGCTGCCAGGCCGCTGGATGGTCGAGGTCACGCTGCTGAAAGGCCTGAGCTTCACGCTCAAGCCGAGCCTCGCTCGGCCGGGCGAGCCGATCGACGAGACGCAGCTGACACGCGCGCGTCAGGGGATCGAGCTGCTGACCCGCGCGACGCGCCGCAACATGAACCTCTCCTGGTGGCACGAGCTGGAGGACTGAGATGGCCCAATCACCGCTCGCAGCATGGCAGGATCGTCCGTGGGTGCTGGTCTCCAGCTCTCCGACGCGACTATCCGTACTCCGGGAGCAGGGCATCGAGCCCAGCGTGGCCCATCCCACCGGTGATGAGACGATGCAGATGTGCCGCGGGATCGAGGCCTCGCTGATCGACATCGCGCTGGGCAAGCTGGGCAGCGTCGCGACGACGCCGGACCAGATCGGCCTGGCCTGCGATACGCTCGTGCTCTGCGATGACACCGTGCTCGGCAAACCGCTCGACGAGAGCCACGCGCGCCAGATGCTCGAGCTGCAACTGAAGCTCGGTCACCAGGACATCCTCACCGGCGTGGCGTTGCGCACCGGCGGACGGGAGCTGACCGGACTGGCGCGCGCGCGCGTCGAGCTGCGCGAGGGTGCGCGCGACGGCCTCGAGCAGCACCTGTCCTCGGGCGCCTGGGCCGGGATCGCTGGCGGCTATGACTACCAGCCGAACGACGCGCGCTACGCGCTGGTCGAAGGCACGCTGGAGGATGTCTGGGGCATGCCCGTGGTGCTGATCGCCGAGCTGCTCAGCAGCCTGGTGTGAGAAGCCTCGGCATCGACCCCGGTGAGGCCCGCACGGGCCTCGCGCTGTCCGACCCACTGCGGCTGACCGCCCGTCCGTTCGAGGTGGTGCGCTCCCGGGACATGGCCGTTGTGATCGAGCGAATCGCCACGCTCGTCGACGAGCAGGAGGTGAGCCAGATCGTCGTCGGACTGCCGCGCAACATGGACGGCACACTCGGCCCGCAAGCCAGGATCACCGCAGAGTTCGCCGAGAGACTGGCGGCGCGGCTGCCGGAGATCTCACATACCCAGTGGGACGAGCGCCTCTCCAGCGTGCAGGCCGAGCGCATCCTGGCCGAAGCCCGACTGACGCACCAGAAACGCAAGGCGCTGCGGGACATGGTCGCGGCGCAGATCATTCTTCAGAGCTATCTGGACGCCCACCGTGAGCCGCTATAGCGAGCAGCTGACCGACCACCTGGCGCACCCGCGAAACCCGGGCCCGATGACCGACGCCTCCGGTGTAGGTCGTGCGTCAAACGAGGCTTGCGGCGATTTGTTAGACCTCTACCTGCGACTCGAAGGTGGCCTGATCCAGGCCGCCAGCTTTCGGGCCAGCGGCTGCGCGCCAGCCCTCGCCGCAGGATCGGTGCTGACCGAACTGCTGGCGGGACTGACGCCAGCCGAGGCGCGCGCCGTCACGGCGGAGCAAATCGAGACCGCGCTCGGCGGCGTGCCGCGCGCCAAACGACACGCATTGAGGCTGGCGCTGGACGCGGTTGAACTGGCCCTCGTGGCAGCAGAACAGAACCGCTCGAGTTGATCTCCCGGTGCTTTACATTCCGAGGGCCGCCAGTATAGTGACGTGTTCTGATTTCGCCGAATCCTGGCGGAACGTTTCCTTACACTTTTGTGGGTGTCGTGGTGACGTCAGCAGTGCCGATGAAGAAGAAGAGCCTGAAAGAGGTCCATGGTTACATCTGGGAGAAGTACATCGACGGTGTCGATGTCAGCGATCCCGACCTGACCGATGAAGAGGCGCTCTCACTGCTCCGAGAGCACTATGCCCACGCCGAACTCGAGTCGAACAAGGAGTTCTTCTTCTTCGGCATCCTGATGTTCGAAATGGCCTGGGCCAACGAAGAGATGAAGCTGGAGTACTTCGTTCGCGCCAAGCGAATCCTGGAGCGCTACCAGGCCTTCTCCGGCGAGGAGTGGGACGAGGTCTCGGACCGAGTCGACGACATCAACGATTTCCTCAAGGGTGAGGAAATTCTGATGCAGGTCGAAGCGGCCGGCGAAGTCCTCGACGACCCCGAGCTGAACGTTCGCGGGTACCTGGAGGAGCGAGGCCGCTTCAGCAGCATCCCCGAGGACATGGTGATGATCCCCAGCGGCGCATTCCTCTGTGGCGAGGAAAAGGAAACGGTCGAACTGGAGAGCTTCCTGGTCGACCAGCATCCCGTGACCAATGCAGCCTACGCCAAGTTTCTCGAAGAGACCGGATACCGCGCGCCCAAGTTCTGGGAAGACGAGCGCTACAACGGCCAACAGCAACCGGTCGTCGGAGTCTCGCTCAACGACGCCAAGAAGTACGCGCGCTGGATCGGCAGGGACATCCTGACCGAGGCACAGCGCGAGAAGGCTGCGCGCGGCATCGACGGAAGAATGTACCCCTGGGGCGAGGACCTGCGCGGGAAAGGCGAGCACTTCGACCTGAACCCGTCGATCGACGCCTGCGCCCCGGTCGACAACTTCCCCGAAGAGTCTTCGGTCTATGGCTGTCAGGAAATGGCCGGGTTTGTCTGGGAGTGGACCAAGAGCCTGTTCGAGAAGGGCACGAAGTTGCGCGTGCTCAAGGGCGGCTCATGGGCCGATGACGAGCGCTTCATTGCCTGCGCGGCCCGGCTGCATGCCAACGAGAGAGAAAAAGCGGACAACGTCGGCTTTCGTTGCTGCATCAACGGCGACTAGCAGCCTGTCCCCATAATGGGACACAGGCTGTCCACGCAGGGGGACCTCCGGCTGAATCCGGCGGCGTCAGGACCGTGCACAACCGCTCGCAAGCCACTGCTCTGCCGCAGCCAGCGGCACGCCAATTGCTTCTTGCACCGGGACTCTGTCATACCCCGTACCCATTGAGGTGGTCGCAACCATGAGAAGGGCGCTCTTTTCGATGCTGGTGCTGTTGCTGACCCTGGCTGCGTCCCCGGCGTCACTACGGGCCGAGGTCCCGGTCACGCAGAAGAAGTTCTACCAGGGCCTGCTCAAAAGCTGGGTCAAGCGCAACCCCAAGAACATCTCGGCCTATTTCGACATCCGCGTCACGCTCGACCTCGGTCCTCACTGCCGCAAGGGCAAGTACAAGAAACGACAGGCCATCGGCGTCCTGCGCACGCACCTCAATCGGCATGTGATGCCCGACCCTCGCCTGACGAAGATCCTCAAGATGACCGGCAGCTACATGCTGATGCGGCACCACTACAAGGATCTGGTCACCGGACAGCGCAAGCAGCAACACCTGTTGTTCAAGATCCGCAAGTCCGGCGGCGCCTTCATCGTGACGGAGATCCGCCCCTAGGCAGTG
>CAZMLI010000119.1:0-9063 GCA_964566865.1 uncultured Planctomycetota bacterium
TCGAGCTCGATTTCGCCATCCCGGTTGGAGAGGGTGCAGTGGAGGCGGGAAACGCTCGGCTTGACCAGCCGGACATCCACCGGCTGCTGTCTGCCCATGGTCACCTTCTGGCCGGATTCGATCGTCCGGCTGAAGACCTTGCCCTTGCCAGGCCCCTTGACGATTTCGAGTATGAGCGAGCGTTTCACAAGGCATTACCCGGCCTAAGACTAGAACAACAAGGGCAGCAGTCGCCAGCTTCGCTCCCGATAAGCCGACCACTCGGCGCCGAATTCCCGCGCCAGCAGCAGTTCTTCGTCGTGGATGCGAAAGATCAAGATTGCGCTGAACAGCAGTGTGGTGACGCAGCCATAGGTCGAGCGGAAAATCAGGGTGATGCCGATCACCAGCACGATGCAGGCCAGGTAGCGTGGGTGGCGGATGTAGCGGTACGGCCCATGCGTGATCAGTTCGTGCTCCGGCTGGATCGTGACGTGGCCGCTGAGCTGCTTGCCCAGTGCCTTGGAGGAGTACCAGAGCATCGCCAGCGAGGCAACGAAGAGCCCGAGCCCGAGATAACGTAGCGGCGAGTCGCTGGCGAACAGTCCCGGGCCGAGTCGATCCTCGCGTGCGATCAGGTAGAAGAAGCTGATGAAGACCAGCAGCAGGATCAGCCGAATCGGCTCCTGGCGTTTGACGCGTTTGTGCTCGATGCCCGCGCCGAAGCCACCCTGCAAGGCACGGCGCAGGATCAGCGGAATCGCGACCAGCCAGTTGAGGCAGACGATCAGCGTGAAGGCCAGGCGCGCGGGATGCGCCAGGTAGCCGCGCAGGTCGTCGGTGCCCCAGCCCAGCAGAGGCGTCACGATCCAGTTCAGCGAGATCAGCGGCAGGAGTGTCAGGATCAGTATTTTCTGCGTCGTTTTCATGGCTCGAGGCTCCGGGGAAGCGTGATAGTTAGAGTACGCTAACAAAAAAGTTATGCAACTCTAATATATTGACGGCGCGGTAACCGGGGGTTACTATCCCTCCATGAGTGACGCCAGACGAGATCTGCTGACCGACGCGGCGCGGGCGCTGTTCTTTACCCGAGGCTACTCCCAGACCAAGGTGCTGGACGTGGCGACCGAGGCCGGTTTCTCGAAGCGCACGGTCTATCTCGAGTTCGGCTCGAAGGACGAGCTGTTCGCCACGATCTGCATCGAAGGCATGCGGCTGCTGCGCGATGGCTTGCAGGCGGTGCTCGACCAGCGGCTGGCGGTGATGGCGGAGCTGCAGGGCCTGGCCGGGGCTTATCTGGAGTTCTATCAGCATCGCAGCGACCACTTTCGATTGTTGTTCGTGGTGGCCAATGACGAGATCCTCGGGCGATTTGCGCCCGGGCAGCTCGAGCAGCTCGGTGCGCTCGAAGCGGCCTGCGTCGGTTCGATCGCGCGCGCGATCGACCGGGCGCGCGCCGAGGGGCTCGTCGACGCCGAGCTGGACTCCTGGCAGCACGCCGTCGGCACCTGGGGCGCTTTGACCGGGGTGCTGTTGCTCGGCAGCAACGGCCGGCGCATGGAACTGGCGAGGGCGCCGCTCGAGACGCTCTACTGGCAGACTTTCGAGACCTTGCTGCGCGGCGCGGCGGGCTGATCATTTTCTTCTTTGGATGGAGGTAACCCGTGGTTACTTCACGTGCCTGGCATTGCTTGAGTTTGCTCGTGCCCTGCTTGACGTTGTTCGGTAATCTGCAAGGCGGTCCCTGGGTCTGGATCGGTGGGGTGATGGTCTGGTTGGTCCTGCCCGCATTCGAGTTTCTGCGGCTGGATGTGCGCAAGCCGGCCGAACTGGAGGGCGGTCTCTTCGTCGAAGGCTTGCTGCTGACGCACGTGCTGTTGCAGCTGGCCAACGTGGCGACGATGCTGATGCTGGTGGCCAGCGGTCCCGCCTGGTGGATCATCCTGGGCACGACCTGCTCGACTGGCTCGAGCAGCGCCGCCGCTGCGATCGTGGTGGCACACGAATACATGCACCGGCGCGGCTGGTACCCTCAGCTATGCAGCTACTTGCTGCTGACGACGGTGAACTACACGCACTACGCGGTGGAGCACGTCAACGTGCATCATCTGCTCGTCGGCACCGACAAGGACCCGGCCTCCGCGCGCGAGCAGACCAATCCCTACTGGTTCGTGCTGACTTCCGTCGCCGGCCAGATCAAGCATGCCTGGACGCTCGCCTGGCGGAAGTACCGTCGGCAGCGCGAGGGGCGCCGGGTGCCATTCCTGATCACCCTGTCCGTCTGGCTGCTGATCAATCTGGCGCTGTTGATCGCGATCGGTCTGGGGTTCGGTGGCACAGCGCTGGCCGCCTTCGGGCTGCAGGCGATGATGGCGATCTTCTTGCTGGAGATCATCAATTACCTGGAGCACTGGGGGCTGCGTCGTGAGCCGGGTGACCGGGTGAGACCGGAACACTCCTGGGAGACCAACAGCCTGCTCTCGCGCTTCGCCCTGATGGAACTGGGGCTGCATCCGGACCACCATGCGCGCTCGGCCAAGCCGTACCACACGCTGGTCAGCCGGGAGCCCAGTCCGCAGATGCCGTATGGACTGTACGCCAGCTCGATCTTGCTGCTCTGGCCGCCCCTGTTCCGCCGCATCTATCGGCCGGTGCTGCAGGCCTACTTGTTGCGTTGAGCCAGGCGAAAGCCTATTCTAAAGGTGAAATGTGCATCATCTGTGTCGATTTTCAGAACAAGAAGCTGACCGTGGACGAGGCGCGTCGCGTCTATCGCGAGATGCTCTCCACGCTCGACCCCCAGCATGCCGAAGAGGTACTGAAGATGCTGGAACAGGCCGAGGGCGAACAGCGCGAACAGGGCAACTAACCGCCCAGCCGCTTCAGCCGCTCACGCACCTCCGCCTGTGTCCGGCGGGTGAAGCGCGGGTTGTCGAGCATCTGCCGGTAGATCTCCACGGCCTCCTGCTTCTTGCTCGCGCGGGCCAGCACCGCGCCGAGCAGTTTGAGCGACTCCCCATCCTTGAGCGTTCGGGCAATGCTACGCGCCAGCTCGATCGCCTGATCGTGTCGGCCTAGACGGGACCAGACCTGCGCCAGAAACTGCTTCGCGTTGTAGCGCCGGGTGGGGTTGCGCAGTCGCGCGGCCGCCTGCTCCAGCTTTTCCGCGGCTTTCTGGTGATGATGCAGTCGAAACTGCAGCCGACCCAGCAGGAACAGCAGCTCCGGATCGTCCTTGCGGTGGCGCTCGATCAACCGCGCCTGCGCGAGCGCCTTGGCATGCGCGTCTTGATGCTCGTGGAGCTCGGCCACCGCGAACATCGCCGGCACGAAACGGCTGTCGATCGAGAGTAGTGCCAGGAAGTCCGCCAGCGCACCCTTCAGGTCGGCGCCCTTGCCATAGCGCTGTCCGTCGATGCCGTTGCGGCGCATCTTCCCGCGGGACAGGTAGGCCTCTTTCAGCGTGGGGTCGAGCGTCAGCACGCGTGAGAACAGCCGGATGATCTCGGCGCGGTCGGTCCTGCGGTTCCCGCGCGTGTACAGGTCGCGGGCGGCTTGAAAGTAGCGCCCCTGGTAGATCTGCAGCTTGTGGCGGATCTCCGCTCGCGTGCGTGCGGAGGCGAAGGCCAGCGCCTGCTGGATTCGCGCGTGGGCCATGTCGCCGAGCTGGTCGAGCAGGGTCTCCAGCGCGATCTCACCCAGTCGTTGATCGTGCACCAGCAGCACCAGCAAGACGTAAGCGCCGGAGGCGCCGCGCTGGTCGGCCCAGAGTTGCAAGCGCTTGCGCGCCTGCGCGTCTGCTGATCCGACCAGCGCGACCAGGCCGGCGGTCAGCAGCTGCGGATCGAGGCGCGAGAGCTGGTGGCGCGCGCCCATCGCCACCGTCAACCGGCCGCCGAGCTGTTTGAACAGCACGCGAGCGGTCTGCAGGCTGTCGGGATGCTGGTCGACCAGTATTCGCAGCGCCTCCTGGCGGATCCCGGAGAAGCGGTGATTCGATCGCGCGACCAGCGCATCCGCGTCGGCAGCCACGCGGTCGCTGAGGTAGGAGCGGGCCGTGCGCAGGCCGATGATCGGCGAGCGCAAGCCTGTCGGTTCGCGTGGCACATAACGGCCGAGAGGAAGCGCGGCCGACCAGCCACCGCCCATGACGGGCGCCCGGCCCTGGCGGTTGGGTTGACCGCACCACTCGCGCACGCCGCCGGCCATGCCCTGCACGCCATACGGGGACAGGTCCGTCGACGGCTGGCCGACGCGCCCCAGCTCGGGTCGGAACTCGAATGGCGGGCTGTTGCCCCACGGCAGGCTGCGACCATCCTCGCTGCCGAAGGCGCGTTGCCATTCGCGCACCGACGGCAGACGTTCGCCGAGCCAGAGGGCGTAGCGCATCGCGTCGTGCCAGCTGATCCCGCGCACGGGCCGCTCGGCCTCGGCCTGCGGGCAGGTCAGTGGCCAGCGCTTGCCGCTGACAATCGGCGTCCGCTGCAGCGCCTCCGTCGTTGTCAGGCTGGCCAGATACTGGTAGTACTCCCCGGCGCTCACCTCCTGTCTGCTGATCAGGAAGGGCGTCATGCGTCCCGCGTCCTCGGGTGAGGTCGGGACCAGGCGGTGCGTATCGGACCGGGGGAGCTGGCCGACGGACCAGGATGCATCGGTCTCGAGCTGGAGCGGAAAACGAATGGCCGCCGCCTCGGGCTCGCCGATCGAGACCTGGTAGTGTCCTCGGGGCAGCCGCACCCGCACGGGAGTCCGCCCGAGCGACACCCCCTTCGACGCGGGGCGCAGCGAGCTCAGCCCGACGGGATAAATCGTCACCGGTTGATCCGCGGTTGCCGAGCGCAACGTCAGTAGCTGCAGCAGCGGGAGTGTCTCGACGAACGCTTCGCTCTTGGCGGCCAGGGAGCGGAAGCGGGCCAGCTTGATGGCCGCGTCGTCGGGCTTGTCGATCCGCATCGCATCGCCGGTTTCGAGCGCGGCGATTGCCAGATGCGCTTTGGCCCGGCCCTGCCGCGCCAGCGGTCCGTCGTGCACAGCGATCGCCCGATCGAAGTAGAGCAGGCTCTCTCGATAGGAACCGTTCGCCAGGCTGCTTTGCGCGGCCTGGAGATAAGCAGCGGCCGACCGGCTGCGCCGACCGACGATCCAGCCCAGCGACAGGCCAGCGGCAAAGGCGATGATCACGATGGCCGCGGCGATCAGCTTTCGCCGCCGACCCGGCTGCGCCACCAGCTCGCTTGTCGACTCGAAGGCGCAGGGCACGCGCAGCGCCGCGTTGAGCGCGTCGGACAGCTCGATCGCGGAGCGGTAGCGCTTCTTGGGCTCCTTCTCGATCGCTTTCAGCACGACCGCCTCGAGTGCGGGAGCGAGGTCCGGGCAGAGTTCTCGGGGCGGCGTTGGCACCTGCTCGAGCACCTGGGAGTAGAGTTCGATGACGGAGTTTCCGGCGTGCGGTAGCCTGCCGGTAACCACCTGATACAGCAGCGTGCCGAGCGCGTAGACGTCGCAGGCCGGGCCGATGCTGCGCTCGTCTCCGAGGATCTGCTCCGGCGCCATGTAGTGCGGGGTGCCGACGATCTCGCCAGGCCGGGTCAACACCGTCTCGGCGTCCAGGTCCCGCGCCAGGCCGAAGTCGGCCAGATAGGGCACCCCGCGCTGGTCGATCAGGATGTTGGCCGGCTTGATGTCGCGGTGGACGATCCGCTGGGCATGCGCCTTGCCCAGCGCCTCGGCGATCTTTCGCAAGATCTCGAGCATCTCCTCCCGCGAGGCGCCGGCAGTGAACAGTGCGCCCAGGTCCTGTCCGTCGACGAAGGTCATCGTGTAGTAGGCCTGGCCCTGCTCGACGCCGATCTCGTGGACCTGGATGATCGACGGGTGCTGCAGCTTCTTCAGCGCCTTGATCTCGCGCTTGAAGCGGGCGGCCACCTCTTCCTGGCGGGCGATGTTCTTGCGCACCACCTTGATCGCCACGATCCGGTCCTGCTCCGGATCGTGCGCCTTGTAGACGATTCCCATCCCGCCGCGCCCGACCTCCCCCAGGATCTTGTAGCGGCCGAAGGTCTCCGGCGCCACCTCCTCGACCAGCTTGCTGATCGTCGAGCGCTTGGCTCTGGGCTGCTCGCAGCGGCTCGTGCCGCCCCGCTTGCTGTTGATCTCGATCAGCTCTGACTGGATGATCTCGTCGATGTCGGTCGGCACCGTCAGCACGCCCTTGCAGCCCCGGCAGCGCACCTTCTTGCCCGACTCGTGATTCTTGACGTTGTAGCGCTTGCCACAGGTCGGACAGACCAGGATTTGCTGCTCCTGCTCCTCGAGAATTTCCATGAACTGCGCCGCGCTGAGCAAGTTGTTGCGCACCATCACCTGGCCCAGGCGCAGCGTGCGACCCTGCTGCAGGTGCTTCGCTTGATCGCGAATGCAGGCCGTGATCTCATCGGTCGAGATGTAGCCTTTCTTGATCGCCAGCGTGCCGAAGAGCAGGTCGCGGTCCTTCAACGCTTCGCCTCCGGATGGACGAGCCAGCGCCGGATCGTGCTCCAGCGTTGCTGCGCGGCCGGGCTCCGGTCGGCGGCGATCAACAGGGCGACATCGGACCAGGGCAGCTCGTTGCAGAGGCTGACGACGGGGCCCGACCGCGTCGGATCGAGCCAGCGCAGCAGTCGGATCTCTGTCGCGGCCCGGGTGAAGCTGCGCTGATGGATCAGTCGCTGGACGGACAAGACGCGGTTGGCGGTCCAGCGTTCCAGGTTGTGCGCGAGCTGCGACCGTTGCTTCAGCGTCAGCAGCGTGGGACGGAACTTATCGCGCAGCAGCCGCAATGACGCGTCGATCGCGCGCGCGGCCAGCAGCGGGTCCGAGTGGCCGCAGAGGTCGATGATCGCCTCGCCGTTGTCCGTGCCTCCGATCGCCAGCAGGCTGCCGATTGCGGTCTGGCGCAGGAGGCTCGGCCGCGTCCGGTCGTGGGCCAGGCGGACCAGCAGGGCCACGCCGCGCCGATCTGCCAGCAGGCCGATCAGGCGCACCATCGCGCGGTTGACCCGGGGCTGCTCAGGTTGCAGGGTCTGTTCGAGCAGCAGGTCGAAGGTGGCTCGATCGCAGCCAGCGAACAGCCGCTGCAGGCTGTGGTCGGCCAGCGTGTGGTAGGAGATGCGCCGCCGGGAGGCCACCCGCGTCCCGGGATTGTGCGCGTAGGAGCGCTGGGCGTCCTCGACTTGCGCGATGATCCGCTGCCGGCGCTCGCTCCGGGCCAGCCGGGCGGACTGCGTTTGTAGCTCAGGCGTGGCGCTGAAATGGCGCCGCAGCAACGTCAACAGCGCGCGTGCATCGCGCAGCAGTCGGTGATCGATCAGCCCGCTGAGGCGCGTCATCTCAGCTTCCGGGACCGGGCCGACCAGCGGGCTGGGGCTGACCGCGCGAGGCAGTGGCGCGGGTTGGGCCACGCGGCTCTCCCAGGGTCGGCTGCGATCCAGTTCGGCGCCGACGAGAATCAACAGCGAAGCGCCGAAACAGAGAGCCGAGCGACGCACTACCTGGCCCGGATCAGATACAGCGCTTTTCCGAGGAAAATGGGATAGATGCGCTCGGTGATCAGTTTGTCGTTGACTGCGCCGATCGAAGTCCCCTGCGGGAAGCTGAGCTTGATGCGCAAGCCCCAGGTCGCTTCATCGCAGTAGACCGGGATGCCCAGCGTCTCGGTCAGCGTCTCTGTAAACGCGTGGGGCAGGATGTTCTTGACCGCCTGTGACAGCTTGCGATCCCGCAGCGCCATCAGCTGTGCCGCGAGCCGTTTGGTCGCCGCGTCTGCTCTGCTGCGCGCGTTCGCGTGCTTTGCCGCTTGCTCCTGGCTGGTCAGTTGCACCACGGTGCCCTGGATCAGGTACCCCAGCTTGTGCTGGGCAACCAGCCGGATCAACAGCTCGTTGACCGATTCGCGGTTCGACCGGAGGGAGGTCGACTGCTGTTCTGAGAGTCGGCGCAAGATGGAGGTGTCGATCACCAGGGTCACGCCGGCGCGACCGGCCAGCTCGCGAAACAGCTCGGCCAGGCTGTCGGCGCGAACCTCTCCGTCGACGGTGGTCTGGCTCAAGGATGCGCGAACGCGCTGCGCACTGCTCGCCGATGGGGGGCGGCGCTTGCCGTTGTCGAAGATTGCCAGCGTCTGCGCGCGCGCCCGCGCCAAGGCCCGCTGAATCACGATCTGCGGGGGCGGTTGGGCGGCCTCTCCCGGTAGCCCGAGCTGGATGCCGCGGGGATAGATCCACCAGCGCAGGCCGAGCATCGTGGCGGTCAAGTCGAACGCCGCGCGCAGGGTCATTCGGTTGGCGTTGAGGCTCAGCGCATCGCGTTGCGAGAGGTGGGCTGCAGCCCGGGGGGTCGCTGCGACCTCCAGCCCCGAAAACTCCATCAGTTGCCGCAGAATCTCCTCGGCTGAAACCGCCTGCCAGCGCGGCGTCACTTGCATGGTGTCGAGCGTCGACTGGATCTTGGTCCACCACTGCGGGATCGCGTGGGGGTAGGTCGGGATGCCTTCGTAGCGGGCCTGCTGCTTGGCCGAGTAGCCGGTCTGCATCTCCAGGCGGAACTGCTTGCCCGCTGGCGAGCGCAGGACGACGGCCGTGCCGTCGATCGAGACGACGTGCATTCCGCCGATCGTCTTGCCCACCTGGACGATCTTCTGAGAGTGGTCTCGTGAGTTCTCGAGGACAGCATGGCTGCCCATCCGGCCCCGATAGATCCAGCCCGATTGTTCCTGTGCCACCGCCGTGAACGGGGCCAGCAGCGCCAGGGCTCCGAGAAGCCACACCGCTCGTTTGGGCATTGCTCCGACCTCCTGCAGTTAGGGAAGTCTGCATTGTAAACATTTCCAGGTAGAATGACCAGCATGCGGCCCGGCGCGCGAGTCCCTCTGGGGGTGTTACTGCTGCTGTGCAGCGCGGCGAGCGCGACGGCTCAGCAGCAGCCGATCAGTGAAGTGCAGGTGCCCCCGCGCTGGCGCCATTCGTCGACTCCCGTGACGCTCAATGGCGAGATGACCGTGACCCAGGCCGCGGCGGCGTTGAGCGCGGCGAGTCCCTATCACGTGCG
>CAZMLI010000119.1:9163-11763 GCA_964566865.1 uncultured Planctomycetota bacterium
TGACCGTGACCCAGGCCGCGGCGGCGTTGAGCGCGGCGAGTCCCTATCACGTGCGCTACATGGGACCCGTACGGCGCGTCTCCCCGGCCCTCCAAAAGGCGGCGTTCTGGCCCGCGTTGCTGCGAATCTGCGATCTGGCGGGCCTGGAGTTTACCCACTGGCCGGGCAAGCGCCTGATGCTCGGCCCCGGTTGGTTTCGCCTGGTCAGTCCCGCCAGGGTCGGACCCTACCTGGCCCTGCTCAGCGCGCCATCGCGGGTGGGTCGTCAGCTCTGGCAATTCTGCGTGACGCTGGACCACTTGCAGTTCGACGGGCGACAGTTGCCGGTCTCGCTGAAACATCTGGGCTGGAAGCTGGCGCTGAAGGCGGGGCGTTCGCTGCCGCTACGATTGGTTCGCCAGCAGCGCAATAGCTTTCGCCGTCGGCTGTACTTCCAGGTCGACCTCGCCGGTCTGTCGTCGGCCGAACGCGCCGCGGAAGCCACCGTCCAGGCGACGCTGCAGATCAAGGTGCCCGTCACGATCAGCCGCGGGACGTTAGCGCTGAACGGCAAACGCGAGCTTCGTGACCCCAAGCGCGGGGTGGTCTGGCGCATCGCCTCGCAGGAAAAGGTCTGGGGCGGGCAGCGGATTGAGCTCACCGCGAGCCGCAACGATTTCGGCCTGCATCGAGTCGCGCTGCTCGGCGCCGACCGCAAGCGCACCCCGCCCGATTTGACCCATGGCGCTGAAGGCAACTGGTCGCTTCGTTTTCCGCAGACCCAGGGCCGGCCTGTTGAGCTGGACCTGCAATACTACAGTCGCTACCTGACACAAAGGCTGCCGCTGGCCCTGCCCGGTTTGCGCTTCGCGCCCGCGCCTGCGCCCGATCGCAGTCTGACCGGCCGGATCAAGATCGCTCAACCGCCGGAGGGCGCCTCGCGGCTGACCGTCGGCTTTCGCTCCGTCGACGGCAAGCATCATGGAACGATGCAAACCAAGATCGACCTGCGCCAGCTGGCCCGCTCCAAGGCCGTCTTCCGCAAGAACGAGCTGCAAGGCCATCTGCAGTGGCGGGGCGCCTCGCTGAGCTATGCGCTGAATCATCTGCGACCCGGCCGTTATCGCCTCTGGGTGCGCTACCGCCGCAACCTGATGGCCGTGCAAGACGTGACCATGCCCGCGCGCGGCGCGGTCGTGCGTCACTGGACGCTCGATTGCAGCCAGGTGGTGGAGTTCCGTGCCCAGATCGACCGCTCGCGTCTGGCGCCCCAGAAAAAGCCGTCCCTGCTGCGCGTCTTCATGATCCCGCTGGCGCCGGACGGAACCCCGGGACTCGACAACTACCGCGACGCGATTCACGGCAGAATCGAGCCGGACGGCAGCCTGATCCTGCCCTTCCTCGGACTGGGCCGCTACAAAGTGATGGCGCTCAACGACGTGCGGCTGGATCGGCCCTACCTGATTCGCGAGCAATTCACGGTCGATCGCCAGACGCGCCCAACCTGGCAGCTGCGCGACTAGGCAGAGACCGCGCGCGGAGCGAGGTCTCGTTCAGGCCTGACTGATTGCCGCGATAAAGTATGCAAACTGTGCGACTAAGCCGCCACCGATCATCACGGCCAAAATACCGCTTCCGAACCCCTGCTTGGTGCCGAGCAGGCGCCAGGTGACAACGCTGTGACCCAGCAACGCGACTCGCCGTGGAAATATCCCGTCGAAGAACAACGCCCGACGACCATCGTCCGAGAGCTGCCACGCGTAGGCCACGAGGTCCACCTTCGCGCT
Organism: uncultured Planctomycetota bacterium; assembly: GCA_964566865.1. Classification (GTDB taxonomy): domain Bacteria; phylum Planctomycetota; class JACQVV01; order JACQVV01; family CAZANL01; genus CAZMLI01. The sequence goes on from CAZMLI010000119.1 coordinate 10,930, forward strand.
GCGCAGCAGGCCTCCCCGCTCGGGATCGAACACCCGCACATCGCCATCCAGTTCGATCAACAGCGCAGCGCCCGAGTGGTTGAGTTCGTACACGGGAACGGGCCCTGGGTTCAAGACACCGAAAAGCCAGCCAAGCGTCAAGGCCACGACTATCAGCCCCAACAAGCAGGACGCCAGCGGTACTCGCCAGCGCAGGCCCCGCTCGAGCCGCGTGGGGTCCTGGTGCTCCAGCCTGCCGCGTCCCAGCCACCCCGCGCCGAGCACGCCGATCAGCCCCGTCAGGATGGGTGAGACCGCCCAGGCGCAACCGGCCAGACCCACGACGACGAAAACAGCGATCGGATCGCCCCTGCCGGAAAGCAGCCTCACGATGGCGCCTGGATCGGGGTCACAGCGCAGTCTTCGATCGACCCTTGGGCATCTTCCGGCATTCGGTCCATCAGGCCCCTCTACAATCGTCGACTATCCCGAGGAAATCGGAACTCCGCCCGGCAGAAGATCATGGCTGCAATCCCCAGGCCTACCCCGATGATCGGGCTCAGCAGAGAAGCAACGGGTGCGACAATTGCTGTCCAGGATAGCAGAAGCGAATGCCTTACAGGCAGTCCGGATAGCAGGCATTAGATCAATGCCTTAGAGGCATTAGATCAATATGTACAGCCGCTGTATCCGCAGTTTGCGCAAAAACCGAGTACGCGCTGCGCGGCCAATCCGAAGAAAAGGGGGGCTGCGCTGCAGGCAGAGCCGCGGTGACCGCCTGGACGCCGAAGATCCAGCCGGCGCGTGGGCGAATCGTTCAAGTTGTGCGTTCAGCGACGAACGCGAACAGACCGC
>CAZMLI010000120.1:0-11662 GCA_964566865.1 uncultured Planctomycetota bacterium
CGGCCTCGGCAATCTCTCGGCGAAAGATGATATTGACCGCCCCCGCCGCCCCCATCACGGCGATCTCGGCCGTCGGCCAGGCGTAGTTCATATCCCCGCGGATGTGCTTCGAGTTCATCACGTCGTAGGCCCCGCCGTAGGCCTTGCGGGTGATCACGGTCAAACGCGGCACCGTCGCCTCGCACCAGGCATAAAGCAGCTTGGCGCCGTTGCGAATGATCCCGCCATGCTCCTGCGCCACGCCCGGCAGAAATCCGGGCACGTCGACGAAGGTGACCAGCGGGATATTGAAGGCGTCGCAGAAGCGGATGAAGCGCGCGGCCTTGACCGAGCTGTCGATGTCGAGGGTGCCGGCCAGCACGGCAGGCTGCTGCGCGACGATCCCCACCGACATCCCGCCGAGCCTGCAGAAGCCGACGATGATGTTGCGCGCGTAACCCTTGTGCACCTCGAAGAAGATCCCGTTGTCGACCACCAGCCCGATCACGTCGAGCATGTTGTAAGACTTCTGTGGATTCTCCGGGATGATCTGGTCCAGCGCTGCTTCGCTGCGCTCGGGGTCGTCCCCGGTGTCGACGAAGGGCGGATCGTCGATGTTGTTCTGCGGCAGATAGGACAGCAGCGTGCAAATGTCCTGGATGCAGCTGGCCTCGTTGGGCGAGCTGAAGTGCGCCACACCGCTCTTGCTGTTGTGCACGGCCGCCCCGCCGAGCTCCTCGAAACTCACCTCCTCGCGCGTGACCGTCTTGATCACCTCGGGGCCGGTGACGAACATGTGGCTGGTGCCCTCGACCATGAAGATGAAGTCGGTGATCGCGGGGCTATAGACCGCGCCGCCGGCGCAGGGCCCGACGATCGCCGAGATCTGCGGCACCACGCCCGAGGCCAGCGTATTGCGCAGGAAGATATCCGCATAACCGCCCAGGCTGTCGACGCCTTCCTGGATCCGCGCGCCACCCGAGTCGTTGAAACCGATCACCGGGGCGCCGGCCTTGACCGCCAGATCCATGATCTTGCAGATCTTGGCCGCGTGCATCCGCGACAGGCTGCCGCCGAAAACGGTGAAGTCCTGGCTGAAGACATAGACCAGCCGCCCATCGATGCTGCCGAAGCCGGTCACCACGCCGTCACCCGGGATCTTCTGCTGGTCCATGCCGAAGGTGGTGCAGTCGTGCTGCACCAGCATGCCCATCTCCTCGAAGCTGCCCTCGTCGAGCAGCAGATCCAGCCGCTCGCGGGCGGTCAGCTTGCCCTTCGCATGATGCTTGGCGATCCGCGCCTCGCCGCCGCCCTGCCGGGCGCGCTCGCGCAGCTCCTTCAATGTTTCGAGCTTCTTCTCGATCGAACTCATGGGGTATCCCGATAGCTCTCGAAGGCGTCAGGTAACAAATCGCGCACCTGACGCACGGTACGCGACCCTTCCAGGTTGGCCAGGATGACTTGCGCATCCGGCGCCAGCTCGAGCAATACCTGCCGACAGGCCCCACAGGGCGCGGTCGGCGGGCTGCTGTCGGTCACGATCGCCACCCGCACGACCCTGCCGGCGCCCTCGCTCCTGGCCTTGAACAACGCCACCCGCTCGGCGCAGATCGTCAGTCCGAGCGAGGCGTTCTCGATATTGCAGCCGCCAAATGTACGGCCCTGATCATCGCAGACTGCGGCGCCCACCTGAAAGTCAGAATAAGGCGCGTAGGCCCGGACACGTGCCGCGGTCGCCGCTTCGACGAGTGCATCGTCGGAGGTCATGCCAGCCCCTCGATCACCCCACCGAGCAGCGAGACGAACTGCGACGCAACCTGCTTGCCGGTCTCGATCACCTCGGCATGCGCCGGCGGCGTGTCGGTCATGCCCGCCGCCCAGTTTGTCAGACAGGAGATGCCCAGCACCTCCAGGCCCAGATGCGCCGCGGCAATCGCCTCGGGTACGGTCGACATGCCGATTGCATCCGCCCCCCACGCGGCGAACATCTTCACCTCCGCGGGCGTCTCGTATGAGGGTCCCGGCGCCGCCAGGTAGACCCCCTCGGCCAGGCGGATGCCCTGGCTCTCGGCAACCGAGCGCGCCAGCTGGCGCAGCCGCGGTGTATAGACCGCGTTGAGGCTCGGAAAACGAGCGCCCCGGCTGTCATCGTTAGGCCCCGAGAGCGGGTTGAAGCCGAGCATGTTGATGTGGTCGCGAATCAGCATCAGGCTGCCTGGCGGATTTTCTTCTCGCGTGGTGCCGGCCGCGTTGGTCACGATCAGGATGCGCGCACCCATCCCGTGGGCCACCCGGGCGGGCAAGACGATCTGGGCCGGAGACCAGCCCTCGTAATAGTGGAAGCGTCCCTGAAAGACGCCCACCTGACGACCGCCGATGCGACCGCGCAGAAAACGCCCCGCATGCCCGGCCACCGTCGAGACGGCAAAGTGAGGCGCCTCGTCGTAGCTGCGAGATTGGGCATCTTTCAGGTGCTCTGCGAAAGCGCCGAGACCCGACCCCAAGATCACCGCCACCTCGATCTCCCCACAGGCCTCCCGCAACCAGGCCGCAGCCTCGTCGACCGCAGTCCAGATCTTCTCCGTCGCGCTATCGCTCACTGCTTTATTCGCTCCACGACCACCCCGTTGCCCAGTTTTCGCTGCTGCGGCGCGAGCGCCTTGCCCGCCCTGGCGATCTCCAGCAGCCGCCGCACCAGCTTGTTCGCTTCGATCCGTAGCTGGATCCGCCCTTGCCCCAGACCCACCGCGATCACATCGTGCTGCTTCGCCAGCGCCTGTATCCGCGCAGCCGTCAGCCCCGCATAGGCCAGCAAGACCGTGCAGCGGTCCTTCTCGATCAAGCGCCTGGCCTGCGCCAGTGCGCCGGCCCGGTCGCTGGCCATCTCCTGGGCCGGGGTGACGATTCGTTTGAGCGGCTGGCCCGCACCGTAGCCCTTGCTGAAGCTGGCGAACAGTCGCGCCGCCTCTGGCTGCGACGCCACCGCAAGCAGCCCGAGCTTGCCTCCGGGCCGCAGGCCGACGGCCTGTCTTCCGGCCTGCTCGATCGCCGCGCTCAGGTCATAGGAAAAGACAGAGACGTTGGGCAGCACGATCTGGCCCCCGCCGATCGCGACCCAGATGAACTGCGTCCGCGGATGTTTTGGCGCGAGCTTCTTCAGGATCTCCCCGTAGGCCCGGCCGACCACCACGATTGCCTGGTACTGACCGCGCCGACTGCGAAGGCCCAGCTCCTCGGCCAGGTTGCCACCGGCTTCCGGCGTCTCGACCCGGGTCTCGACCTCGCTGCGTTTCTCTGCCCTCTCGAGCGCCGTCTGCAACGCCTGATTGAACAACGCTGCCTCCGGGCCGGCGCTGGCCAGCAGCACCGCCAGCTTGACCCGCTTCGGCCGGCTACCCGCCCGCTGGCCGATGATGCGCTCCTCGAAGGGTCGGTCGAGCGGCGACTGGGTCGCCACATAACGTTGCAGCGCCGTGTGAATCAGCATCCCGATCAGCTCCGGGTTACGACCCCCGAGAAACTGCTTGTGCCCCTCGCCGCCGTCGGCCAGGGGCTTGGTGGTGACGACCCGGTAGTCGCGCGCGGGATCGATCGGTCGCCCCAGGTGCTCCAGGCTGGTCAGACGGTTGCCCGCCGGTCGCTGCGGATCGTAGGTCACCCGCAGTCCACTCACCTCGAGCACCTGCTCGGGGCTGCGGATCGAGTGCTCGATCAAGGTGGTGAGTTGACGGCCGGTGAGGATCATTCGCACCAGCGGATCGTTGGTCGGCCAGACCTCGTGCAGGCTGCGCAGCGTGATCGGTCCAGCCGCGATGTCCTGCTGGAAATGGCGTTTGCTGAGCAGGGCGATCTGCGCGCCGCTCTCCTGGCGCACGCCATCGACAAAGACATTGCCCAGGGCACTCGATCCGATCACGTTGCGCCGCTTCAGCGCTCGCGTTGTGCGACCGATGCGCTGACCAAATTTGGCCTGCGCGAGCCGCACCGTCTTGCTGACCAGCGCGCTGACCGCCTGGTCCGGCTCAAAGAAGCGCCGGGAGAGATTGACCAGATGGGCCTTGGCCTCGAGCAGTTTGCGCGTCCGCAGGCTGACCACCAGTTCGACCCAGCCGAGCGAGGTCCCCTGTCCCCAGGTGACTGCCCGCACGCCCTGGTCCGCGAGGACCTGGCCCTGGGACAGGCCGATGTGTGCATGCCCGCCGATGATCGCGGCGCAGCCTCGCAGATATTCGGCGACCGCCGCGTCTCCCTTCACGCCAAGGTGGCTCAGCACGATCAGCAGATCCACCTGCTGCTTCTCGAGCTGAGGAATGATCCGCTCCAGCGTCGGCCGCACCGCCGCGAACGTATGCCCGGAGGCCTTCGCGCGTGCGCTGAGCTGGTTGATCCGGGACGTCAGCAAGCCGAGGATCGCCACGCGGAACGGCCCCACCTTCTTGATCACGTAGGGCTGGATGAACTCCGGGTTGCTGCCCTGGCGGGCGTCCAGCACATTGGCGCCGAGGAACGGAAACTGCGCCCGCTGGGCCAGCCGACGCAGGTTGGCCCCTCCCAGATCGTAGTCGCTGTGCCCCACCGTCAGCGCGTCGTAGCCGACGTGGTTCATGTAGTCGATGATCACATCGCCGCGGCTGATCGTGCCTTCGGGCGTGCCCGTGAACAGGTCTCCCGCATCCAGCAACAGGAAGCCCTTACCCGCCTTCAGCGAACGCTGACGGATCTCCTTGATCGCGGTCGCCAGGATGGCCAGGCCGCCACGCCTGGGCGCGGCCTTCTGATCGTCCACGATGGCCGGCTCGCCCGGCTTGCGCGGGGGCTTCACCACGGCCCAGCCGGCCACACCCGGCAGCACCTGACCGTGGAGGTCGTTGGTGTGCAGCACGACGATCCGGTAATAGCCCTTGGTCGGCCGGTAGGTCTGCGCGCCATAGGGGTACGGACGCTTGTCCCAGGCCGGAATGGCTTCGAAGGCCAGTTTCGCCTTCTTCAGCTCATCCTCCCGCTTCAGCTTCGCCTGCTCCTCGGCGGTCAGCGGCTTGGGGGGCTCGGGGCGCTTCTCGGCAGCGCAGCCGGAAAACAACAGCGGGAGTAGTAACAGTGCGTAGTTCAGGCGCATTGCAGGATGTCTCGAGGGTTCTACTCGGTGAAGAACAGCGCGAACGGTTCTTCGAGGGTCTCGTTTGCTTGCTCCAACCGCTCCTTGCTGGCCACGACCGCGCGCGGCGCGGTGGGCAAGGCCCGCTCCAGGCAGGGCACGGCCCGCTGACGAATCTGCTCGGCCGTGACGCTCAGCAATCCGCCGCGGTACTGCGTACGATCCGCGGTGGTGACGCCGTTCAGGTGCCAGCGCCGCGCGCAGTCCAGTTGCTGCCCGGGTGCGAGGATCCGGTCGGCCTTGCCGATCGCGCCGATGCGCGAGGCATCGACCGCCTCGTCATCGAGCGCCTCCCGGACGTAGTCGAGCACGCCGGCATAGACCTCGAGGGTCTCGGTCAAGTGCGGATCGCGGTAGGACAGCATGCCGAGCACGCCCGCCTCCGCCATGTAGAACGACATGCCGCCGTAGGCGCCGCCCTGGACCCGCAGCTTCTTGTACAGGTAGTCGGCCGCCAGGATGTTCGCCAGCATGTTCAGCGCCGGCGCGCTGGGGTCGGCCAGGTTGGGCACCGACAGCGCCTGGGTGACGTAGTTCACCTCGGCGGGAATCACGATGCCCACATCTCGCGGCATCTCGGGGCTTTCGGCGACGCGCTGCGAGACCGGGTCGCCGGCCGGCAAGGCCGCGATCAGCGCGTCGACCTGCGGCCGGAAGGCTTCGAGCACCTCCGGATCGCCCACCACGTTGACCATCAGCCGCGATCGGGTGAACAGCTGGGCCTGCAGCCGCATCACGGTCTCCAGCAACGACGCCGCGGAGCTCTCGACCTGTTCGCTCAGTTGATTCAGGTAGCGCACCTGGCTGGCGCCCTCCCACTGTTCCCGCCGCCAGAAACTCTGGTCCAGCGAGGCCGTCGCTCGCAGCAAGGCGATCATGTGGCCACCCGGGATCATTCCGCTGCTCGCCCGGCTGGCCGCCTGCTGGATCAGGTCGCCCGCACGCTTGAGGTCGCCCGTCTCGGGCGTCAGCATCACATCCCGCAGCAGCTCGGTCAGTTCGGCGCCGTTGCGCAGCAGCGCCTTGCCGTCCAGCGTGAAGCGCTCGTACGACTCGCCGCTGTGGATGTGTCGCCCACCCATCGTGCCGGTCCCCAACCCGCCGGTGGTGGACGAGATCCGCTTGGAGAGCGCCTCGTAGTTCATTCCGGCCGCGCCCATGCCACAGGTCAGCCGACCCAGCAACGGCAGCGCGATCGACAGCTCGTCATCCAGGTCCCGCGTATCGAAGGCCAGTCCGACGTAGCCCACGCCATTGGAAAACACCTCGTGCTCCAGTACCTGCACGCCGTCCGCCCGACGGATTTCGGTCGGGATCTCGCGCACCTCGGCCGGGATGTCCTGCGTCGAGAGCGTCGGCAGCTTGGCCAGCGACTCCGCGCTGTCCCCGGCCTGCTGCGCCGCCTTCAGCGCCTCCGCCTCGGACTGGATCGCCGCGATCTGCTCGGCCGACAAGGCCGCCTTCTGCGCGGCCATGCGTTCGGTGAAGGCCTGATCGCGCTCGGCCGCCAGCGTCGTCGAGGGCGCCACACTCAGCAGCAGCCGGTGCGGGTTGTCGACGAACCACTGCTGGATCAGCTTGTCGAAGTAGCGCGGATCCGCGGCATACGACGCACGGGTCTGCTCCACCAGCTGGCTGAATTGCAGGCCCCACTTGGGGTCCCCGTCGGCGTACCACGGCGCCTGCGCGCGAACCAGAATCCAGACCGGAAACGGCGGGCTGATCTCCTTCCCGGAAAACTCGATCTGATGCATGCTGCCCTCGATCAGCTCCGCATCGAGTCCCTCGCGCGCCACCTGCTGCAGCGTCTGCATCACCAGCGCCTCGATCTCGCCGGCCTTGCTGACCTCGGTTCCACGCAGGCCGATCATCGCCGAGGCCTGTCGCGCGTCGTCGCTGTAACCCGCGGGGAAGATGTCCTGCCCCAGACCCGAATCGATCAGCGCCTTGCGCAGCGGCGCCGCCGACGACCCGACCAGCGCATCGGTCGCGATCTCGAGCGCCAGGCTGGTCTGCACGTCCGTGCTCTCGTTCATCAGCCAGGCCATGCAGACGAAGGACTTGCCGTCGGTCGTATCCTCCGGCCCGACCGGATAGCTCAGACTGGCCGAACGCGGCTTCTCCCAGCGCGGTTGCAGCGGCAGCCGCGAATCGACCTCGACCCGCTCGAACGGCGCCAGCACCGTCTCCAGAAAACCCAGGTTCTCCGCCAGCGTCAGGTCGCCGTAGAAGATGAAACGCGAGTTCGACGGCGAGTAATATTTCTGATGAAACGCGACGAACTGCTCGTAGGTCAGATCCGGCATCACCTCCGGATCGCCGCCCGAGTCCAGCCCGTAAGGCGTGTCCGGCATCAGCCGCCGGCGCAGCTGCCGATGGACCACGTCTTCGGGCGAAGAATAGGCGCCCTTCATCTCGTTGTAGACCACACCCGTCACCATCAACGGCTTCTCGGGGTCGCCATCCTCGAACTCCAGATGGTGCCCCTCCTGCATGAAGGTCTGCCGTGTGATCAGCGGATGAAAGACCAGATCGACATAGACCGACGCCAGGTTGAAGTAGTCGGCCCTGACCGCCGAGCAGGTCGGATAGACCGTGCGATCGGGCCAGGTCATCGCATTCAAGAAGGTGTTCAAGGTGCGCTTCATCAGCTCCTTGAACGCATCCCGCACCGGGTACTTCTCCGACCCGGCCAGCACGCTGTGCTCGAGGATGTGCGCCACCCCCGTCGAGTCCGGTGGCGGCGTGCGAAAGCCGACCGAGAACATGTTCTCCTCGTCGTTGCAGTGCACGTGCAGCACCCGGGCCCCCGTGCGTTCGTGCGACGCCTCGTAGGCCAGCGCCTTGATGTCTGGGATCTCCGTGACGCCGTCGATCCGGAAACCGTGAAGCTGATCACCGGCCGCGTGGGCCGGACTGGGGATGGTTGAGCGTGACATGGTCCTATTATGCGCGGGTCGGCCGGGATGTCACGTCTCAGTCCAGTTGTCGCATCATCGCAACGATTTCCGGCCCAAAGCGCGGTGTCGCTCTGCCCACTTCTTCAAATCCATACCGCCGATAGAAACTGTGGTTGCGCGGGTTCGCGGTGGTCAAGAAAAGCGGGAGTCCGACCTCCCGGCTCAGTTCGATGCACTTGCCGATCAGCGCGCTCCCGATGCCGCAGCTCTGTCGAGCAGGCAAGACCCCGATCCCATCCAGACGGAGGTGACAAGCAGCCGGCCACACAGTGCACTCCACCCAGACCATGTAGACCATCTGCGGCCATCTGATCGGATGCGTGAGCAGAATCCAGGGCCAGAGCAGCAGGAACGCCAAGAGGTAGAGAGTCCGGGAAATGCCGTGATGCAGCAAGACAACGCCAGCGACACTGCAGCGGTCCTCTGTGTCGATCTGAATGAATGCCAGTTCATTGGCCGCCGCGTCCTCAACGTTGAACTTCAGCAACCTGGACAGCGCACGCGTATCACGGCCCTTGAAGTAATACAAGTAGAGCGGGTCCTCAGCCAGCGCCCCTGCCAGTACAGCCAGCGCCTCGGTCGTCTGGCCTGGCTGGCAAGTGGTGACCCGGTAAACGTTGCATGACTCCGGGCGTTCGTCGGCAGGCGAGTGCCTGGAATGAGTCCGGACGGATGCGTTTCGTTGCCGCGCGGCCTCGAGCCAACGCCTCGCCAGGACCTGGGCTGCCCAGAAGGCGAGAATACCGACCCCCATCATGGCAAAGACGGTGGCCTCCAGCACCTCGCTCCTGGACCAGCTCAGCAGCGCTTGAATGGCGGCGAAGCTGAATCCCAACGCTATGTACTTCCAGGCGTCCGATCGGGTGCCACCGGGATCTTCGAGCTCCGCTTCCTGCGCGTCACCGCTCCCCATACACGCACGCTAACAGGTCGCACCTGCCGGGGGCAAGGCGAAGACTGCCGCACAGCAGGGAGGGCGAGCCTCCCGCGGAGCCGAGGCCGAGATCCAGGGTTACTGGTCTCCCCAGATGCAGCGCAGCGAGTTGGCCCTTACCGACGCTTCGCGTCGCGGCTCGGCGGGAGCCTCGCCCTCCCTGCAAACCCCGCCAGGTAAGAGGCTAGCTGACCGGCAACCGGTCCCCGTGGCTGGCGCGTTCTTCCTCGATCGCCTGCAGGCGATCGACGGTCACATCGCCGGTGGGATAATCGCCGGTGAAGCAGGCGTTGCAGAAGCGATCGATCGCCGGGTTGCCGACGCGGGCGGCGGCGTTCATCGACTCGCGCTCGAGATACAGCACGTGGTCGGCGCCGAGCGACTCGGCCACCTGCGTGACGCTCAGGTCGGTCGCGAGGAACTCGCGTTTGCTGGCCATGTCGACGCCGTAGGGACAGGGGGCCACCAGCGGTGGGCTGGTCACGCCGATGTAGACCGCCTTCGCGCCGGCGTCGCGGGCCATCTGCACGATGCGACGGGCGGTATTGCCGCGCACGATCGAGTCGTCGACCAGCAGCACCTTCTTGCCGGCGAACTCGATCCGGATCGGGTTCAGCTTGCGGCGGATCGAGTTGTTGCGGCTGGTCTGGTTGGGCATGATGAAGGTCCGGCCGATGTAGCGGTTCTTGACCAGGCCCTCGCGGTAGGGCAGGCCCAGCGCGTGCGCCATCGCCATGGCGGCGTCGCGTGCGGAATCTGGGACCGGGATCACCACGTCAGGCGTCGGGCAGCCCTTGGCGACCCACTGCTCGGCCAGCGCCTTGCCGAAGCGGTGGCGGGTTTTATAGACCGAGATGTCGTCGAGAAAGGAATCGGGCCGGGCGAAGTAGACATACTCGAAGATGCAGGGATTGTGCGGCTTGGAACCGATCTGGCGGCGGGTGAGCTGGCGCGAGGTGTCGATCACCACCGCCTCCCCCGCCGCGATGTCGCGCGTTCGTTTGTAGCCGTTGACATCCAGCACGACGCTCTCGGAGACGCAGGCGAACCAGTCGCCTTCTTCGGTCGTCTTCTGGCCCATGCAGATCGGCTTGATGCCGTATGGATCGCGAAAGGCGACCATGCCGACGTCCGGGATCGTCGCCACCACCGAGTAGGCGCCGCGCACCTCCTCGAAGACCCGCTCGACGGCGAAGAACAGCTCCTCGACACCGATCTCGCCCTTGGCGGCCAACCGCTCGGAGAGCGCCTGGGCGAAGACGAAGAGGATCACCTCCAGGTCGCAGCTGGAATTCAGCCGGGTCGCGCGATTGGTGAAGAGCTTCTCCGTCAGCTCCTTGAAGTTGGTCACGTTGCCGTTGTGGGCCATCGCCAGCCCCAGCGGGAAGGTATAGTGGAACGGCTGCGCATCCTCTTCCTCGCCGGCGCCGACGGTCGGATAACGCACATGCCCCACGCCGAGATGGCCGCGCAGGCGGGCCATGTTGCGCTGGTTGAAGACCTGGATCACCAGCCCGAAGCCCTTCTTCACATGGAACGAGTCGGTGAAGGTGATGATGCCCGCGGCATCCTGCCCGCGGTGCTGGACTGCGACCAGTCCCTCGTAGATCTCGCCTGCCACGTCCACGCCGTCGGGCCCGTAAATACCGATGAATCCGCACATGCCGGGCATAATACCAGAGAAACCTGCGCCCTCTATTGATACATTCCCGGCATGGATGTACTCGTCGTGAACCACCGAGAATTGCCCGGCTTGTTGCCGATGCGCGACTGCATCGAACGCGTCGCCGAGGCGCTGTCGACGCACGCGCGAGGCGACGCCGTCCTGCCACTGCGCACGATCAGCTGGCTGCCCGACCGCAGCGGCGCGCTGGGTCTGATGCCGGGTTACCTGGGCACGCCGGGCATCCTCGGCGTCAAGGTGATCAGCGTCTTTCCCGGCAACGCCAACAGCGCCTACGAATCGCACCAGGGCGCGGTGCTGCTGTTCGAGGCCGAACACGGCCGCCTGCTTGCGGTGATCGACGCCGGAGAGCTGACCGCGATCCGGACCGCCGCCGCCAGCGGCCTGGCCACGCGCTTGCTGGCCCGCGAGGATGCGACCGAGCTGGCAATTCTCGGCTCCGGCACCCAGGCCGGACCGCATCTGGAGGCGATGCTGCTGGTCCGGCGCATTTCTCGCGTCCGCATCTGGAGTCGAAACCCGGACAACGCGCAGGCCTTCGCCAGGCAGTGGTCCGACCGTGCGACGATCGAGGTGGTCGACTCCGCGGAGGCGGCCGTTCGCGAGGCCGAGATCATCTGCACCCTGACCGCCGCCCGTGAGCCGATCCTGCGCGGTGAGTGGCTGGCCCCCGGTGCGCACGTCAACGCCGTCGGCGCCTGCACGCCGGTCACACGAGAGCTCGACACGGAAGCCGTGCGCCGCAGCCGGCTGTTCGTCGATTGCCGCGAGTCGGCGCAGAGCGAGGCGGGTGCGCTGCTGATACCCCGCTCGCAAGGCGAGCTGGAGGACGATCAGATCCAGGCCGAGATTGGCGAGGTGCTGATCGGCCAGCGACCCGGGCGCGTCAGCGAGGAGGAGATCACCCTGTTCAAATCGCTGGGCATCGCGCTCGAGGATCTGGCCGCCGC
>CAZMLI010000121.1:0-8571 GCA_964566865.1 uncultured Planctomycetota bacterium
GTGGCGATCCTTGGGAGGGCGAGGCTCCCGCCGAGCCGCGGCGCGCAGCGGCGGAAGCGCTCAACTCGCGAGTCGACGTTGTTAGTTGCCGGTTCGCGACCAGCCGACCCGCAAGGCTGAGCCGCCGCCGTTCTGGAAGTAGTGCACCGTCACCTGATGCACGCCGTCCAGCCGGATCTTGGCCGTGTCGCGTGTGCCGCCGTGATGGGTCCAGTTGTCGATGATGCGCTTGCCGTCGACTGCCAGCCGGATCCCGTCATCGGAGTAGCTGACGAATTGGTAGGTCCCCTTGGGGAAACGGTAGCGCGTGGTGGCGGCCAGTGCCCAGCGCCAGCCCACACGTTGCTTGCCGAGCCAGCGGTCGGCGAGCTTCGCCTGGTTGATCACCGCCTCCGGCTTGGCGGCGAACAGCGCCTTCCAGCGGGTCTCGTCGGTGAGGGGGAATTGCGGCAGCTTGTGATAGCGCACCTGCCAGGAGAGCTGGTCGAACTCGAACGGGACGATGAATTGCTGGCCTGTCCGGTTCTGCACGCGCAGTCCCAGGTTTCTGCGTCCACCGGCCTGGTCCGCCCCGGGCGCACCCTGGATCAGGTAGTGACGCGGGTTGCCGGTCGCCTGCAGGACGAAACCGGTTTGCTTTGCCGCGGGGCGCAGGCTGCCAAACATCCAGAGGTGGGTGGCGCCCGTCGCGTCCCGAGCGAACAGGACGCTTCGCTGACGGAAGTCGATCGGAGCCCAGTCGGAGAACTCGTACCAGAACAGTCCTTGCGGCATGCGCGCATCGCTGGGGTAGAGCTTGATCTTCTGCGGGAGCTGGGTCTGCAGCCGGGCGATTCGCTTGCCGGTGGCCGAACGCCAGAAGTCGGCGGCGGAGAATTTTGTCTCACCCGCGACGTTGTCCGGCTTGCCGCGGGCTGGGCCGCACTCGCTGATCTTGTTGTCGCTGACCCTGACCTGGGTCGTGTTGGACAGGCGCAAGGCGCTGCGGCTGCCGCGGATCGTATTGTTCCGCACGATCGCGTCACGCAGCGGGAAGCGCGCGGCCCGGCTGGACGGAACCCAGAGGGCAATGGCGCTGCCGCGGTTGCCGATCAGCTTGTTGCCGACGACCACCAGGCGGCTGGCCGAATCGATCGCGACGCCGTCGCCGGTGTTGTGGGAGACCTCGTTCTCCAGCACCAGGCTGCGGCTGGAGAAGCCGAGCCAGAAACCGTAGTGCGAGCGGTTGGCCCGGTTGCGCACGTAGCTGTTGCGCTGCGAGAAGGTGCCCTCGAAGGCGTTGTGCGGGCTGTAGCTGCCGTCGTTGAGGGCCACCACGTTGTCCTCGGACGGTCCGCGGGGCTTGCCCTTGCCATAGTCGTTGGCGTTGGTCAGGAAGAAACCATCGCCCGAGTGGCTCATCGAGTTGCCGATGAACCAGTTCTTGTGGCTGCGATTGACCACCACCAGAGAGGCCGCATCGGCGCCGATGCTGCCGGCCCAGGGGCGGCCGACGAAGTCGAGCAGGTTCCAGAACACCTCGTTGTTCGAGGATCGCCAGAGGCCGATGCCCCAGCCGGAGTTGAACGAGAAGTCGTTGTGCTGTATCCGGCAGCCGCTGGTCTCGATCAGCAGCAGGCCGTTCTGTGCCCCGTGCGCCTTGCAGCGGGTGACGAGCACCGCTCGGGAGCGCTCGATCCAGATCGCGGCCCCGTAGCGCCGCCAGCTGGCCATACTGCGCAAGCCGAGCCAGACGTTGATCGGCTCACCGCCCCGGCTGATCCGCTCGGCGCGTGAGTCGCCCACCACGCAGTCCTCGAGGCGGATCTCGCTCGAGTCGCTGACCCGGATGTTGTACTGGTAGCCGCCGATCCGGGCGTTCTTGACGATGACGTTCTTGTGGCCGTCGATCGCCAGGCCGACGCCGACGTAGCGGTCCTTCGCAAGGCCGATCTTCGCGCCGCGCAGGACCACACCCGCCAGGTCGATCGTCAGGTTGTCCGCGCCGACCTTGATCACGCCGTCGCCCTCGGCGTCCCGCACCAGATAGCTGCCTGGCTTGAATCGCACCGAGCGAGTGATCGTCAAGTTGTCCGTGATCTTATCGATCAGGACCGGCTCCTCGGACCAGGCCGGAGTGCAGAGCAGCAGGAGTAGGGCGGTCGCGGTCGGGATCTTCATTTCAGGCAGTTCTCGAGCAGCAGATGCAGGCCGTGGAGCTGGAGCTCCATTGCCATCGATGGGGTGGGTGGCCGCTGACGAGCGGCTTGATCGGGGAACAGCGGCAGGTGAATGAAACCGGCCCGCAGTTCCAGGTCCAGTTCCTGCGACCGGTCGAGCATGTAGAACAGCGAGTGGTTGCAGAGGTAGGTGCTGGCCGTGTTCGAGATCACTGCGGGCACACCCGACTCGCAGAGGCACTTCGCCAGCCGCGACAGCGGCAGGGTGGAGGTCTGCGCGCCGGGACGGCCAGGTCGCACAGGCGTCTCGAGGCGGACCTGCATGTTCTGGTCGGGGCGCAGGGCGTCGTCCAGGTTGAGGCCGATGCGCTCCAGCTCGAAGCAGCCCGCACCCGCGTTCACGCCGAGGCCGATCCAGAGCTTCGGACGCGTCGCGAGGATCTCCTCCAGCATCGGCTCGGCCTCGGTATAGCTGACCGGCAGCAGCCGGACCTGCAGGTCCGCTACCGGGGGCGACTCCGCCAGCGCCTCGATCAGCATCGCCGTCGGGTTTTGCGGTAGCTCACCGAACGCCTCGAAACCGGTGACCCAGAGCATACGGCTAGACCGGAAAAACCGTGATCGCGCGTGACGGTGCTGGGCAGGCCTCGCCACAGAAGCCGCAACCGGTGCAGGCCTCGGCATGGATCAGCGGGAAGCCGTCCGGCGGAATTTCGATCGCGGCGTCCTGCTTGGGACAGGCCTGGTAGCACAGATCGCAGATCTCGCCCTGCGAGAGGATGCAGTGATAGGTGTCGATCACGGCCGTGCCGATCTTGACGTTTTCCGGATCGAACGGCTGCAGCGCGCCGCTGGGGCAGACCTCGACGCACTCGTGACAGAAATCGCACGGTGCGGTCTCGGGCAGCAGATAAGGCGTGCCCAGCTCCGCTGCCATGCCGGGTTGCGAGGGGATGATGCAGAACAGGTGGCAGACATCGACGCACTTGCGGCAGCGCTCGCAGGTCGCCAGGAACTCGATCTCGGGCAACGCGCCCGGCGGTCGCACGACGCTGCGGCCGGACGGCGCCTGGTTGTGCGGAGCCGGCACTGGCGGCGGCGCCTCGTCGGGCAGCGCGCGGGTGGCATGCTCGAGCCGGTCCATCTGCTTCTCGACCACCTCGGCCAGCGTCTCCTGGATTGACAGCAGCGAGTTGCGAAAGAACTGTCGGCGGCTGAGCTTCCTGTCCTTGGCCATCGCTACTTTCGTTCGACCGCAACCCGCTTGAAGCTGCGCAGCACCTGCTCCAGCGCGGTGCCGGCCTTCTCCATTTCCTGCTCGCCGGCCAGCACCAGCACCAGGAAGGCGCGCGTCTTCTGCTTGATCACCAGCACCCAGGTCACCGCATCAAAGGCGGATTGCTTCATCTTGCCGCGCAGCACCAGGCGCGCCGCCGGCAGGCCGTCGATGCGCCAGTCCTTCTCCGGCCTGGAGATCGTCAGCCCTGGATTGCTCTGACGCAGCTTGAGCGCCACGTTGCCGGCCAGCGCCGCGGCGTCGTAGGCTGCGAGCTTCTCGCCGGTCATCGTGGTGACGATCATCCGGATCGCGCGCGTATCCTTCTCGACGAGCAGCCGCTTGTGCCCGAGCGTGTAGGATGGCGACTGGTTGAACTTGATCGCGCTGCCGGTCCAGGTCTCGGGGATCTGCATGATCCAGCCATGTCCAATGAACGGCACCCTGCGCTTGCCCATCCCGCGGGGCGTGGCAGGCGGGCTGTGAAAGGCCAGCGTGCTGTCGATGTAGGCGAACAGCTTGCGGTAGGGTGCGGTGGCCTTGCTCGGCCAGACCTGAATCATCGTCAGCGCGGCCTGCTTGTTGATGGTGCCGCGCAGGACGGTCCGGGTCTGCTGCTTGGCGGCTACCCCGGCCAGCTCGTATTCGCGGGCGGTTCGGCCCTGAAACTTGAGGTCACGGGGCTTGCCGATGGTGTGCGTCCGGCGGCTGAGATCGGCCGCGATCAGTCGGTCCTTGACCTTGTCGGTGACCAGCGCGACGCCGGCGTCGAGCTTGGCCTGGTCCATCTTGCCCGGTGGGAGGCGCACCATCAGCAGCAGGTAGGCGATCGCCGGGTCGGACGGGCTGGCGGCCGGTGGGTAGATCAGCAGCTGTTCTTCGCGACCCTGTCGCGCGATCTTGATCTTCCAGCCGGCGGGATACTTCAGCGTCAGCAGACCATCCGCATAACGGTAGGACTTGAATGGGCTCGGCCCCTCGCGCGTGCCCGCGAGGTAGGTTTGCCAGGCTTCCTCGGCCGCGCTGGGCAGGGCGATCCAGCACATGAGCAGGGTGAAGACGATGCGCATCGGTATGCCAGTATACCTCGAAGGAGGTCAGCCGTGTTATGATGCCCCAGCGGGTTCATCCATGGAGATCTCTCATGTTACGTGATCTGAGTATCTGGGGACTTTGTCTGGCCGGGCTGCTGATCGCCCCACTCGACGGAGTAGCACAACGCCGCGGCAGGCGCGCCCCCACGGCCAAAGTGGGCCAGACGGCGCCCGACTTCAACCTGCCTGTCTTGCAGGGCTTCAAGGCGGTCAAGAAGAAGACCGACCAGAAGCACCGCATGGTCAAGCTCTCCGAGCTGGCCAAGAAAAAGCCGGTCGCGCTGATCTTCGGCAGCTACACCTGACCGCCTTTCAGGTGGAGTATGCCTAAACTCGAAAAGCTGTACCGGCGGTACGGCAAACAGATCCAGTTCCTGGTGGTCTACATCAAGGAAGCGCACCCGACAGGCCGACAGATACGCGGTCGCGGTCCGAACGTCAAGCAGCCCACCAACCTCGGCGAACGTTTCACCGTGGCCAGGAGTTGCGCTGCGGGCCTGAAGATCACCATGCCGATCGTCATCGACGAGGTCGGCGGCAAGAACGTCGACACCGACTACGCGGGCTGGCCCGATCGCCTGGCGCTGGTGGGCAAGGGCGGCAAGCTGATCTACTACGGCGGACGAGGGCCGTGGGGATTCAGTCCCAATGCGCTGGAGTCGGCGATCAAGAAGTGCCTGGCCAACCTCGAACGTAGCAAGAAGCAGGATGCGGGCAGCGCGCTCGACGAGGCTTTGAAGGAAGACAAGAAGAAGTAGCGCCCTCAGGCTTTTGAGATGGAGCACAACTCTGAAAGCGATCGGACCTCCTGGCAGCTGACGGGCCTCGGTCTCGATCCTGATAGAGATGAGACCTGGGTCGATCAGCGCCTCGATCCTCTGCCCCGGGCCTCACTGGCCGAAGGAATGCAGCTTGGCCCGTATCAGCTGCTGAAGGTGATTGGCCAGGGTGGCATGGGGGTGGTCTACCAGGCGCGGCATGCCAAGCTGGACCGGATTGTAGCGCTGAAGATACTCAATATCCGGGGAGGTCAGGCCGATGACCTGGTGCGTTTCGCCAACGAAGCGCGTGCAGCCGCGCGCCTGGTCCATCCGGGTATCGTCCCGATCTACGACGTCGGAGAGGCGGAGGGCTGGCACTATCTGGCCGGCGAGTTGATCGACGGCATGGGTCTCGACCTGCTGATCAACAGGGATCGGCCCACGCCGCGCAGGGCGCTGGAGATCATCGCCTGCCTGGCCGAGGCGGTGGAGCACGCGCACCAGCAAGGTGTGATTCATCGTGACCTCAAACCCAGCAACATCTTGATCGACAGCAAGGGGCAGCCACGACTGACCGACTTCGGCCTGGCCTATTGCACGGATGCCAGCCAGCGGCTGACCCAGACGGGCACGATCCTGGGCACGCCGGCCTACATGGCGCCGGAGCAAGTCGACGACGAGCACGGTGCGATTTGCGCATCGACCGACGTGCACGGACTCGGGGCGGTACTCTACGAACTGTTGACCGGATATCCTCCATTCCAGGGGGAGACCATGGCCAAGACGCTGATCCAGGTCCTCAAAAAGCTGCCGCGGGCGCCGGATAAATGCAACCCCGAGGTTCCCGAGGCCTACGGACGCGTCTGTCTCAATTGTCTGGAGAAGAGCCAGGACAGGCGTTACCTCAGCGCCGGTGCGCTGGCCCGTGACTGCCGAGACCTGCTCGAGGACGAACGACCCGTGGGTGTCCAGCAGCGTCGCTCCCGCAACAGGCGGCTGGCCATCGGCCTCTCGCTGATTGCTCTGTGCATTGGGGTTGCAGTGGTTGTTGGGCTGCGGATGTCAAGTCGAGGGCCGGCCAAGGACGCGAGTCCCGCCAAAGTGAAGGGCCAGCAGCGCCCGGAGCGAGATCTCGAGACGCCAGAAAAGGTCGATCCGTTGACGCTGGTTCGCCAGCGGCTGGGGCGCGGGCAGATCTTGCCTGCCGCGCGCGCCTTGCTCCGGACACCAAAAACTCCGCAGGTGGAGTCCCTGATCGGCGAGCTGGCGCTGAAACTCCAGACGTTGCTGAGCTCCAGCAAGAAGCTCGCGGACGCGGATCACAAACTGCTCGTCAAGCTCTTCGCATACGACTCCCGGTTCTTTTTCTGGCACGCTTGCGCCGACTGGTTCGCAGCCGACGCAAAGCGTCTGCACTGGCTGCCGCCGGAACTGCTCGAGAGGCTACTGATCGAGGCCAGCCGCGCCCGTAAATTGGATGCCATTTCGCGCGGGGCAGGGGCGTTGCTCCGGACGCGCTACGGGGAGCGAGCGCAGCGTTTGGTCGACGAGGCGGACAGGCAGGCAAAGCAGCTGAGACATGCCCGGCGGCATCAGGATGTGGTGATCAAGCTGACGCGTTACCTGGCGCTTCGACCGAGCAGCCAGCGGGCCTGGTGCAGGCGGGGCGTGGCCTACTGGCAGCTCGGCGAGGAAGACCTGTCGCTGGCCGACCACGATCAGGCGCTGCGCCTGCGCCCGGGATTCATGTGCGCGCACTACCACCGCGGCTGGATCATGCTCAGACGCGACCAGCAGGCGGAGGCGATCCGCGACTTCAGCATCGCGATCCGGAACTACGGAAAGAACAACGGCGGCTACCTCCAGCGAAGCATCGCCCGACGGGGCGTCACCTACCTGATCGCAAACCAACCGGAGAAAGCGCGCCTGGACATCGCACGCGCCCAGACCATGCGGCCGTCCCGTCTGCTCGCGCTGGCTCTGGCCCTCGCACGGGCAGAGAGCGGGCAGGCCGCCGCCCGACCGACGCTCGACGAACTGCTGCCGCCCGGAAAAGGCCGCATCTTGCAAGCGGGTGAGAAGCACCCGGTCTATGCCAGGATTGCAACCCGTCTGATCAAGCAGTTGCCTGCGCATCCGCTGGCTCACGCCGAGCGGGGCAACGTGCATTTCAAGCTGGGCAACCGCCGCCAGGCGACGCTCGACCTCGAACGCGCACTCGCACTCTGCAGCGGCGAACGCGCACGTTACCGCAGCATGATCAGCAGTACACTCGACAGGGCGCGTGCGTTGCCAAGGAGAACCAAGCGGTAGGCCGCCTCGTAGCTGGCGATCGACGGTAGCCTCGCTCACTCGTCCCGGTTCTTCCTCTGCAGTTGCTGGATTCTTCCCGCGGCCGATGGCAACAGGCGGCTCATCCGGCGGTCGAACTCCGGCACCTGCTCGAGCAACTGGCGGTAGGTCGCGCGCACGACCGCTGAGCAAAGCAACGGCACCCGGCGAGGCTCGCGGTAAAATCCACCTAGTCGCGATGCCGAATTTGGTAGCGTACAGGATCATGGCAACCTGTTCGGCGAGCTGCCCTCGGATCGGCAGCGGATGTCCTTGGTGAACGTTCATCAACCTTCGAACTGCAAGGTTGACCCATGTGCTTCCTGCCCGCATCATCGCCCTGGCAGTATTCGACCGGATTGGAGGAGCGACACGATGATCGAGAAGCACTCTATGGGCCTGACCGGCGCTTCGGGGCAGGAATACCAGTTCCTGGTGTTTCCCCAGGAGCGTGCGCTCGAAGCGGAGGGCGCGGTCTACATCGTGACCATCTGCAACAGCGAAGAGGAGGGCGCGTCATCGTTCAACCACGCGCCCGTCATGCTGGGCCAGACCGAGAACCTGAACGAGCAGTTCAGCCCGCATCCGAAGGCCAAGTGCTTCAAGCTGGCCGCGCAGGCGCTCAAGTCGAGCCCGGAGAACATCGCCGTGGGCAGCATCATTCAGGACGATCCGCAGAAGCGTGAGGCGATCTTCCAGGACCTGGTCGGCCAGTTAAAGTGGGTCTGAAACAGCTGGACCGAATGAGCTGAACGGTCGTTCAGTTATGCAACACCGTCGTAATTCCCGCGGGTTCACCTTTATCGAACTGCTGGTCGTCATCTTGATTCTCAGTATCATCGCCGCGGTTGTCATCCGGCAATTTGGTAACTCCGAAGCAGCGGCTCGCAACTCGGGTGTGCGCGCGCAGCTGGGGCTGGACTATTGATGTCGGTGCCGAGGCTGGTCGT
>CAZMLI010000121.1:8671-11643 GCA_964566865.1 uncultured Planctomycetota bacterium
GGTGTGCGCGCGCAGCTGGGGCTGGACTATTGATGTCGGTGCCGAGGCTGGTCGTGGGGGGCGTCTCGAGCGGGGTGGGCAAGACGACGATCATCGTCGGACTGGCCGGCGCGCTGCGCGCGCGTGGGCTGCGCGTGGCCTGCTTCAAGTGCGGGCCCGACTATCTGGATCCGACCTACCACGCCAGAGTGGCGGATGGTCCGTGCCACAATCTCGACGGCTGGATGATGGGCCGCGACGCGGTGCTCTCGACCTACAAGATCGGCGCGGCCGGCGCTGACATCGCGCTGATCGAGGGCATGATGGGACTGTTCGACGGCGCCTCCCCGACGGACGATGCCGGGTCGACGGCGGAGATCGCCAAGTGGTTGTCCGCCCCGGTGCTGCTGACGGTCGACGCCTCCGGCATGGCGCGCACGATCGCCGCGATGGCCCATGGTTTCGCGACCTTCGACCCGGAGCTGCAGCTGGCCGGCCTGATCGCCAATCGGGTCGGCAGCGCCGGGCATCTCGATTTGCTGCGGGAGGCCTGCGGCGAAGTGCCGGTGCTTGGCGGATTGCCCGGGCAGCCCGACGAGCGGACCTTTCCCGAGCGCCACCTCGGCCTGTGCACGGCCAACGATCCGCAGGCGATCTCGCAGGAGCTGCTGGCCCACTGGGCAGACCTGGTCGAGCAGTGGTTCGATCTGGACCGGATACTCGAGCTGGCGCGCGCCGCGCCCGCGCTGCCCGAGGGCGTGGCGCCGCTTGCCACCCCGCCGGACGAAGCGCGCTGTCGCATCGGGCTGGCCTTCGACGAGGCCTTCCACTTTTATTATCCCGAGAACCTGGCGCGGCTGGAGTCCCTGGGCGCAGAGATCGTGCGTTTCTCTCCGGTCAACGACAGGGCGCTGCCGCCGGTCGACGGGCTCTACTTCGGTGGCGGCTATCCGGAGACACGGGCCGAGCAGCTCAGCGCAAATGGCTCGATGCTCGAGTCGATCCGCGCGTTTGCCGAGGCCGGCGGGCCGATCTACGCCGAGTGCGGCGGTCTGATGTACCTGTCGGACGGGATCCAGACGCTGGACGAGCAGTTTCATCCGATGCTCGCGCTGATCGGCGGGCGTTGCCGGATGCTGCCCAGGCTGGCCGCGCTGGGTTACGTCGAGGTGGAAACGCAGGCCCGCTCGATCCTCGGTCCCCAGGGGCTTCGTTTTCGTGGACATCAATTTCGCTACTCGGAGCTGGAGCAGTTGCCCGAAGACACACCCCTGCTTTACCGCGTCCGTTCCGGCTGGGGCGGCGCGGTCATCGCGGAGGGCTATTCCCGGCGCGACAACGTGCTGGCCTCCTATGTGCACGGGCACTGGGCCAGCAATCCGCAGGTTGCGGAGGGCCTGGTGCAGAGCTGTGTGCGGTATCGAGAAACGGGGGCGGCTGCGTGTTAGCCCGGACCTTGATGGTGCAAGGGACAGCCTCGTCGGTGGGCAAGAGCTTGCTGGTGACCGCGCTCTGCCGCATCTTCGCCCAGGACGGCCTGCGCGTCGCGCCGTTCAAGAGCCAGAACATGGCGCTCAACTCCTACGTGACCGCCGATGGCCTGGAGATCGGCCGGGCCCAGGCCGTGCAGGCCGAGGCCTGCGGTATTCCGCCGACGGTGCAGATGAACCCGATCCTGCTCAAGCCGGAAGGCGCCAAAGGCAGTCAGGTGGTCGTGCTCGGCAAGTCGGTCGGCAGCATGACGTTTGGCAAGTATCAGCGGCACAAGAGCCGGATGTGCGGCGTGCTGGCGGAGTCCCTCAGGCAGCTGCGGGAGACGTACGATCTGGTGCTGATCGAAGGTGCGGGCAGTCCTGCCGAGATCAACCTGCGCGATCAGGACATCGTCAACATGCATGTGGCCCGGGTGGCCGATGCGCCGGTCCTGCTGGTCGGCGACATCGATCGCGGCGGCGTCTTCGCCTCGCTCGTCGGCACGCTGGAACTGCTGCAGCCGGACGAACGGGAGCGGATCGCAGGCTTCGTCATCAACAAGTTCCGCGGCGAGATCTCGCTGCTGCAGCCTGGTCTGGA
The DNA here is from genome assembly GCA_964566865.1 of uncultured Planctomycetota bacterium. Lineage (GTDB taxonomy): Bacteria > Planctomycetota > JACQVV01 > JACQVV01 > CAZANL01 > CAZMLI01. The sequence goes on from CAZMLI010000121.1 coordinate 10,724, forward strand.
CTGGCTGGAAGCGCACACCGGTGTGCCGCTGCTGGGCACCGTGCCGCACATCCAGGGCTTGCGCATCGCGGAGGAGGACTCGGTGGCGCTCGACTCGCGCCGGGGCCGGCACGCCGCGCCCGACGAGCTCGACATCGCGGTGATCCGGCTGCCGAGGATCGCGAACTACGACGATCTCGAGGCGCTGGAGCACGAGCCGGGCGTCGTCGTGCGCTTCGTCGAACGCGCGGAGCTGCTCGGGCAGCCCGACCTGCTGGTGCTGCCCGGCTCGAAGAACACCTCGGTCGATCTGACCTGGCTCAGGCACTCGGGTTTCGAGCCGCTGCTGGCCGCCCGTTTTTCGACCGGCGTGCCGGTGCTCGGCATCTGCGGCGGCTGCCAGATGCTGGGCAGCGCCATCGAGGACCCGGACGGCGTCGAGTCGGATGCGGGAAGCGTGACCGGCCTCGGAGCGCTGCCGATCGTGACGCGCTTCGAGCGGGAGAAGCGCACCTGCCAGGTCACCGCGCGCGTGGGCAGTGGCTCTTTTCTGACCGGCAGCGTGTCGGCCGACGCGGAGCTGAGCGGCTACTACATCCACATGGGTCGGATCCGCTCCGAAGGCCCGTCGCCCTTCGAGCTGCTGACGCCGGCGCCCGGGCCCGATGGCGCGATATCCGCCGACGGTGCGGTCGTCGGCACGATGCTGCACGGCATCCTGGAGAACGACGCGGTGCGCGGCTCCTTGCTGGCCTACCTGCGCGGCCGAAGGGGCCTGACGCCGCCGGCCGAGGCCGCGGCCGTGCCCACCCGGGAGGACGAATACGACCGGCTGGCCGCAGTGGTGCGCGAGTCACTCGACCTGGCGCGGCTGCGACAGATCATCGACCGGTCGCTGACGGGTAATCCGTGACGTTGCTGCGCTGCATCCGGTTCGCGGT
>CAZMLI010000122.1:0-4533 GCA_964566865.1 uncultured Planctomycetota bacterium
ACCAGCGAGAGAGGCGTGGCGCGACGCCAGACCCGCAGCGCCTCCTTGTAGCGTCCGGACCGGATAAACGACCGTCTGAGATCCTGCACCGTCTGCAGCCGGTAGGGGTCGAGCACGGAAGACCGGAGGTAGTGCTGATGGGCCAGCGTCAGCTTGCCGGAGAGCTCGTGAAAGTAGCCCAGATAGTCGTGGGTCAGGCTCGCCGTCGGAAAGATGGCGACCGCCTCCTTGGCCAGCGTCAGGCCGCTCTCGGTCTTGCGCGCGATGCGCTGCTTGGCCAGCGCGCCCTCGAAGGCCAGCAGAAAGGTGCTGCGTTCCTCGCCGCTCCAGTGGTGGTCGGGATGGTGCTTGCGCAGCAGGCGGATGTGACGGATCGCGCCCTCGAAGTCGCGTTTGATCAGCCGGTCGACCGTCAAGAAGATGCGCGGCCGCAGCGCGCGTGCGTCGATCGCCAGGGCGCGAGTCGCGTGGTGCAGCGTGAGCCGCCAGCGAAACAAGCGGAACTGGCAGTAGCTGGCTTGCACGTGCGCTTCCAGGTGGCGGGGCTGCTGCGCGATCACCCGGTCGAAGAAGCCGAGCGCGCGCTCGAAGCGGTCGCGTGAACGGTGCGCCAGTCCGAGCTCGAACAGCGCCTGGTACAGGCTTGGCCGGGCGTCCAGGGCTGCTTCCAGCTGGCGGATCTTGCGCTCGGGGTCGGTTTCGAGCATGGCCAGCAAGAGCAGCCCCTCGGGTTGCGTGGCCGGCTCCGCGGCCACTGCTTCGGCATACCGGCGCGCGGCTTCGTCGCCAGACTGCTTGCGGATGACGCTCAGCAGCGCAAGCTGCGCGTCGGGGTATTCCGCTGCCAGCGCGAGCGCGGATTCGAACTGCGCGCGGGCCTGCGCGGTCTTGCCCGCCGCCTCGAGCTGCTGGCCCTGGACGAAGGCCGCCGTCGCCTTGGTCGGGATCTGGGGCCCGCGCGGTGTGCCGCAGGCCAGCAGGCCCAGCAGGCACCCAAGCCAGAGTGTACGCAAGACCCGCTAGCGCCCGAAGGACTCGTAGGCCGGGATCGAGTCCAGCGCGATGCCCGCCTTCGTCGCGACCAGCTGCACGGCCTTGCGAAACTGGCTGTCCCGCACCGGGTCGCAGGGCGGAAATTCGCCTCGCAGTGTCTGGCGGATCGTGCGGCGAATCTCCAGCGCCAGCAGCGGGGCAGGCAGCCGCTCGAGCAGCGGCCGCAGCTCGCGGGCGTAACCGGGGAACCGCGCCAGCGGCACCGTTGCGTAGCCGCCGATGCGGGCCAGCGCCTTCGGATGCGTGCGGTTGTGCGCGGTCACATAGCGGCTGACCGCGCCGCTGATGCGGAGCTGGATCAGCTTCTCGCTGGTGGCGGAATCGAGTCGCGGCAACGCCACGTCATGATCGGGCGCGACCCCGACGCGGTGCACCGACTTGCCCTTTGGCAGATAGTAGCGCATCACCGTCAGGTAGAGGAACTTGCCGCGCGGGCCGGGCAGCGGGATCACCGACTGGCCGATGCCCTTGCCGTAGGTCGTCTTGCCGACGACGGTCGCGCGTCCGAGATCCTGCAGCGCCCCGGCCAGCAGCTCCGAGGCGGAGGCGCTCGACTTGTTGATCAGCACTGTCAGCGGGACGCGGTGGTACTTGCCGCCGCGAGCGTGATAGCTGCGATTGCCCATCGACGGATGGCGGCTCTCGATCCGCGTGATCAGGTGCTTGCCCGCGAGGAACTGCTCCGCGATCTTGACGCAGGTCGGCAGCGCGCCGCCGGGGTTGTTGCGCAGGTCCAGCACCAGCGCCCGCATACCCTGCTCGGTCAGCAGCTCCAGCGCCTTCGCCATCTGGCTGGCGCCGCGCAAGTCGAACATGGTCAGGCGGATGTAGCCGATCTTGCCCGGCAACATGCGGCGGATGACCCGGGGCGGTTGGGTGGTCTTCTTGATCAGGCTGATGCGGTGCGCCGCGCGCCATCCCTTGCGGAAGACCGTCAGCTCGAGTCGGGTCCCCACGTCGGCGTTCTTGAACAGCTCGGACAGCGCGTTCGGCTTGAGCTGCAGCGGGTCGATGCCGTTGACCTGCCGGATCTGGTCGCCCGCGGCCAGGCCCCAGCGATACCCGGGCGATCCGTAGCGCACATGGGCGATCCGGTACTGTCCGTTCTTCTTTCGCAGCGCGAGTCCGAAGCTCCTGTCCTCGCCAGAGCCCAATGTTCGCATCAGGCCTTGCATCGTCTTCAGGTCGACGATCTTGCTGAATGGATCGCCGGTGGCGCGGATCAGTCCGATCTCGGCCCCCTTGAGCACGATCTTTCCGGGTAGCCGCTCGACCCGCTCCGAGAATTTCCCGAGCACTTCGAACAGCACTTTCATGCTGGGGAAAGCCCCAGCGGAGGCCTGCTTGCGCAGCCAGGCGGCCAGCCCGCTCAGGTCGCGCCGGTCGCCGGCGGTGCGCTCCAGCTCGCTGGCAACGCCCCGCGCGGTGCCGGAGACCAGCCTGGCCGTTTTGAATGACTTGCCCTCGAGGTGGTACTTCTGCAGCGCTTCGCGGCACTGGGCCAGGTATCGCCCGTCCTTTTCGAATGTTTGCGCGGATTCAGTCTGCCCCAGCAGCAGGGAAGGCAGACTCCCTACAAGCAGCGCCAGGAACAGTAGTCGGCGGTGGTGCATTTGTGGATCTCCTCCAAAGGCGATTCTCGCGCCAGCATACCCCAAGACCTCCAAAATTTGCCGAATTATGTAATAGTAATCAAGGGTGGATAAGTTAGAATCACCGTCCAATTTTCCTGGGGGGACAATCTCCGCAAACCCTTGCGGAGCCTGGGTTTTCGACAGTCGCGCCGCCGGGCCGCCATTCGAGTAGTAAGGAGAAAATCAGATGACCGAGGACAACGGAAGATGGCAGGGCTTGCTGGGTGGCCTGCGTGTTCCGATCGACCCGCGCGCCATCTTTCTGGGCATGATTGCATTCGCCCTGTTCATGGGAGGCGTTCTGGGCTTCCAGCAGGTGAGCTTACGTGTCTGGAGTTACGGTGCGGTCGATTTCAGCAGCACCGCTGCGTTCCTGGAGTCGCTGTATCACAGCCACTACTACTTCAAGGCGGCCGTCGCTGTCTGGGGCCTGGGAATCTGGGCCCTGATCGGCGGTGCGATCAACCGGATCATCGCGGTCCGGCTGGCCAAGGATGACAGCATCGGCATCGGCGAGGCGTTGGCCTACAGCCGGCGTCGTTTTATCAGCTACTTCGCCACGCCGCTGGTGCTGGGTGGTCTGATCGCCTTGCTGCTCGGCTGCAACGCACTGGCTGGCCTCGCGGGCAAGATTCCCGTCGTCGGTCCTGGCCTGCTGATCGTGCTGTATGTGCTGGTCGTGCTCTCATCGCTGTTCATCCTGATTCTCTCGATCGGGCTGTTCCTGGGCTTCTTTCTGATCTCCTCCGCGGTCAGCACCGAGGGCTGCGACGGGATCGAGGCCAGCATTTCGGTCTACAACTACATCTTTGCCCGGCCCTGGCCCTACATCGCCTACCACATCCTGATCGGCGCCTCCGTCTTCTTCCTGTTCCACGGCGGCGAGTTCATGATCAATACCACGCTCAAGTCCTCCTTCATGTTCAACCGCACCTATTCCTTTGTCTACGTGCATGGACCAAAGGGGCTCGAGCGGGTCGAGATGCTCGAAGGCAAGGGCGGCGGGTTGCTCGACGGTATCGTACGAGATCTACCGGTCCCGTCGCGGCACAATACTCAGCGACGCTTTTTCTTCGCCGACGAGAAGCAGTGGCAGGAGGCCAAGAAGCAGTGGAACCTGACCAGCGATGCCTACAGCGACGCGCTGGAGGCGCAGGCCGAGATGGACAAGGCGCGCGCGGCGGTGCTGGCGGCCGCCGAGGGCCTGAAGGGCAAGAAGGGTGAGGCGGCCAAGGCTGCCAAGGCCACACTGCAGAAGGCGAAGGGCGAGAAGGCCAAGCTGGACGTGACGATCAAAAAGGGGGAGCGGGCGCCCGGTCCCTCGCCCAAGTTGCTCGCGGCCGAGAACTGGATGGTCTGGGATTTCATTCGGGGTACCGAAGTCTGGGAGATCAAGCCCAAGCAACGTCCGCAGAAGGTGAAGTTCGGCACCACCCATATCAATGGGAAGAACGCGCCGATGGTGCGGATCCTCTGCTGGGTGATGTTCGTCTTCGTCTGGATCCTGCGCTGGCTGGTGGCCGGCTACGCGCTGACCTATCTGTTCGCCTCGTCGACCACGGTCTACTTCTTGCTGCGGCGAGAGGTGGACGGCACCGAGTTCGAGGAGCTGTACGAGGGCGACGATGCGGAGTTCGACTTCACCGAGGAGAGCAGCGCTCCGGCGCCTGCAGCACCCGCGCCTGCAGCACCGGCGCCTGCAGCACCCGCACCGACCCCGACCGCTGATGCAGCGCCGGAAGAAGCAGCGCCCGCTGCCGAGGAGCCGGCCGCCGAGCAAGCGCCTGCGACCGAAGATGCGCCTGCTGAGCAGGCACCGGAGGCGGGAGGTCCCACCGATGGCGAC
>CAZMLI010000122.1:4633-11631 GCA_964566865.1 uncultured Planctomycetota bacterium
CGAAGATGCGCCTGCTGAGCAGGCACCGGAGGCGGGAGGTCCCACCGATGGCGACACCGGCGGCGAGGGGGAGAAGCGGGAGGACTGATCTGCCACGACTGATCTGGCCACGGCTGATCTGTCATATCGCTGATACGACAATATTGCAAACGGGGCGCTTTTGGCGCCCCGTTTGTCATTCTACCGCAGGTCGCTCAGGCCGCGGAGGCGAGCGATTGGCGCTGTTTGTCGATCTTCTGCAGCAGCTTGCTGATGGCGGTCATCGCTTCGCGCCGGACTGAAGGCGAGCGGTCCAGCAGAAGCTTCTCGAGCGGGCCGAGCGCGGCGGTCACCCCTTCCTTCCCCAGCGTCTGCGCGGCCAGGTAGCGCATCGAGAGCGAGTTGTGCTTGAGCGCGCCGATCAGTGCGCGGCTGGCTGCCGGCAGCTTGATCAGCTTGCCGAGCGTCTTCAGCGCTTCGATCCGGATCAGCGGGTGCTTGTCTGCGAGCCGCTCGGCGAGCAGCGGAACCAGCCGCTGCTTGAGGGTGCGCCCCTTGAGCTTGAGGATGCTGCGAATCGCCTGAAAACGAACCGCGGCCGTGCCGCGGCGCAGGGCGGTTTGCATCACTCTCAGGCGGGGGTCCGGCCGTTTCTGGGCTGTTGCATCCACGCAGTGGAGCAGGGCCAGGCTCAGGGCCAGGCAGATGGGGATCAGCTGTTTGGTCATCGATACTTCCTCCTAGCGCTGTATCGGCCGGTTTTCGCGCTCTCTTTAGCCCGGACTAGCTCGCTAGCGTCGTTCGTACGGTCCGACGAACCCTGCCTTGCGTCCGATGAGCTGAAGCTGGGATTTGAGCGCCTCCCAGTCGCGCAGCAGCGTCTGTTCGAATGCCCGTGACTGCGCGGACAGCATGCCGGGGTAGAGCTTGAACTCTCTCAGTCGCGCGATGGCCACCTCTCGCAGTTCGCTCAGCAGCCGGTGGTAACTCTCTTCGAATTCTCGGCTGACCGCTGCGGGCAAGCCGGTCAGGTGCGCTCGCGTGCGCTGGACGTCGCGCGCAACCGCGTCCATCAGGGTGTGCAATGTCTGCCGCAGCGCCTGGATGTCCCGCTCGCTCTGGCGCACGATCCAGCCCGGAATCCCGCTGAAGTTGTCACGTGTGCGCTGGGTGTTGCGTAGCAGCTGCCGGTATTGCCAATCGGCCAGGGCTGCGAGGTTGAACAGCCCCCGCTGGGTGTCGTCGACGACGAGGCCCGGGATGGCCTGGAAGTTCTCCTCTGTGCGCCAGGCGTCGCGGATCAGCGCCTCGACGAAGGCGTGCGCTGCGTGACCGAGATTGACCGTGCCGCGCTCGATATCGCGCGCCAGCCAGCTGGGCACCGCACGGATGTTCTGCTGCGTTCGACGCAGATCGACCCCGGTCTGCTGTGCGATCATCAGACCGCCCTGTTCGAGCCGTCGGGTCCCGCTGCGCGTGTCTTCGGCAACCCACACTGGGATGTACAGTGCGTTCTGCTGGGTTCGCTGCGTGTCCCGCAGCACGGTCTGGCCAATCGCGCGTGCCTGGCCAGACAGGCGGCGGGGTCCTTCGACGACCTCGTTGATGAACCAGTCGTCCGTGGCTGCGACGTTCTCGCTGGTCAGCCGCAGCGAGCGGTCGAGGGAGTCGAGGAAGCCGCTCTTGTGGATCGCGATGAAGGTGACGTGTTGCTCGACGAAGCTCTGATCGCGCCACGGGGCGAACGTGCTGCAGCCGGTCAGCAGCAGGAGCAGGAGGGCCAGGCTCGTAAAGCGGCAATAACGCATCGGTCACTTTTTAGCATTTTGGCCCGCCGGCAGCAAGCGTCGCGGGAAGCCTTGTCTGGCATCTGGGGTTTGATAGAATGGCCCGCTCACTCGTTACTCTTTCCTCCCACGGTGTCTCTACAGGGGAATTCTATGCTGCGTCCTCGGAGCCAATTCGGTCCTCAACCTACCGCCGAAGGCGGTGTCTCCGGTCTGATTTTCATCGGCACGATGCTCGTGCTGGTCGGCGGCGTGGCGACCAGTCTGGCCATCTCCATGAACAATCGGGAGCGGCGCAAGAGTCTGCACGACAAGGTCGAAGTGCTGGACAAGCAGGTGGGGGTGAGGTCGACCGACCTGGCGCACGACATGCGCGCGCGCAGCAGCAAGCTGAAGATCCGGATGTCGAACTGGAAGGCCGAGGCGCAGCAGGAGTTCAACGAGAAGCTGAGTGAGGTTTCGAGCTGGCAGCTGGCCCACGGCACCGTGCATCAGCAACTGGCCGAGCTGCGCAAGAAGAGCGCAGCCCAGCGTCTGACCCGCCAGGAGCTCGAGGCCGGACTGGCCCGGCTCGAAGCGAAGCTGGCAGAACGCCAGGACGCGGCGATCAATCTGGTCAAGGGCGGCGTGGTCAAGTTGCAGAGCCAGGCCGACAGACAAGCTGCCGCCAAGCTGCTGGCCAGCAAGGAACGCGCCGTGTTGGCAACCAAGAACAAGCAGCTGGCCGGGCGCATCAAGCGGCTGACGACGCAACTGGACGCGCTGCGCAACGCCCAGGCCAAGGACCGTCAGGCGGCCGGGACCCAGGGCGTCAAGGTGGCGGCGGATCTGAGCAAGCTGAGCAACGAGGCGGGCGCGCTGCGCAAGGCCCTCGCTGCACAGGCCCGGCGCATCGCGGAGCTGGAGCAGGCGGCGAAGAAGGATCGCAAGGACGGGTAAAGCCCCGCCGACGTCAGCTGAGGGCTCATAGTATCTACGTCAGGGTTGTTCGTAGCGGTAGTGGACCTGCAGGGTCAGCAGCGCGATGGCGGTGGTATAGACCGGCCCAGCGTGCTTGCCGTAGAGGCCCGAGGCCTGCCAGTTGCCGCCGCGCTGTTGCGCCTGGATCAGCGCCTGTCGAACCTTGGGTTCCCAGCGAGTGAAGCTGCCCGGGGCCTGTTGCAGCGCGAAGGTGGTGTGATACAGCAGCGAGTAGTTACGCTCTGCCTTCGGCTGCAGGTTGGCCAGCGCGGTGCGCAGGCTCCGTTTCACCTGCCGCTGGTCGGGCGCGCGGGTCCGGTCGAGGATCTGCCGGGAGAGCAGCGCGACGCAGGTCAGGCTGTGGTCGCTGGCGGCGGCGTCGCCGCGGCGGCGGTAACCCACCCGGCCATCGGCGTCGGTGACCTCGCGGAACCAGCCGCGTGCCTTGCGGGTGACCTGCGCGGGAATCTCGATCTGCATCTTCTCCAGCACGCCCAGGACGAAGACGACCCAGCCGGTGACGGAGCTGTCGGAGGTGCCGCGATCCGCGCGCGCCTCGTAGCCCCAGCCGCCATCGGGATGCTGGGCGGACAGCAGCAAGCGCAGGCCCTTGTCGATTCGCGCCCGGTCCCCGGTCTGGGTTGCGCCGCCGAACGCATGGTTCTCGGCCAGCGCCTGCAGGGCGATGATGTGATTGTAGAGGTAGTTTCCGCTGGCCTTGCCGAACAGGCCTCGCGCATCCTGGCTGGCGCGCAGGAAGGACAGGCCGCGTCGCACGACACCGCGATAGGTGCCGGGGCGCTGTTCGCAGTGGCCGGCCGCCAGAAAGCTCAACAGCGAGAGGCTGGTGACGCCGACCCGGTAGGTCTGGCTCGTGTCGCTGGGCGAGCTGGCCCAGCTGCCGTCGGCGGCCTGTTCGCCGGCCAGCCAGCGTAGTCCCTTGGCGATGACCGGAATGCTGTCGCTGGCGCCGGCGTCACGCAGCCGCTCCAGCGGCTTCATCCGTCCGAGCATCCAGCCGGGAACAACCTCCGAGGGTCCCGGGCGTCCGGCTGGCGCGACGTCGCGCAGCGGTTCGCGGCGCGGCTCGGGCAGATCTGGATCCTCCTCCCGAAACTCGGGCATCTGCGGGCGGCTATCTGCTTCCGGAATCTCCGGCAGCTCGAGCTCCAGCCGGTCCTCGTCGATCTCGTTCTGGCCGGGGATGCCCTGCCAGGCGAAGCCGCTGCCCTTGCCGTCGCCCGCGCGATTGACCACCAGCACGGTCAGGAAGGAGAGCAGCAGGAAGTGCAGCAGGACCGACGCGGCGAGGATCGGCGCGGTCTGGACGCGGTGCCGCAGGTATTGAGAGAGGAAGGCCATCCCGCGCGGCTCGGCGAAGCGCCGTGCGGGGATCGGACGTGGCCGCGGCAGCGCGGCGAGCTTGGCCTCGAGCCGGTCGTCGAACTCGGCCGAGACCGTGATGGGGGGCACGGTCGACATCAGATCGAAGAAGGCCTCGATACAGGCTTTCTCGTCGAGGCAGCTCGGGCAGTCCTGCAGATGCGCGCGAACCTTGCGCTGCATGGCGGGCTCGAGTTCCCCTTGCACCAGTGCGGCCAGCTGTTCTTCGACGGTATTACACTGCATCGGTCTTGTTCTTCTGGACGTTGCCTCGGGGCAGCGAGCGCAGCATGCCGCGCAGCTTCTTGACCGCCAGATGCAACCGCGACTTGACGGTGCCCAGCGGGATGTCGAGCGCCGTGGCGATCTCGTTGTACTTCAGCCCCTGACCCTCACTCAGATTGAAGACCATTTGCTGCTCTTCCGGCAGGGCGGAAATCGCGCGCTGGATTGCTTCCAGCACTTCCGACTGCTCGAATGCGGTGCGCGGGGTGCGGTAGCGGTCAACCACCCGGTCGGCGAACTGCGGCGCGTCTTGCCCGTCAGCGGGCCGATTGAGCGAGAGCACCTGGGGCCGCCGGCCGTCCTTGCGGCACTTGTCGATCCAGAGGTTCTTGGCGATCCGGTACATGTAGGTTTTGAAGCTACTCGCGCTGCTAGGCGCGTACTGATCGCGGTGTATGACGAGCTTGCAGAACACTTCTTGCGCCAGATCCTCCGCCAGGTCTCTGTCCCAGACATGGCGATAAAGAAAGTTGACCAGGGGGGCCCGATGCCGTTCGACCAGCGAGCGAAAGGCTTGTTCATCTCCTGCCACGAACTGCTGCATGAGATCCGCATCGGTCGGGCCCGGCATGTTCCTCCTGCGCTACATACGCCCGCCAAGGGGGCAGAGTTCAATTAAAATCGAGGCATGTGTGCGGCTCTGACTACCAGATATGGGGGTCCGACAGAGCAGCTCTACTGCTTCAGCTTTTCCTGCCAGTATTTGCGCCAGCGCTCTGCTCCCGCCTTGCGCTCGTCGAGCGTGGCGTCAGCATCGAAACCGACGTCGTTGGCCGAGAGCTTCTTCAGCCAGCGGTTACAGGCCTTGCGGATCGCCTTGGCACTGTCCGAGAGGCCCGCGAGCAGCGGCGGCACCGCATCGCGGATCTCGAAGCGGGTGGCCAGCATGTCCAGCGCGACGTACCGCACGTTGATCTCGCCGTCCTGACGGGCCAGGAGGCCCAGTGCCGGTCCGACCAGCTGGCTGACTTCCTTGCGGGCTTTTGCCCCGATCACCGCTTCTCGAATCTTTCCCAGCGCATAGGCGCTACGATAGCGTACGAGCGCATTCTCGGCCTTGCAACCGTACAGCAGCGCTGGAATGGACTGGCGGCCGAACTCGATCATCAAGAAGGTGACCTGCATCCGGATCGCCTCCCGGGAGTCGCCCAGGTACTCGATCAGCGGCACGGTCGCCGGCGGCCCGAGACCGCGGATCTGCGTCTTGATCTGCGCGCGCTTGCGCCAGGCATCATCCGAGAGGTGCAGGCTCAGCTCCGCGATCAGCTTGCGGATCTTCTCGACCACTTCGGGCTGGACCTCGACCGGCGACTTCTCAGTGGGCAACATGCGGCCCGTGACCTGGACGGTCACCGGTTCGAAGGCGATGATCTCGCCCTTCTTCCACTCGATGATGAAGGTCAGCTTGTAGGTGCCAGGCTGGCTGGAGCGCCAGCGGATGCGCTGGAAGCGGATCGGCTGTTCCGGATCGAGCGTGTGTGACCCGCGCAGCGCCTCTCCGAGAAAGATCGGATCCAGCGGCACGTTCGGATTGCTGGCCAGCACGGCGTTGAAGGTATAGCCCTGAAACGGTTGCTCGGGGTCGGAGCTGCCATGCTTGATCTGCAGCCGCACCGGAAAGGTGGCCAGGGAGCTGATCCAGTAGTCGACGATCAGATCCTCACCGACCGAAAGCGTCTGTGTCGCGGGCTGGATCCTGCCTACCAGCCGGACCGTCTGACCCGGCCCGCCGCCGTTTTGGGGCGCGGAGCCACAGCCGATCAGCAGCGCCAGCAGGGGCAGCAGGGGCAAGATTCGCAGTCGCAGGTGCATGGCACAGAGCTAAACGCAGAAGGGCAATCGTGCAAGACTAATCCTGTCCTCAGCAGAGGACACCCAGCGACTTGCCCAGGGGACAGCCGCGCGCTGGTGACTCGGCAATCAGGCCGAAATGGGCTATGGGAGTGACAATCGGCGAAGCTTGATTGGCACAGCAGTTGCGAACACCCTGGTTACCATCAACAACGAAGCGTTGCTCGGCTCCTCGGGGGGGAAGTCGTGGTGACGACTCGGGTGGTAGAAAGGCCGCAGCTTGTCGCTGCGGCCTTTTTGTTTTGCTGGCCTGACCGCCGCTCGAAGCTACCTCTTGACGGCCATGGCGGGACGCAGGCCGATCGAGGTCAGGGTGGCCTCCGGGCCGCGGCTGTAGCGGTTCGCCAGGCGTACCCAGGGGGCTGTCTCGTAGAAGCTGCCCCCGCGGATCATGCGCAGGCGAGCGGCGGCTGGCGCGATGCGCAGTCCGTCTCCTCGACGGACAGGGAGCTTGTAGCTTCCGTAGAAGTCCTGGCACCACTCGCGCACGTTGCCCGTCATGTCGCACAGGCCCCAGCCGTTGGCCGGAAAGGTTCCGACGGGCGAGTGCACCGCGTGTCCGTCGTCGAACGTCTCGAACAGGCTCCACTGTGGCGAATGGCGTTTCGCTGTCGCATCGGCCAGGTTGGTCTTGCCCCGCAGATCCGTCCGGCGATTTCCCTGGACCCAGACTGTGTGCGTGCCGGCCCGCGCCCCATCGCGACCCAGGTCGGTATCGCTGACCTCCAGCACCTCGCCCATGCCGCCCGCGCC
>CAZMLI010000123.1:0-11588 GCA_964566865.1 uncultured Planctomycetota bacterium
GGCTTGCCAGCGACGCCGGTCGTCGGCGAGTTCCCCGGCGGTCGGGTAACGGCGAGCTGGTGGCTTGTGCAGCGCCATCTGGCAGACGGCAGCCAGCGCGGGTGGCGCGCCGGGAGTAATCTGTGACGGCGCCTGCGGCGGCTGTTCCAGAATCGCGACCATCACCCCCTCGAAGCTGGTCGCGCGGAACGGCAGCGCGTCGTGCAACATCTCGTAGAGCATCACCCCCAGCGCCCAGACATCCGTGCGCGCATCGTGCTGGTCGGTCTTTCCCGAGACCTGCTCCGGGGCCATGTACTGCGGGGTGCCCAGCACCGCTCCGGTCCGGGTCAGCCGTGTCTGGTCGGAACTCTGGGCCAGCCCGAAATCGGTCAGGATGGCGCGGCCTTGCCCGTCGAACAGCACGTTGGCTGGTTTGAGGTCCCGGTGGATCACGCCCTGGCCGTGTGCATGATGCGCGGCATCGCAGACCTCGATCAATGCCTGCACGCGCCGCTCCAGTGGCAGCTTGTGCATCACCTGGGCCAGCGACCGGCCCTCCACCAGGTCCATCACCAGATAGGGCAATGGCGGATCGTCGGGGTTGGGTTGGTGGACGCCCACCTCATGGATCGAGACGATGCCGGGATGGTGCAAGCCCGCGGTCAGCACTGCCTCGCGTTGAAAACGCTGGATCGCCTGCTGGTCACCGGTCCAGCCCTTGAGCAGCTTGATCGCCACGGGGCGACGTAGCTGGGGGTCGAGCGCCAGGTAGACCACGCCCATACCGCCCTCGCCCCGCTGGCTGACCAGTTGATAGCGACCGATCTTGGCCCAGGGCAGACGGTTGACCTGCGGCTTGCCCTCGTCGCGATCGTCCAGTTCCACGCATCAAGATAGGCTGGTTGAGCAAGCAGGTCAAGCCGCAGCTCAGCTGACGCCTCCGGGTCTATTCGGAGGGCACGGTTTCCAGCAGGCGCAGCGCATCTCGCTTGCGCCGCGAGTGCGCGAGTTGCTTTTCCAGCTTGGTTTGCGCCTGGTTGGTCAGGCGATTGTAGACCAGCCCGAACAGACGCCAGGGCCGGCGCAGGAAGCTCGTGGTATAGAACACCGCGATGCTGAGCCAGAGGATCCGGTTGAGCTGGCGCGCGCTGAAGCGCTCGGCGAAGGAGAGCTTGTAGGCCGGGTCGTCGAAGGTCATCAGCTGCTCGAAGTAGGCCTCGTCGAGCTGCAGCCGGCCCTGCTCCGCGAGCTGGTCGAACAGCGCGGTGCCGGGATACGGGCTGAACAGGTAGGGCCCCATGTCGTGGGCGCCGGCCAGCGCGGCGCGCAGGACGAACGCCAGACTCTGCAGCACCTCGCGCGGGCTGTCCTGGGGAAAGCCGAAGATCATGTTGATCTTGGTCTTGAGCCCGGCCCGATGGCTGGCGCGCATCGAATCGAGCATGCGCTCGATCTGGACCTTCTTCTTGATGCGCTGGAGCACGGCGGGCGAGCCGCTCTCCGGCGCGTAGTTCAGATGACGGCAGCCGGAGCGATAGAGCAGCCGGGCGACCTCGTCGTCGATCACCTCGGTGCGCGTGCCCGACGGCAGTTGCCAGGTGATGTCGAGCTGCTGTTCGATCAGCAGATTGGTGAAGGCGACGATCCAGTCTCGGCGGACGATCGCCGTCAGGTCGTAGAAGCTGAAGCTGGTCGCGCCGTAGTCCTTCATGTAACGCCGGATCTCCGCGATCACGCTCTCTGGTGAGCGCACGTTCCAGTAGGTGCTCCACATCTGTGGGGAGGAACAGAAGGTGCACTGGTAGGGGCAGCCACGGCTGGCCAGGATGGGCATGCTGCGGCCCAGCGTCACGCCCCAGGTGAGATCCTCGCTGATGTACGTCTCGATCGGAAACAGATCCCAGGCCGGGGCGGGGATCTGGTCGATCTCGCGAATGCGCGCGCGGTGCGCCGTGCGTTGCGGCTGGCCGTCGATGCGCAGCGCCAGTCCACTCACCTGGCGCAGGTCATCGCCGGCAGCCAGGGCGTCGGCCAGCGCGACGATCGTCTCTTCGCCTTCGCCGAGCACGCAGGCGTCGATCGCCGGGCAGCTTTCGAGCAGGTAGTGCCAGCAGGCGCTGGCATGCTCGCCGCCGAGCACGATCGTCACCTCGGGGCGTGCGGCGCGGATGGCCTCGACGACCTGTCGCTCATAGCCCCACTGCATCGAGAACATGCTGGTCAGTCCGACCAGCTGGGTCTGCGGCGCGATGCGCTCGGCAATCTGACTCGGTGTCAGGCCGTGGGCCACCTTGGCGCGCACGCCCGGCAGCGGCAGGTACTGTCCGACCGCTTCGGTCACGGCGTCGAGCGCCTTGACGCTGTGACCGGCGGCGCGCAGGCTGCCGGCGATGTAGGCCAGCCCGATCGGCGGAACGGCGATCTGGCCCTTGACTCCGATGTCGGTCACGGTCGGAGGGCGGACCAGCTCGACCTGCATCATCCGCCCAGTTGTTTACGGATGTTCTGCGCCATCTTGGGAATGTTCTGCTTGGCGAAGCGCGTGGCCAGCGACCGGGGAAGCATCGTGACCTTGAACTCGTTTTCGTAGCGCAGCAAGGTCATCTGGCCCATGCCGGTCGGAGTGAAGATCCAGTAGCCGCTGGCGCGCTTGAGCTTGGAGGGGTACTTCGGATGGTCGACCAGCTTCCAGCTGATCTTGCGCCGGTCGGCCGAGAAACTCTCGCGCACCACCCAGCTCAGATTGAAGAAGCCGTAGCTCGACTGGTAATAGACCACCGCATGGTCCGGACTGCTTTCGAGCACCTTCGCCTGCTTCACCTCCTCATAGAGGTTGGGCATGTTGGCGTAATCGCTGAACAGCTTGAACAGCCGGTCGGGCGAGGCACGGACCAGGAAGTAGGCGCGCAGCTTGCGGTTGTCGTCGTCGCCCGAATGGTCCAGGAACACCTCGCCCTGGGTCAAGCGCTCCCAGATTTCGAGGGCCAGGCCGAGTCGCTCGTGTACCGGGCGCGTATCCTCCGGCTCGGACTTGACCTCTATGCTGGGCTGGATCTGAAACATCACCGGCCCGGATGCGACGGGCCCCGGCGTGATGCTCGAGACCGGCGTCATTTCGGCTTGCGATTCGCTGATCCACCAGATGACCGCGCTGACCAGCAAGCTGCCAAGCAGCAGGTTGGTGATCAAATTGCTGATCAGAGTGACGTAGAGCAGGCGTCGTAGGCGCATTTGCGTCATTCTACCGCAATTGCCATCAAAGTGATGTCGTCTTCCTGCTCGTCGCGGCCGGTCCAGTTTCGCACTGCATCATTGATCCCGGTGAGCAGGGGATTGAGCGCATCGCCGGGCTGATAGGCGCTGATGATCTCCTGCAAGCGCTCCATGTCGAAGAACTCCTGCTCGCTGTTCATCGCCTCGACCACGCCGTCGGTGTAGATCAACAGCAGGTCGCCCGACTGGAGCTGCAGCGTCGCTTCTTCCTGGAGGAAGTGCTGGTCCTTGACCATGCCGAGCACGGTCCCGGGCGGGGCCAGCAACTGGATCGGCTCGCTGCGAGCGGCGTTGAAGAGGATCAGCGGATTGTGACCGCCACGGGCGAAACGTAGCGTCTTGGTCTGCGGATCCAGGAAGCCGAGCAAGATCGTGACGAAGGTCGAGTTGTCCAGGTCCGGCAGCATCTCTAGATTGACCGCGCGCAGTGTGGCGGCCGGGTCGTCGTGCTGCCGGGCGAACAGCCGGGTCATCGTCTTGGCCATCCCGACGATCACCGCGGCCTCGATGCCGTGGCCTGCGACATCTCCCACCAGCAGCCCCAGTTCTCCGGACGGGATGTCGAAGAAGTCGTAGAAGTCGCCGCCCAGCTCCTCGCAGGGATTGAACAGCGTGGCGAAGCGATAGCCCGGCATCTCGGGTGGGTCGGGCAGCATCGCCATGATGTTGCGGCGGGCCCGATTGATGCGCAGCGTGTCGAACGTGCGCGGACGGATCAATGCCTCCAGCTCCTCGATGAACTGGCCCATCGAGGGGATGCGCTCACCGACATCGAAGCGCAGCGCGCGCGCGACCAGCTCGCTGACCTGTAGCGGGACCTCCAGGTTCACGTCGCAGGCGGGGGCCGGCTCCCGTCCCTGGTGGATGTCGTCGAAGAACTGCTTGATCGACTTGTGCGCCAGCGGCGCCTGGCCGGTGATCATCCGGTAGAACACCGCGGCCAGGCCGAAGACGTCGACCAGTTGATCGACCTGGCTCGCATCGTGGAGCAACTCGGGGGCCGCGTAGTTGAGCATGCCCATGGCCGAGCCTTCGAGCGTCAGCTGGCCGACGTCCGCCTCCAGCGACTTGGCCAGCCCGAGACCGGCCAGCTTGGCGATGCCGCCGTCGGTGATCATGATGTTGGACGGATTGACATCGCGGTGAATGATGTGCTTGCGGTGTCCGAACTGCAACGCCGCGCCGATCTGAATCACGTACTGGGCGGCCTGCTTGAGCGGGATCACCGGATGCTTGGCCAGCATCTCGGCCAGCGTCTGGCCCTCGACGAACTCCATCACGATGTAGTACAGCCCGTACTGCTCCAGCTGGCCGCTGTCGAAGACCTGCACCATGTTGGGGTGGGCCAGCAGCCCGGCCAGCCGGGCCACGCTGAGGAAGCGGTCGATCAGGTTGCGGTTATCCAGGTGGCGATGCGAGAGGGTCTTGATCGCGACCGTGCGGTTGATCGACTGCTGCCGCGCTTGATAGACCACGCCGGTATTGCCCACGCCCACGACGCTGGTCACGTCGTAGCCGTGAAACTCCATCCCGACCAGCTCCTTGTCGCGGATCAGGTCGGGCAGCTTCTGCTTGACCTGCAGGATGCACTCGCCGAGGCGCAAGGTGTCCCCGTCATGCATCGGCGTGCGCCCCGAGACGACCTGGTCGTTGAGGTAGGTGCCGTTCTTGCTCAGATCCTCGACGTAGAGCTTCTCGTCGTAGACCAGCTGGCAGTGGCGACGGCTGATGTTGGGGTCGTCGATCGAGAAGTTGGTCTTCAGGCTGCGGCCGATCACGAACGGGACATCGTCTCCCAGAGTGAAGACGAACTTCTTTACTCCGTTCTGTTTAGGCGTCGTCAGCAGCAGGTCGACGGTGGCTGGCATGGACTCAATGTGCCACCTGCTGGGGTCGAGTTCAAGTGCTACTCGGGGCCGGCTCGTACCAGGGCAGCCCCGCGTCGGCGCTGTGCTCGAGCTCGGCAATAACCTGCGCGCCGAGCAGGATGATCACCGTGGCGACTTCGAGCGCCAGCAGCACGACGATCACCGAGGCCATATTCTGGTAGATCGTCGTGACCAGCGACAGCTTCTCGAACCAGAATTCGAGTACGAGATAGGTGATGCGCCAGAGGATCAAGGCGGTCAGGCCGCCGGCGACGGCGCGCGAGAACTGAACCCGAGCCGTCGGCATCACCATGTAGATCGAGGTGAACATCAGCAACTGGCTGATCAGCCCCAAGACCCAGAGCACCCAGCCTTGCAGTCCCATCACCTCCGGTCTCGACGTGGTACTCAGCGCGGTCACCAGGAACAGACCGATGCCGACGACCAGCATGTAGGCAAACGGGATCACCGCCGAGACCCAGAAGCGGCGTTTCTTCTTTTCCGGGGCGTGCGAGAAGATGATCGCCATCGCATCCTCCAACATGCGGAACGCGAGCGAGCAGAGGAACAGCACCACCAGCGAGCCGACGATGCCGAAGACATGTCGGTTCCTCCAGAACATGCGCACGTCGTTTTCGAGGATCTTCTGCTGGGTCTCGCCGGGAGCGATCAGTCGAATCGGCTTGTTGACCACCTCGATCAAGCGGTCCTCGTCGACGTCGAGCAGGCCGCCGATGACGATCGCCAGCACCGCGCAGAACGGGATGATCGACAGCAGCGCGTTGTAGGCCACGCCGCCCGAGATCAGCAGGCCCTTGTTGTGGATGAACTGCGCGAGTACGCGCCAGCCAAAAGACCCGAGGCGGATTGTCGTCTGCTTCATCGGGTCACGTAGGCCAGGAAGCGCTCGATGGCGTAGGTGCTGATCTGACCGCCGGGTCCGGCCAGGTTGGCGTCCAGCCCGTGGGTGGCCCAGGGAAAGCGAATTTCCAGCTGTGGCACGCCCGACGCCCGAAGCTGCTCGGCCAGCCGGGTGCTCTGCCGGGCGTAGACCAGTTCATCTCGGCTGCCATGCAGCAGCAGGGTGGGCGGATCGTTCTTGTCGACGAACTCCAGTGGCGAGGCGGCATGGTAGTTGTGTGGCTGCGCCTCCAGCGAGCCGCCGAGGAATTCCTCGAGCAGGGTCTTGCTGTCGAGGACCAGCGGGTTGGTCGGATTCTGATAGCTCCAGAGCATATCGTTGGGCGCATAATAGGCGATCACGCCCTTGACCGCCGGGTTGTCAGCGGAGTAAGCCGCCAGCAGCGCGAGGTGTCCCCCGGCTGACCGGCCGAGCAGCACGATGCGCTGCGGGTCCAGGCCATGCGCCTTGGCATTCGACTGGAGATACGCAATCGCGGCGAGCAGGTCGTCGTGCGCCGCCGGGAAGATGTGGCCCGGAGCCAACCGGTAGTTGATCGCCGCGACCGCATATCCGCGCGCCGCCAGGTACTGGTTGATCGCCGGTAGCTGGGTGCTGTCGCCGCTGTTCCAGGAGCCACCGTGCACGGCGATCACGATCGGTCGCGGTGTCGGTGCGTCGTCGCGCAGGTAGAGGTCGAGGGCCAGCGACTGGCCGTTGATCTCGCGATAGACCAGGGTCTTCAGCGTCACCTTGGGCGAGGCGATGCGCAGCAGTTCGCTCAGGACCAGCGGCCCGCTGCGGGCCGGCGCGCCCGGCAAGCTGCGCGGCGTCAGGTCGCCCGCGAAGGCCGCCTGCATCCGTGCGTCGATCGTGCGTGCCAGCATGATGCCCTGCAGCAGCGGGCTGATGGCCAGCAGGGCCGCAGCCAGGCTGATGCCACAGGCCAGCTTGCCCGTCGCGTGGCGCCAGCCCGGAAGCAGCAGGAGCAAGGCTGCAAATACGAGCAGGTGGCCCCACTCGGTGGCGAAGACTCGCGGCTTCCAGAGCAGGGCGTGCGGAGTCTTGAATACAGCCAGCAATGACAGCGCCAGCAGCAGCGCCGCCAGCGTCAGTCGGATCACCATCGCCCACCGCTGTCGGGGGTTCGTTTCTCGAGGCTCATCGTCGAAGGTCTTTGTCATTCCTGGATAGCGTATACGATAACATGATGGATCGCTGGATCGAGAAGCTAGGGCGATGGATGTTGCCCGCGTTGGTCTGCCTGTCCCTGGCGGTGCGCTGGATTCAGGCGGCGCGCTACTTCATCAAGAAGGACAGTCCGAGCTACCTCGACATTGCCCAGGCGTTTTCCGTGGGGCAGTTGACGGCGATTCACTTCAACGACTTTCCGCCGCTCTACCCGCTGTTGATCGCGCTGGTGCAGCCGCTGACGGGGGACTGGGTCGTCGCGGGCAAGACCGTCTCGGTGCTGTTATCCGGGCTCGCGGTGATTCCGCTGTACTGGCTTGCCCGGCTCTACTGTAAACCACGCACCGCCTGCCTGGTCGGTCTGATGTACGCGGTGCACCCGTCGCTGGTCGAGTGGAGCAGCAACGTGCTCTCCGATGGCAGCTACTTGTTTTTCTGGACCTGGGCGCTGTACTTCGCCTGTCAGGCAGTCGACCGTGCGGCCTGGCGCGATTACGCGCTCTGCGGGCTGGCCACGGCAGGGGCTTTCCTGGTTCGGCCGGAGGGGCTCGAAGTGCTGCCGTTACTGTTGCTGTTCGGCTTCTGTCAGCGCGGTCGCTGGCCGCGTCGCTGCGCGGGCCTGGTGGGGGCGACGGCGCTGCTCGCGCTGGCGATCTCGCCCTATGTCTGGTCGCTGAGTCAGGTGGCGGGCAAGCCGATGCTGACCAAGAAGAAACCGCTCGCCATCTTCGAGAAGTTTCGATTCGCCGCCGCCCGACCGCTGCCCGACCGCGACCCGGTCCGGCACAGCGTCTGGTCCTCCTGGGCGGAGCCGCTGGTGCTCGAGTCCAGCCGCCTGGGGAGGCCGAAGAAGCTGTTTCAATCCAAGCAGACGTCAGGCGGCGAGCAGCTCTCGTTCGCGAAGTCGAGCCCGAGCAAGAGAAGCCGAAAGTGGCTCGGCAAGCTCCCCAAGGCGTTCAATCCAGTGATTCTCTGCCTGCTGTTGTTCGGGCTGCTGGCCTTGCGCGGAGAGCTGATCGGCGCGCAACGCCTGCTGCTGGCGGCCTTCTGTCTGCATGCGGCAGCCGGCGGCTACAACCTGGTCAAGAGTGGCTATCTCAGTTCGCGCCACCTGCTGCCGATCGTGGTGATCGGGCTGATCTGGGCCGCCGCAGGACTGGAACTACTTGCCGTCTGGCTGAGCGCCCGGTTGTCCGGAGGTCGCTGGGAACGGGTCGGGCAGCTCGGTTTTCTCACCGCCGTGGTACTGGTCGCGCTGTCGGCGCGAACTTTACGCCCGGTCAAGGGGCGTGACTATCTGGCGGATATCGGCCGACAACTCGCGGCGCGGGATGCCGAGGGCGCGGGACGACTGCTTTGCCTGGATCCGCGGGTGGCCTACTATGCCGGGGCCCGATGGGATCAGCTGGACGACCGCGGCGGCTACCGCGGCGTCCTGCACCAGTTGATCAAGCAGCAGGCCCGCTACGTGGTCGTGAGCCAGGACCAGCTGGCCAGGCTCGGACCGTATATCAAGCTGGGGTGGCTCGTTCCGACGCCTTTGCCGGTGTTGAGCAAGCTCCCGCGCAAGGTAAAGATTTATGTTCATGAAGTCACGTTTTTTCAACCCATTGCTGATTAGCCTCTTGCTGCTGGGCGCCTGCCGAGGCGCGCCGGAGCGACCCGAGCCAAAACTGACTGGCGGGGCGCCTGGAACCGGCGAACTGGGCGGCCTGGTCGCCACGCTCCAGGGGCCGGCGAAGATCACGAAGGGCCAGCAGGTTTCGTTGACCCTGGTGCTGCACAACACCGGCCAGCAGGCGCGGGTGCTGCCGATCAACGAGACCGAGATCGCTCGGTCCGGTCAGGCGGTCTCGCGGCGGATGGTGGTGCTCAGCCTGGCGGCCGGACCGCGGGCCGGCCCCGGTCTGGTGGCCGATCGCTTTCAGCTCTCGATCCGCGTTCGCGCGGGCGAGAACAATCTGTACATTCCAGCGGGCAAGACCGCGCGGCTGACGTTCGGATTCAGCGCGTCGAGCCTGCCGCGCACATTCAAACGCTTTACCGTGCAGGCGATTTACTTCTTGCCGCCGGACGGCACGCGCGGCGGGGCGAGTCATCTGACGTCGAACAGGCTGACGATCAACTTCGGGCGCAAGCCCAGGGCGCGTGGGCCGCTCCGCCGTGGGCGGTAGTTACCGCACTACAGCTTGCTGTAGCTGTGGCTCTGGGTGACGCGCCGGCTCTTCTTGTCGGTGGTGAACTTGATCGGGCCCTTGGTCTCGTCGATGATTCGCAGCGGGGCGCCGTCCAGTTCCATGACGACCTTGGGATAACACATCTTGCCGACGTAGATCTGGCGCGCGGTCTTGCGTTGGGGGCGGTAGGCCGCCGCGTCGTCGGTCAGCGCTTCCCTGCGCTTGCGCAGTTCTCGCAGTTGCTGGGCCAGCTGGGAGATGGCGTGCTGTTTCTCGGGCGGGAGCTTCTTCAGCAGGCCCGGTTCCTTCATGAACTTGGCGATCACCGGCGTGATCCGGGCCTCGGCGGTCTTGATCTCGATCAGCTCCTTGGTGTAACGCTGCGTCTTGCGTCCGAGCATCTTTTCGGCGAGCCTGATCTTGGTCGGGACATACATCTGTGAGCCGAGCGTCATCGCCTGGATCGAATATCCTGCGGTCGCCGTGCCGCCGATGATGCCGCCCCGCTTGATCAGGATCATCCCGTTGGCCGTGGTCTGGCTGTTGACGATCTCGGTTTCGACCAGGATGTCATGGTCGGCCTGGGCGGTGGCGCCGTTGATGTACTTGGCTTCGATGGTGCCCTTGGCCGCGATCGAACCCTTGTTGTGTCCGGTGATGCCGCCGGTGATCTTGATGTCGCCGCCGACCTCGACGAAGGCGCCTTCGATGTTACCCCCGACGTACAGGTTGCGGGTCGCCTTGACCGTGAAG
The DNA here is from genome assembly GCA_964566865.1 of uncultured Planctomycetota bacterium. Taxonomy (GTDB): domain Bacteria; phylum Planctomycetota; class JACQVV01; order JACQVV01; family CAZANL01; genus CAZMLI01. The sequence continues at coordinate 10,146 of CAZMLI010000123.1, forward strand.
CCGTCGAGGATACTGCCTGCCACGTGCACCGCTCCGTCGAACTCGATATTGCCGACCCCGAAATCGACATCCCCGTCGATCTGGATGATCGGCTGGATCGACACCTCCTCGCCTCGGGTCTCGACCACACCCTCGCCGATGGCTATCAGCGTCCGCCTCTGTTCGTCGAGCCACTTGGTGTTGGCTCCCGCGGTGACCGTCAGCTTGCGGCCTTCGTTGGCCTCGATCAGGTTGCCGTAGATGTCGCTGCCGTCTTCGGGTGGCACTGCAATTCCGACTCTGAGCAACACCTCGCCTTTCTTGACAATCACGACGCTGCTCAGCGAGTAGTGGTCGACCGAGGATGCCTCCTGCTCCTCCGCTTGCTCTGGCGTGGGTCCGTCCTGCTCATCCGCGGGATCCCCCCCCCAGAAGATCGGCGCGTCCCGGCCGTGCTGCGGCGGGACCCCCGATGCAATCAGCTGCTCACCGGGGATGCGCTGAGGATTCTCGCTATATTCCAGCAGGAATTGGGTGATCTTGGCCTGCTCCTCCGGCACCAGTTTCAGCTGGGCGGTCTGGATCAGTCCGAGGATCTCGGTCGCCTTCACGGGGGTGGTATCGTTTTCGAACTCCACCGTCAGGTAGAGGTCCATGTGGTCGGCGTCCGTCGTCAGTACGACCTTGTCGTTGACGAACACCTCAGAGGCCAGCTCGATACGTTCTCCCTTGATCACGTGTTCTATCTTACGTCAGGGATAGATTTTATGCAGCATTCGTGGAAAAGGGATTGTCTCGCGGATGTGGTGCGTCCCACACATCCAGGCCACCGTGCGCTCGAGTCCGAGCCCGAATCCGGCGTGCGGCACGCTGCCATACCGGCGGAGGTCGAGGAACCACTCGAATGACTCTCGCGGGAGCTTGTGCGCGCTGAGCTGCTGTTCCAGAAACTCCAGGCTGTCGGCCCGCTGACCGCCGCCGACGATCTCACCGTGGCCCTCGGGTGCCAGGATGTCGAATCCGAGCACCACCTCCGGCCGTTCCGGATCTTGCTTCATGTAGAAGGCTTTTATCGCGCTGGGGAACCCATGGACCACCATCGGGCAGGTCTGGTCCTCCATCAGCGCCACCTCGTCCGGGGCGCCGAAGTCGCTGCCCCATTCGAGTTCGTGCCCCTTTTCCTGCAGCAACTTGATCGACGCGTCGTAGCTCATTCTGGGAAAGGGCGCCTTGATCGCCTCGAGCGTGGCGGGATCGCGCTCGAGCTGCTCGAGCTCCGGGCCTCGCTCCTCGAGCACCCGCTGCGCGATGTGGCAGATCATGCCCTCGGAAAGGCGAATCATCGCCTCCATGTCGCTGTATGCCGCCTCGGGCTCGACCATCCAGAACTCGGTCAGATGGCGGCGGGTCTTCGATTTCTCCGCGCGGAAGGTCGGGCCGAAGCAGTAGACCTTGCCGAAGGCC
>CAZMLI010000124.1:0-8435 GCA_964566865.1 uncultured Planctomycetota bacterium
CGCCAGCGCTTCGGCTATACCCCCGATGAAGTGCAGCTCTATCTGGCCGCGCTGAACAAGAACCTGCGCGGCCTCGTCCGCTGGTACAACACCGGCCGGATGCACGTCGAGCGCGAGCTGTCCTACGAGGCGCAACAGGGTGCGCACGGTTTGCCCGACCGCGCACTCGAGACGGCCCAGCGCACCGAGGCGCTGGCGGCCGTGCTGGACGCGATCGCCCAGCGCAGCCCCGAGGACCTGCCCATCTTCGGCGTCCTGATCCACGACTGCGACTGCGACATCGATCAGCTCGACGCCACGCAGCTGGCCCGATTGCAGCAGGCACTCTCCGGGCTGCGGGAAGATCGCGAGCTGGTCTCGCAAATCTACGAGCTGCTCTGCTAGCCAGCCCTCCCCCTTTGTGGCGCAAGTGACATTCAGGGCAGGGTCTACTTGAAGCGCAGTAGCTCGACCTCGTAGATCAGCGTCGAAAAGGGCGGAATGCGCCCGACCTTCTTGCCGCGAAAGCCGATCTCGGGCGGCACGATGATCTTGCGCTTGCCACCCACACGCATGCCCTTGATCCCGCGAATCAGCCCGACGACCAGCAGCTTCTCGTTCGGGTCGTAGGTCACTGGTTGGCCCTTTTTACGGGTGTCCTGGAAGACGTAGCCGCCGGTCAGAAACCCGTGCAGGTGAACCACGATCTCGGTGGCATCCTGCCCCACCGGCTCGCCTTGACCCACCAGCTGATCGGTCACCTGCAAGCGCCGGGCATGAAACAGCGGCACCGTGCCGTCATCTTCGATCGGCGGATCTTCTTCGACGACCTGCTGCTTGGCCTTCACCGTGACCGGCTGCTCCGCTTCGCCGCAAGCGGCACAGAGCAGCAGCAGCAACCACAATCCGCGACTCACCGCTTGCTGGGCCGCTTGTAGACCGGCAGCTTCTTGGACGGCCGCGCCTTCAACTCGTCCAGCGCCACCTGCACCGCGCGCTCGAGCTGCGGGTCGTGGCCCGCGATCACCTGCTTGGGCCATTCGATGACCTCGATGTCCGGCGCGACGCCGACGTTCTCGACCGCCCAGTTGCCGTCGGTATCCATCACGCCGAAACTGGCGGATGTCACGCTGCCGCCATCCATCAGCGGCGGGTAACCCGAGATCCCGACCAGCCCGCCCCAGGTGCGCGTGCCGACCAGCTTGCCCAGCTTGTGGCGCCGGAACAGCCAGGGCATCGCATCGCCGCCCGAGCCGGCGCGCTCGTTGATCACCATCACCTTGGGGCCGGTCATCGTGCCGAACGGCGTGCGGCCGAGCCACTCCTCCCGGTTCATCCAGTAACACATCGGTTCGCGTGAGAGGATGTTGATCACGTAGTCGGCGACCTTGCCGCCGCGGTTATAGCGCTCGTCGATCACCACGCCCTGCTTGCCGAGTTGACTGAAGAAATCGCGATTGAAGGCCGCCAGCCCGCCCCGGCCGGTGTCGGGCATGTAGACGTAGGCCAGCTTGCCGCCCGACAGCTTGTCGACCAGCTTGCGATTGCGCTCGATCCAGGAGCGTTGACGCAGCCGTCCTTCGCTGGATAGCGGCACCACCGTCATCTTGCGCGAGTTCGACCCGTCGGCCTTCGCCGAGAGCACGAGCTCCACCTGCCGGCCGGCCTTGTTCTCGAACGCGGCGTAGAGATTTTGCTTTCCACGCAGTGGCTGACCGTCGACCGCGATCAGGAAGTCGCCGACACGGGCGTCGACCCCCGGTCCGGTCAGCGGCGCGCGCAGACCCGGATTCCAGTTCTGACCGCGATAGATCTGACGGATCCGGTGCCGCCCCTGCTCGACCACGATATCCGCGCCGAGCAGTCCGACCGAGACCCCGCGCGGCGCGCGCTGCATCTCGCCGCCGCGCACGTACTGGTGTCCGCAGCACAGCTCGCCGATCATCTCGGCGATCAACAGATTCAGGTCGGCCCGGTGCCGCACGTGCGGCAGGAAGGCGCGATAGCGACGCCCCATCGCCGGCCAGTCGACTCCGTGCATGTTCTTGTCGTAAAAATAGTCGCGCTGCAGGCGCCAGGCCTCGTGCAACATCTGCGGCCACTCGCGCTGCGGGTCGACGCGCACCTTGACGCTGTCGATCTTCAGCCCCTTCCAGTTCTTGCCGAACTCGTCGGTCAGGCCATAGCTGCGGCCCGAACGGACCAGCAGGCTCTTGCCGTCATGCGCCACCTCGAACCCGCTCGCCGCACGCACGTAAGTGGCCTTGCGGCTGGTGAAGTCGAACCGCTTGAGCTGGGCGCTGCCGCCGTCGGGTCGCTCGATGAACAGCAGCCGGGTCTTGCTGCAGGCCAGTCCGTAGTAGTTGCTGGCGCCCAGCGGCAGAGCGAGGATCCGCTGATCGAGTCCGTCCAGATCGATCCGGGTCGTCGCGGGCTTCTTCTTGGCTTTCTCGCCCTTCTTCGGCTTGGCCGCTGCCTTCTTCTTGTCGGCGACTGCCTCGTCACTGCGTGGCGCCAGCGGGTTGGCCTCGGTCTTGCTCAGCACGACGACGTACAGGCTGGCCTTGCCCCGCGGGACCATCGAGGTCCCCATGTCGAGGCCGAAGCGCCGCGCACCCGATTGCACCGTCGCCGCGAAGTAGAGGTACTTGCCGTCGCGCGAGAAAGCCGGACTGTGGGCAATCGCGAACTGATCGGTGACGACCGTGGTCTTGCCGCTGGCCAGATTGAACAGCACGATGCGATCGTAGCTGGTCTGCGGATCGCGCTGCTGGAAAGCGATCCAGCGGCTGTTCCGTGACCAGGCCGTATCGGGATGGATCACGCCGAGGGAGCCCTGGACCTTGGCGACCTGGGTCACCTGACCAGTCTTGAGCGTGATGTAGGCGATCCGGTTGCCCTTGTCGAAAAACATGATCTTCTGCCCGTCGGGGCTCCAGCTCGGGTTGTGATAGAACCGCGCCCCGCCCAGATCGTAGCGCTTTCCTGGCTTGCGGCCCAGACGGTCCCGCACCACCAGGCGGTACTCGCCGCCGCGATCGGAGAACCAGGCCACGCGCTGGCCGTCCGGCGACCAGGCGGGCGAGCGATCGTGCACGCCGGGCGAGCGGGTCAGGTTGCGCGCATCGCCCGATTCGCGCGGCACCGCGATGATCTCGCCACGTGCCTCGAACGCCACCCGCTTGCCGTTGGGTGAAATGCTGGCGCTGCGCACGAAGCCGCGCACGCTCTGCCAGCGCGGACGCGCCGCCAGCCCGTCGCTGCTGACGCGGATCCGCAAGCGGGTGAACTTGCCGCCCTTCGGATGGTAGAGGTGCAGCGCGCCGGCCTGCTCGAATACCAGCACCCCGCCGCCGGTCGACATGTTGCGCACGTCGAAGTTCTTGAAGTCGGTCAGGCGCTCCGGCTTTTCCGATCGCGGCCGGTAGCGCCAGATATTCATCCGTCCGCCACGATCGCTGGCGAAGTAGACCTGACCATCGAGCCAGCAGGGAAAGGTGTCGCTGGCATTCTTGTGTGGGATCTGCTCCACCGCGTGGGACTGCGGATCGTAGATCCAGACCGGCGTGGTACGTCCACCGCGATAGCGCTTCCAGCTACGGAACGCGTCCGGCACCGGCGTGTAGGCGATGCGACTGGCGTCCGCGTTGTAGCTGGCGTGCGCCACCTTGGGAATCGCCAGCGGCGTCGGCATGCCGCCGTCGACGGAGACCAGAAACAAACGCTCGACCCGCGCTCCGCCGATGCGTCCGCTGGAGAAAAGAATGCGCTTGCCGTCCGGATGCCAACCCTGCACACGATCGCGCCCTGGATGCCAGGTCAGCCGCTTCGGCAGGCCGCCGCTGACCGGCAGCAGATAGACGTCGTTATTGCCCTGGTAGGCCGCGGTGAAGGCGACCCACTTGCCGTCCGGGGAGAGCCGCGGGCTGTATTCCGCGCCGACGTGGCTGGTCAGCCGGCGCGCGTCCCCGCCGCTGCGCGACACGATCCAGAGATCCTGCGCATAGACAAAGACGACATGCTGCGCGGAGACCGTCGGCTGCTGCAGCAGCAGTGTCTCGGACGGGGGCTGATCGGCAACGGCCGGCAGGGCCAGTCCGATCAAAGCAAAGAGGATGGGCCAGGTTCGTTGGGTCAGCATCTGGTCATTATAGTCGATCCACGGTAGGGTAAATAGATTCGCCTGAGCGCCATACTGAGGAGGCAAGAATGAGGTTCTTTCGGCCATTTGAGGCAGTCCTGATCGCCGGACTGGCGGTCGCCGCGGGAATCCTGTTCTGGCTGATGCCACACGGAGACAAGCATCAGCTGGCCCAGGGCCAGCAAACGCGCGCGCAGCCGACAGCCGAGCCTGCCGCCCCCGAACCGAAGCAGGCATCCCTCGAGAGGACCCCGCCCAGGAAGCCTGCGCCAGGCAGACCCCAAAAACCGGCGCCGATCAAGGTCAAGAAACCAGCGCCCGAGAAGAAGCCCGAGCGCGACCCGAACCGATTGATGGATATCTGGTTCAGCCGCTACCGCGGATCGAGCAAGATCGGCTGGGGGCACCTGATCGGCACCCGACTGGCGGACGGCTACCGCATCCAGGAGGAATACCAGAGTCGCAGCGGCAGCGCGTTGACCGGCAAGACCTACAACAGCCAGTTCAGCTTCAGCGCCGTGATGGATCGGGAATTCGTCGTCAAATCGATGTTGCTGATCTCCACGGAGGCCGGCCGCGTCACGCGGCTCGACGTCACGCGCAGCGGACAGACCTACACCTTCCGAACCTTGCTGGAAGGCCGGACCAGCATCAAGCGCTACACCGCGAGCAAACCGGTGATCGGCTCCAACGACCTGCTGTTCCAGCGACTGTTTCGCCAGGGCAAGCTGCGCAAGGGCTTCAGCCTGACCTTCCGCGAGTTCGACACGAGCGTGCCCAAATCGTTCGAGCGAACCCTGACGGTCCTCTCGGAGGGCAAGCTCGATTCGCACGGCAAGCGACGTGGGGTGGTGATCACCTTCGGCACCCTCACGGCCAAGCTCAATTCGCAGGGCCTGGTGCAAGAGCTGACCGCGGGCGGCACGCGGATGGTGATCGAGCCCGAGTCGGTGGCCAGGGAGTTGCCAGCACAGGCCGCGATCTTCCGGGACCGGCTGCGGATCAACGTCGCGCTGCCCAACTACGCGCTGGTGGACGAGGTGACGATGCGCTTCACCGTGCGCGGCTACAAGGGCCAGCCGATCTTCAAGAGCAACGAATACCAGCAGGTGCAACCGACCAAGGGCGACCCCACGCGCTACACGCTGCGCCTCAGGCCCCGGCGCTTCAAGCAGTCGAAGTTTCCCAAGCTGGGCTTCCCGGTCGCGAAACTGAAGAAGTTCCTCGAGCCCGACTCGATCCGACAGAGCGACGCCCCCGAGGTCAAGCGCAAGGCGCTGCAGATCATCGGCAAGGAGCGCAACAGCCTGGCGGTCGTGCGCAAGCTGGCGCGCTGGGTCCATGTCAACCTGCGCAAGCAGTACACCGCCGTCGGCAACCAGACGGCGATCGCCACCCTGGACAAGATGAGCGGCGACTGCTCCGAGCACGCTCTCTTGTTCGACTCGCTGGCCCGCAGCCTGCGCATCCCGGTCAAGCAGTGTTCGGGCTACGTCTTCCTCGGCAACTTCGGCGGTCCACACGCCTGGTCGCAGGTCTGGCTGGGCCAGGAGTGGATCCACGTCGACGCCGTGCTCAACTCGATCGGCTCCGACCCGCGCTACATCCTGTTCTGGAAACAGAACGCGACCGACACCTACGACCGCTCGACCTGGATTCGTCGCGGCGCGCTCTCGACCCACCGCGTCTCGAGCCGGATCAGCCAGTTCAAGTTCAACAAGAAACAGATCTCGGTCGCCGCGGCGGGCAGCCTCGCCAGCAAGAAGGCCCGTCGCTTCGACAATCCGCTGATCGGCTTCTCGCTGGACCTGCCGCCTGGTTGGACCGTCTCGAATTATCGGTCGGTCGGTCGCTTGACCCTCTCCCATCGGGGCGGCCTGCAAATCACGGTCCGTACCTTTGACAGCCACCCGCAGCTGGTCCTCAAGTCGCGCAACTCCGCCGAGACAACCAAGCTGAAGCAGGGCATCGATGGCAAGCCGACCTGGCGATTGGGTGGCTGGAGGCCGCTGTATGTCGTCGAGCACGGTTCGGGTTCGCTGCTGCTGCAACTGCGCCGCAGACCCAGGGGGGCGGTCGATCGCGCCGCGACCCGAGCGCTGCTCGCGGCAATCAAGCTGAAAAGGGGCGACAAACCTGCCAAGTAACGCGACAATGTGCGGGTGACTGCGAGTCTCCTGCGCGACCTGCGGCGCCTGCTCGGCCGCGCCGCGCTGAGCGCCGATCCGGCCTCGACCGCCGCCTACAGCCGGGACCTCTGGCCGCTGACGAACCTGCGCGCCTTCAGTGGCAGGCTGCCCCGCGCGCCGCATGTGGTCTGCTGGCCCGAGACGGCAGCGCAGGTCTCGGCCATCTACCGCTACGCCAGCGCGCAGGCCGTACCGATCGTGCCCTACGGGGCGGGCAGCGGAGTCTGTGGCGGCACGGTGCCGCTCTTTGGCGGGATCACGATCGACCTCAAGCGGCTCGACCGGATCGAGCCAGCCAACCCCGCGCAACGCACGGTCGTCGCCCAAGCGGGCGTGATCGGCGAACACCTGGAGCGCAGCCTCGCTCCGCAGGGCTTCACGCTGGGCCATTTTCCGAGCTCGATCTACTGCTCGACCGTCGGCGGTTATCTGGCCACCCGCAGCGCCGGACAGCTCTCGACCCGCTACGGCAAATTCGAGGACATGGCGCTGGCCTGCCGCGTCGTGCTGCCCGACGGCGAGCTGATCGAGATCGACACCTCGCCCGACCGGCCAGGACAGACGCCGCTGATGCCGCTGCTGATCGGCAGCGAGGGCACGCTCGGCAGCTTCATCGATGGCACCATGCGCATCGAGACCCGACCGGCCGCGCGCAGTTTCATCGGCCTGCTGATGCCGGATGCCGCGGCGGGCGCGGCGACGATCCAGCAGTTGATGGTCGAGGGCTGGCGGCCGGCCGCCATTCGCCTCTACGACGAGCTGGACACGCTGCTCGCCGGGGTCAAGACCGACCCGCACGCGCCACCCGGCTTGCTCACGCGCTTGATCGAACGACATCGACCAATCAACAACCTGCTGGTCCACGCCTTCCTCAAGAGCTATCGGCTGGTCAACCGCTACGGTCCGCGGCTGGCGCCGGGCGCGCTGCTGGTGATCGGCTTCGAGGGGAATTCCGCGCCGGTCGAGGCCGGCATCGCGCGGGTGCGCGAGATCGCCCGGGCGGCGGGCGGGCGAGACCTGGGGCCGGGCCCCGGCGAGCACTGGTGGCGATCGCGGTACGCCATCAGCTACAAGGCCTCCCATGTCTATACCCGCGGGGCGATGCTCGACACGATGGAGGTCGCGGCGCCATGGGATCGGCTGATGCCGCTGTACCACGCGGTGCGCGAAGCGATCGCGCCCCACGCCATGGTGCTGGCCCACTTCTCTCACGCCTATCCCGACGGCTGCTCGATCTACTTCAGCTTCACCGCCGCTGCGGGGTCGCGCCAGCAACTCGAGAGACACTATCACGCTGCCTGGCAGGCGGGTCTCGACGCCACCGTGCGAGCCGGCGGCACGATCGCGCACCACCACGGCATCGGCCTGCTCAAGGCGCCGTGGATGCGTGCCGAGTACGGCGGCGCGTACGCGCTGTTCGAGGCGGCCAAGCAGCAGCTTGATCCAGCCGGCATCGCCAACCCGGGAAAGCTCGGGCTACCGGTCGCAGCCGCGGCCGCCGCACCCGAGGTCCGCGTGGCACGTCCCGACCTGGGGGAGTTTGCCGAGCGGCAAGCCGCGCTGTGCCTGAAGACCGCCCCCGACCCAGACGCGCTGCGCCAGCTGGTCGACATGGCCCGACGCATGGGCGTCTCGCTGGCCAGCGGTCCCTCGGAAATGGAAGACGGGGCCGTTCGCTTGCCCGACCGCGATCCCGCCCCGCTGCGTCTGCGCGCGGACAGTCTGCTGCTCGAGGCGCCCATTTCGCTCGGCTCGCGGGACGCCGCCGACTTGCTCGAGACAGCCGGCCTGGCGCTGCTGCCCCACCCCTGGGATCTGCCGCAGTGGCCGCTGAACGCCGTGCTGGCCGGCGAGGTGCCGCCGCTGCCCGGCCCGTTCGCGCTGGCGCCCGAACAGATCCGCGGCATCGAGGGCTTCTCGCTGCAGGACGGTCGACCGTTCAAGATCAAGCCCGCCCCGCGGCGAGCCGCCGGTCCCGACTTCGCCGCGTTCTTTCGCGGCAGTGGGTTCTGCGCACATCCGGCGACCGGCATCGCCCTCGGCCTGTCCCGCCGGGAGGCCCACTGGAGCCGCTGGCGAGAGCTACAGACGATCGACGAGGGGTTGAGCCTGCTGCGCCAGATCGC
>CAZMLI010000124.1:8535-11567 GCA_964566865.1 uncultured Planctomycetota bacterium
GCTGGCGAGAGCTACAGACGATCGACGAGGGGTTGAGCCTGCTGCGCCAGATCGCAGCCGGCGCGTTGCCACTGGTCAGCGGCCGACTGCTGGTCCATCCGGGAGAGTCGCCCTGGATCCAGCTCGTCGGAGACCGTGAGACCGAGCCGGAATCTGACGAGACTGCGCGCCCCGATACCAGCCTGGCCAGCCTCTTCGAATGGCGCGACAGCGGCTTCGGTTACCATCTGCCCCGCGTCGCCTGGCGCGCCGGACTGACCGAGCCACTGCTGCGCGATCCCACTGCGCTGGATGGCGGCGGCGTGCTCTGGCTGCGCGATCCATGGCGCGCGGTGCTGGTCGTTCCGGGAGCAGGCGAACCGACCCCCTCCACTCGGGGCGCCGCGCTGGCGCGTGCGCTGCGATGAGTCACGGGCTGCCTCCGATTGGCGGAGATACCAGCGGCCGCGCGCGGCCGGGCTGCGGGACCGGGGCCGATCTCGACAAGTGCGCCGTCTGCCCCAAGCTCTGCCGTCACGCCTGCCCCGCGGTGGCGGCCTCGGGCAACGAAGCACATGTGCCGAGCGTCAAGTCCACCACCTGGCGCCGGATCTCGAAGGGGCTCGAACCACCCAGCGCGGCGCAGTTGCGCACGCTGTTCGCCTGCACCGACTGCAACGCGGCGACGCGCTACTGCAAGCACGACATCGAACCGTCCCCGCTGCTGGCGGAGGCGCGCGCCTTCGCGCAGGCGCAGGGGCTCGCCCCGGCAGCGCTGCAGCCGCTGATCGACAATCTCGACCGCACCCGCAACCCGTTCGGCGAGACACCAGACGCGCGGCCACAGACCGGCGCGATGCTGATCTACTTGCCGGGCTGCGCCACCTTGAAATACACACCCGAGGCCGTCGACGCCGCCTGCCAGCTGCTCGAAGCCGCCGGCCAGCGTTTCGACCTGCGGACCGACATCTGCTCCGGCGCGCCGGCCAGCTATGCCGGTCGACCGGAGCTGGTCTCGGACTGGCAGATGCCGATGGGCGCGACGGTGGTCTCCTCCTGTCCGGGCGCGGTCACCTCGCTGCGACGCCGCTACCCGACGATCCATGCGGTACACCTGGCCAGCTACCTGGCCCCGCTGCAGGGGCTGCGGCTGGCACGCAAGCTGGAGGGCGACTATCTGTTTCACGACCCCTGCCACCTCGCGCGGCACCAGGCAGATGTCGCCTCCCCGCGACAGTTGCTGGACCGGGCGATCGCCGGAAGGCGGCTGGAGCTGCCCGACCACGGGCCGGACACCGCCTGCTCCGGTGGCGGCGGGCTGCTGCCGCTAGTCTTCCCCAGAATGGCACGCACGATGGCTCGCCGGCGCGTCGACGACGCATTGCGAGCGGGCGACGGCTCACGGACCTTGGTCACCGCTTGCCCGGGTTGCCACCGACAGCTTTCGCGAGACGGCCGGATCCAGGTCGTCGACCTCGCGCAGCTACTGAGCGAGACGCTGCGTTGAGCGCCCATCCGTTGTTCATCGTCAACCCCGCTGCCCGCGGCGGCGCCTGCGCCCGGCGCTGGCGCGAGATCGAGTCCGACCTGGGCAGCCACTTTCACCACTACGAGGTCCGGCAGACGACGCACCGCGGACATGCCACGGAGCTGGCTCGAACGGCACTGGACGAGGGCGCAGAGCTGTTGATCTCCGTCGGCGGCGACGGCACCCACTCCGAGATCGCGGCGGCCTTCTTCGACGGCGACGAGAACCAGTACCCGCTGGCCAAGCTGGGCTTTCTGCCGATCGGCACCGGCGGAGACCTGGCGCGAGGACTGGGCCTGTCCAGTGATCCGAAGACGGCCCTGAACGCGTTGACGCATCCGGCGAGACCCTTCGACGTGGGCCACCTGAGCTTCACCACGGCCACCCACCAGCCGGCCCAGCGAACCTTCATCAACATCGCCTCGGGCGGTCTCAGCGGCGACGTCGTGGCCTACTCCGACCGCGTGCCGCGCTGGCTCGGCGGGTTCGCCACCTTCTTCGTCGCGACGATGCGCAGCATGCTCTGCTACCGGCCGAGCAGGCTCGAGATCACGATCGACGGTGAGCGGGTCTGGTCCGACGTGACCTTGACCTTCGCCGTCTGCAACAGCTCCCATTTCGGCGGCGGGATGCAGATCGCACCCGGCGCCAAACCCGACGACGGCCTGCTCGAGGTGGTGCTGATCGCCGGCGGAGCACTCAACGCGCTGCGGCTGACCGGCTCGATCTACAGCGGTGAACATCTGTCGCGCGATTTCGTACACAGCTGGCAAGGGCGCGAAGTATCGGTGCGTAGCCTCGGCGATCGACCGGTCCGACTGGACGTCGACGGCGAGCAGCCCGGCCTGCTGCCCGCAACCTGGCGAATCATCCCCGGAGGACTGCATGTGGTGTACTAGAACGAGCGTATGGGTCTGGCTGATCGCGATTGTCTGCTGCACTGCCAGCGGCGCCGACGAGCTGGCCCAGCGGCTCGACAAGGCGGTGACCCGCGCCAGCGGCGGCAAGTTCTGGGGCGTGGTGCTCGTCGCGCGCAAGGGCAAGACCCTGTTCGCCAAGGGCTACGGCTTTGCCGACTACAAGCAGCGACCCAACAGCCCGCAGACGATGTTCGAGATCGCCTCGACCAGCAAGCAGTTCACCGCGGCCGCGATCCTCAAGCTGCGCATGCAGGGCAAGCTGAAGCTGACCGACAAGCTCGGCAAGTTCTTCAAGAACGTCCCGCAGGACAAGCAGACGATCACGCTGCGGCAGCTGCTCGGACACACCTCCGGTATTTCAGCCAAGATCGGCCTGCCGTACGCCTCGCCCAAGACCAAGGAGCAGCTGGCCGCCTTCGTCTTCTCCAAGCCGCTGGTCTCGCAGCCGGGCCAGAAGTGGGCCTACTGCAACGTGGCCTACGCGTTGCTGGCCGCAGTGGTCGAGATCGCCTCCGGCAGCTCCTTCGAGGCCTACAGCAAGACCCAGCTGTTCGAGCCGGCGGGCATGACCGACACCGGCTTCATCGGCGACAAGACCCTCGACG
>CAZMLI010000125.1:0-11507 GCA_964566865.1 uncultured Planctomycetota bacterium
GCGTTTCCCGCCTCCACTGCACCCTCTCCAACCGGGATGGCGAAATCGAGCTCGAGGACCATGCCATGAACCCCACCCTTCTCAACGGCGAGCGAATCTATGCCAAGACGGCGGTGGCCGGCGGGGACATTCTGAAGATCGGAGAGTTTCACCTGCAGCTGGAGATCCACGAGCGGACCTCGCTGCTCTCCGGCAAGCTGACCGGCGAAGCGCTGCTGCTGGAGATGTTGAGCGCGGCGCCGGGCTGGCCCGGCGCCGACAGCACCGTGATTTTTGGGCCCGGAGGCACCCCACTCAAACCCTCAAACTTGGTCGGGAAGATGTTCGGGCCCTACTTGATCTTGCAGGCGATTGGCAAGGGCGGGACAGCCGAGGTATTCCGCGCCTGCCGGGTGCATGACAATGTGACCTTCGCCGTCAAGGTCTTCCGCGGCAACCCCCGGCGAGTTCCCCAACAGGTCCAGCGCTTTCACCGAGAGACCCGCCTGCTGATGCAACTGGCTCACCCGAACATCACACGAATAATCGAGGGCGGAGAGCGCTACGGCGCCTTGTACATCATCTGCGAGTATCTCCGCGGAAGAACGTTGAAGAGTCTGCTCAAGTGGCAACCCCGGCTGAGCATCCAGGTGGCGCTGACGATCGCCTATCAGCTCGCGGACGGACTGTCCCACGCCGCCGAGCACGGGATCATCCACCGCGACGTCAACCCGGCCAATCTGCTGGTGCAAACCCGCGAGGACAAGATCCAGGTCAAGTTGATCGACTTCGGGCTGGGCAAGCAGATCGGCGACGTCGGGATCACCGCGTTCGGGGAGGGCTTCGGCACACCCGGCTACATGGCCCCGGAACAGCTCGAAGGCGCCTGCCAGGCAGACCTGCGTTCGGACATCCATGGCGTCGGCGCCGTGCTGTACCACATGCTGTCCGGCAGGCCGCCCAGAGAGGCCGCCACCGTGGCGGATTTCATCGAGGAGATGAGACGGAGCATTCCGTCTCTCGCGGAAGCGATGCCAGACTGCCCATTAGCCCTGGTCCAGCTGGTCGACCGCTGCCTGGAGATAGAGCCCGCCCAGCGCTTTCAGAACTACGGCGAGCTGTTGCGCAGCCTGGCCAGGATCCCCAGAACTCTCGCGGGCGCTTGACTCTGACCGCGGAAGTTCTCAGACTATTTCCATGCACTGGCGGCTAGTTGCCCGACGTCGGCAGGTCATCGGCCTGCCGGCTCTTCTCGGCCTCGCTGAGCTGCTGGTTATAAACCGCGATCGCCTCCTTGCGCCGTAACATCCCGAGCAGCTGCTTCGGATTCTCAGGATCCACCACGGGCAGCTCGTCGATGTTGCGCAGCGTGAAGCGCTGCAGGGCCGTGTGCAGGTCGTCCTCCGGCGTCACCGAGATCACCTTGGTCACCATCACGTCCTGCGCGATCGTCAGCGACCAGATCGTCTCGTCGTAAAGATAGGCCCGCACATCGCCGGCACTGAAGATGCCGATCATCTCCCCCGCCTCATTGAGAACCGGGAAGTAGCTCTCGCGGGTCTGGGCCAGATGATGCACGATATCGTTGAGCGTCATCGACTGCGGAATCAGATCCTCGGCTTGATGCTGCTGCAGCGCCACGTCGCCGACCTTGATCCCCTCGAGGATGTCGACGATGAAGTCGCCATGATGTGCCGGCGACTCGAGCCGGGTCGGCACCTGATTGACGAACAGTCGCGCCCGCCGGCAGAACATGTAGCACAGCAGGGAGACCCACATCGTACCGAGCAGCAGCTGCTGATGGCCGGTCATTTCCCAGACCATGATGATCGTCGAGAACGGCGCGCTCGCCGAGCCGGCGAAGAAGCCGGCCATGCCGATCACCACGAACACCTGCGGTTGCACCAGCCCAGGAAAGGCCAGCTCCAGCAATCCAGCGGTGGCTGCGCCGACGCAGGCGCCGATGACCATCGACGGACCGAACAACCCGCCAGCGCCGCCCGAGCCGATCGTCAACGAGGTGGTGGCCATCTTGCCCAGCGCCACGACGGCCAGCAGGCCGACGCCGAGGGCCCCGGGCTGGTCGAGCACCAGCTGGATGATCCCGTAGCCCGACGAGAGCACGGCCAGCACCGCCTCGTCGGATCCGCCGCCGGCGGTGTTGTAGATCGCCATGGCCAGCAAGCCGGTCAAGACGGCCCCGTAGAACGGGCGCAGTGCGCGTGGACCGGGGATGCGCTGGAACAACCTGCGGGTGCTGTGCAGCGTATTGCTGAACAGGTAGCTGGCGGCGACCAGAACGATCGCCAGCAGGGTCAGCATCGGCAGCTGTCCCGGCCCCGCCGTCACGTGCTCCAGCCCGCTGCCGAACAGCTTGGTGAATCGCGCCTCGACCGGCAGACACAGACAGTAGACGGAGTAGGCCACCATCGAGGAGATCGCCCCGGGCACCAGCACATCGGTCTCGAAGTCGGACTCGCTGTAGAAGATCTCGCTGGCGAACAGCGCGCCGGCCAGCGGCACGCGGAAGATTGCGCCCACGCCCGCGCCCATCCCGGCCGCCATCATGATTCGCCGGTCCCGGACCGACAGCTTGAAGCGCGTCGCCAGGAACGAGCCCACGCCCGCGCCGATCTGAGCGATCGGGCCTTCGCGTCCCCCTGAGCCGCCCGTGCCGATGGTGACCGAAGAGGCCAGCATCTTCACCAGCGGGATACGCCAGCCGATCTGACCGCCCTTGTTGTGAAAGGCGTCGATCACATGGTCGGTTCCGGGCCCCTCCGCTTCCGGCTCGATCAGAAAGACCAGCAGACCCGAAACCAGTCCGCCGAGCGAGACGACGAGCACCAGCCAGCCGATCGAGACCGTGCCCGGCGTGGACGGGAACCAGATATGCTCCCCCATCGGATCCGACGGCGTGTAACCGGAGATCCCGGACATCACGGTGGCCAGGATCAGCTGGGTCAGCAGCTGAAACAGCACCGCGGCGAGTCCAGACACCAACCCCACGACCGCCGACAGCGCAAACCACTTGCCGGTGGTACGAAACCCGAAAAACCTCCCTATCTGGCTCAGCCACTGCATCGCGGACCGAGCATAGCTCTTTTTCGTCCCGACGCCACCAGGCGCCGAAAGCGCCACGTGTTAGACGATTCTGCTCGCCGGCGTGAGCAGGCTCAACACCGAATTGCTCAGCGCATTCGACTGTGCGACCACCGCCTTGGCCGAATTGAACAGATTCAACGCGATCGACTGATTGATCGCCTCGGCCGCGATATCGGCATCCTCGATGAACGACCGCGCCGCGGTTACCTTGATCACCGCGGTGCTGATCGCATTCGATTGTGGCGTCAACGTATTGGCCGAGATGGTCCCCAGAAACGCGCGCTGCGCGGCCACCTGGTCGATCGACTCGTCGATGATTCGCAGCGCGTTGCCGATGTCGCCGCCCAACGCGTTGGCGCCACCGCCCCGAAGGCTGTCGAGAAACCCGCCAACCGCCTCACCCTTGACGGTGATCGGCTTGCCCCCGAGGTTGAAGTCGTTGACCGCGTCGATGCCGAACTGCAGCGAGTCATTGGCGTTACCCACCGCACCGATGCGAAACTCGTTGCCCGAATCGAGCACGGTGAACGCCAGCGTCGCGCCGACCGTCACGCTGGTAAAGGTCACGTCGGCCGCGATCAGCGACGAGCTCAAGCGCAGGGTCCGCCCGTCTCCGCTGGTCGAAGCCCCTTCCACGGTGCCGGCGACGTCGACTCCGGTGTCGCTGCCCGCCGTACCGGTGAACCCGGTCCCGCTGGCAACGGCGATGGTGACCCGCTCCGCGGAGCCAAAGCCCTCGGTGAAGGCCGCGCCGCCCGAGGCAAACACGCCGGTGAAGTCGCGCACCGCGTTGATCGCGCCGCTGACGTCGGTGCCCGGTGTGATCTTGATCGTCGACGCTCCGAGATTGCCAGTGACCGTGATCGAGCCTGAGCTGGAGCCGAAGTCTCCGATCGACAGCGTGCCGGCCGAAGCGGCGGCCGTGATCGAGATGCTGAAGGTCCGAGATGTCGTGGCGCTGTCGAAGAAGACCCGCCGCAACGAAAGCTGGGCGATCGAGCCGTCGACCGCAGTCGTCACGTAACCCGCGAGTCCGTTGAGCTGCAGCTGGCGCCCGAAAGCGGTGTTACTGGCGATCGCGTTGAGCGCGTCCAGCGCCGTATCGATCGAGGTCTGGTTGATGGCCGTCAGCGTCGTGTCGCTGCGCGCGCCGAGGATCAGCGTGCGAACCGTCGACAGCTGGGTCTGGATCTGCGCCAGCCCACCGTCGGCCGTGTCGATGAAGCTCTTGGCCAGCTGGATGTTGGTGCTGGCCTGGTTGAGGCTCGCTACCTGAGCCCTGAAGCGCGACACCCGGAACGAACCGGCCGGGTCGTCGGCAGCGGAGTTGATCCGTTTGCCTGAAGCGATTCTCTCGCTGGCGGTCCTGAAAGCGGTGCTTGAGCTCCGTAGATGCTGCAGAGCGATAAGAGCAGTGATATCCGTGGCAATTCTGAGTCCCATGGGTTCCCCTCACTTGTTCGTCCTTGAACAAAAATGGCAGCTCGCGCCGGGATCCATCCCGACAGGGTGTCAGACCTCCTTTCGCTGGAGAAAACGATGGAAGTCGAGCTGCGATAGGGAACTAGGTGGATTTGTCTTTTCTTGCCGGAAACGCGTAAACTTTTGGACGTCACGCGCCGATAAGAACAAGTCGTCAGGGTTGGTGGATGACGCAGAAACCCACGGGGGTTCCCGCCCATCCTTATCCTGTTTAGCCCATGATCCCCTCATTGGCTCGACACTCCAAAAGGTTGCCGCTGCCACGGCAACCTTTTCTATTTAATGCTGGGGTGCATTTACGGAACGAGGGATGAGAGCGGGTCTGCTCATGTTCCATCCCTGGAACCGACCCAGCAGAGACCCAAATCCGTGGGTCTCGATCCTGCGGGTACTGCAGCGCCGGGGCCTGCCGAGGGCAGACCCGTCGCCACGTTAAGTGTAGGCTGCTTCAGGCCCTCCCGTCAAGACCTTTCCCCCGCGGCTAGATAGACCGGCCCAACCGGCCTATAATGAGCGATCACGCGATGACTGACCAGAACGTCGTCTTTGGGGAGGCCGCGATCCGCAAGGGGCTCGTCACCGAGAGCCAGCTCGGAGAGTGCATGGCCGAATTCCAGCGGCTGATCGCCCAGGGCGAAGAAATTCCGCTGGCCTCGCTGCTGATCCAGCGCGGCTACCTGAATGCCGGACAGGCGCGGGAGTTGAGCGGTGAGTCAACGCCGCGGCTGCTGCACTGCAAGCAGTGCAAGAAGACCTATCGCGTGATCTTGAGCGGAAACCCGCCTTGCAAGACCTGCGGCGGCCCGCTGATCGACGTCACCAACCGCAAGACACGTCCCTCGGCGCGTCAGGCAAAAGTCAGCCCCAGCGGTCCGGCGCCACCGCCACGCAAGGCGCCGACCGCCCCGGCCGGAGAGATTCACTTGCCGGCCCCCAAGCCGGTGGCGCCGACTACCGACCCGACCGATCACCTGGTGGGCAAGCGGCTGTCCGACAAGTACGAGCTGGTCGGCCGCATCGGACACGGCGCGATGGGCGCGGTCTACCAGGCGCGGCAGGTTCGCCTGGACCGCCTGGTAGCCGTCAAGATCTTGCCGCAGGAGCTGGCCTGCGATCCGGACCTGATGGAGCGCTTCAAGCAGGAAGCCCGCACGACGGCCAAGCTGGAGCACATCAACGTGATCCGGGTCTTCGAAGTCGACAGCGACCTGGGGTACGAGTACCTGGCGATGGAGTATGTCGAGGGCGTCACGCTGGGCCAGCTGATCGAACAGCAGCCGCTGCGGCCGTGGCGCGAAGCGGTCGACATGATCCGTCAGGCGGCCGTCGGACTGGGCGTGGCGCACGCCAAGCAGGTGATCCACCGCGACATCAAACCGGCCAACCTGATGCTCAACGCCGAGGGCATCGTCAAGGTGATGGACTTCGGCCTGGCCCGCCTGGCCGAAGGCGGCCACGCCTCGCGCACGGGCACCATCCTCGGCACGCCTCACTTCATGTCGCCTGAACAGGCCCGCGGCGACCCGGTCGATCTGCGCACGGACATCTACTCGCTGGGAGCCACGCTGTTCAACCTGCTCACCGGGCGCACGCCGTTCTCGGCGACCAACGACTTCGCCTTGCTGCTCAAGGCGATGGAGGAGGATCCACAACCGGCGCACGAGTTGAACCGGCAGCTGCCAGAGGAAGTGTCGATCGTGGTGCAGAAGATGATGGCCAAGGACCGTGCGCTGCGCTACCCGGACATGCCGTCTGTCGAGATGGATCTCAAGCGGCTGCTCGACGGCCAGACGGGACAGCTGACCGCACTGCAGACCCATGCCACGCCGAAGACCGCGCCACCTCAGAGTACGCGCGCGAGCACACAGCGCTCGCGAAAGATACGGCTGCTCTGGGGGATGCTCGGCGTCAACCTGCTCCTGCTGCTGATCGCGGGTATCCTGTTCAGCCAGGGGGTCTTCTCCTCCGATGAGCCAGCACCCGAAGAAGCGATCGAACAGGCCGATCAAGAATCCGCCCTGGCGTTCGAGGCGCTGACCCGACACCTCTTGCAGGCCCAGATTTCCACCCAAGAAAAGTCGGCGGCCTGCCAGGAGTTTCTCGAGCGGTACCCCGAATCGCCCAAGGCCGAGGCGGTCAAGGTCTACCTCGAGCGGTACCGCGACAAGCCTGGCAAGACCGAACCCGGCCGCTTCCCGACGCGCAAGACCGAAGGAGAGGGCACCGCGTCCCGAATCGTGCAGCTGCTGCGCCAGATCACCCAGGCCCGCGCCGACGACGACCAGTCGCTGGGGCGCGAGCTGCTGCTCCAGCTCAAGCAACTCGAGGCGGACCCGCTGGAGCTGGAGGAGTACGATGTCTGGCTCGCCGGAAAGGCAGCGGGCACGCAGCGCGGGGCGATGCGCCCGACGGCGATCGTGATGCTGCTGGGCCAGATCCGCGACACCCTGCTCGAGGGCAAGCTGGACGAGGCGGAGAAGATGATCGCGCAACTGCAGCGCAAGAAGACACTGCTCGCCACCCAGCAGGGCGAGCTGGACGAGCTCGCTGCGGTGCTCGCGGTCGAGCGCAAACCCAGCGGCAGCTTGACGGATCAAGTCCGGCTGACCGCGCACGCCTGGTATCGCCGCTGGGCGGCCAAGCGACTGGCGCAACGCGATTACGGTGCGGCGGACAGCTTGCTGACCAAGGCGCTGCCACTCAACAGCGACAGGACCGTACAAGCGCAGATCTACCTGCAGCTGGCGACGATCGCCGACCGCCGACAGATACCGGGACAGGCGCTGGCTTACCACAAGCTGGCATGGAAGGCCGGTCTGCGCAGCCGCGCGTTCGCGCTGCGCTACGGCTGGGCGCTCTTCTCGCGCAAGCAGTACAAGGCCAGCCTGATCTGCTTCAAGGTGCTGACCGCCCGACCAGACGCGCCGTTCACCAATCGCTACCTCACCCTGATCGCGCAGCTCAAGAGCGGCGACAAGACCGGCGCGCGCGCGCTGGCGCGCTCGTTGCAGGCGCAGGGCATCCCGCTCCCCACCCCGGTCATCGCGACTCTTCGATTGGCGCCGGACTACAACGCCACGCTGGTGCTGCAAGAGGGGCGACGCCTCTCCGGGGCGGTTGTCGATCAGACCAAGCAGTCCATCTCCTTCCGCTGGAGAGAAGGCAGCTCGATTCGGTTCCGCATGTTCCCGCGCGAAAAGATCAAATCGATCAGCCCGAGTTCGATGACGCCGACGCGGTTCGGTCAGGCGGTCAAGCAGTCCCAGCGGAAGACGACACTCGAGCTGCAAGGCCTGATTAACTGGGGCGAACTGAACCAGCAGCGCAAGTCCGTGATCCAGCAACTTCGCGCCAGGCTCGAGCTTGTGCGCAGCCGCGCGCGCACACGCGCCGGCCTGAGTTGCTCGACCTGCGACGGGCTGGGGCATCGGCCGTTCGAGTGCGAGACCTGCAACGGCAAGGGCGCAATCCGAACGTCCTGCGACACCTGCAAGGGTCAGGGCCGGCGTACCTGCACCCGCTGCGACGGCGCGGGCAAGCACACCTGCCCCGGTAAGTGCGGGGGCCAGGGTTTCGTCGATGTGCAGGTCAAGACCACCAGCGGTTTCCGCAAGGAGCGCCGTCGCTGCGGCGACTGCAAGGGCAAGAAGGAGATTCGCTGCCTGCGTTGCCGCGGCTCGAAGTCCTTCAGCTGCAGCGTCTGCAGTGGCAAGGGCAGCCGCGTCAGCGCCTGTACCCGTTGCCGGGGCCGCAAGACACTGCCCTGCGGCAGATGTGGCGGACGCGGCATTCAGGTCGACGCCTGGACCGCCTTCGTCCTGGGCGTCGGCTGTCATGTCGTCGAAGACGTCAAAGGCGCGCGCCGCTTCTGGAAGGACCTGTCGAAAGCCAGCGGCGGCTTGACTGCGGAGCGGCGGCAATTCATCATCGATCAGCTGCCGCATCTGGGCCTCACCGATTTGTTGGAAAAACTGGGGCAATGACGCAACTCAGGCGGGTTGCAAGGGTTTGACACCCGGAGGTCACCCGCATGTCTAACAAGGCCGATGTGTTCTTCGGCAAGATCGCCGTCGATCAAGGACTGGCGAGCGAGCAGGACATCAATGCCTGCATGGAGGAGATCGATCGCCTGCGCGGCCAGGGCAAGCAAGTGCACCTGGGCGCGCTGCTGGTGCATCGCGGCATCCTCGACCGCGAGCAGGTGCGCCGGGTGCTCGATCGTCAGAACAAGCAGGTCCTGCGCTGCCCCACGTGCGCCAAGACCTACACCGTCATGGGGTTGCCCAAGGGCAAGACCATGCGCTGCAACGACTGCCAGACGCCGCTGAAGAAGAGCGACGTGGACGTGCTGACGCGCAGCAAACCCGAGGACAGCCCGCGGGTCTCACAACTGCTCGACTCGGAGAGCCAGCTGACCCATGTTCCCGCCGAGCTCGGCGGCGACACGCACACCACGCGACTGAACAGTGACCCGCAGGAAGACACCATCCTGGCCGGCGGGCCCGGCGATGCGATGCTCGGCACCACGCTCTCGGGCAAGTATCGGATTCTGGAGAAGATCGGCCAGGGCGGCATGGGTGCCGTGTACAAGGCACGCCACACCCTGCTCGACCGCATCTGTGCGGTCAAGATCCTGCCCAGCGAGCTGGCCGAGGACGAGAGTCTGGTCGCGCGGATGCGCCAGGAGGCAAAGGTCTGCGCCCGGCTGGACCAGAAGAACGTGGTCCAGATCTTCGACGTCGACAACGACCAGGGCTTCGAGTACATGGCGCTGGAGTTCATCAATGGCCAGGACCTCGAGGAGCTGGTCAAGGCCAAGCGGCGCTTGCCGGTGGATCAGGCGCTGAGCATCGTGCGCCAGGCGGCCCTGGGACTGGCGGCGGCCCACGCCGAGGGCATCATCCACCGCGACATCAAGCCGGCCAACCTGATGCTGACGCAGCAGGGCGTGGTCAAGGTGATGGACTTCGGCCTGTCCCGCTTGATGGAGGCCGCTTCTCACCTGTCGCGCACGGGCCAGATCCTCGGCACCCCGCATTACATGTCACCGGAGCAGGCGCGTGGACATGAAGTCGATCTGCGAACCGACATCTACTCGCTGGGCGCGACCTTCTACTTCACCGTCACCGGCCAGACACCCTTCGCCGCCAGCGTCCCGACCGCGCTGCTGCTCAAGACGATCTCGGAAGAGCCGCCATCGGCCAACGAGGTCAACCGCAACGTGCCGCTCGCGCTGTCGATGATCATTCAGAAGATGATGTCGAAGGACCGCGAGCAGCGCTATCCGGACCTGCAGAGCTGTATCGAAGACCTCGAGCGGCACAAGCGTGGGGAACGCATCAGCGTGCGACCGCCCGCGACCAAGCTGCCGCAGTTGCCCCGCCAGGCGCTGCTCATTGCCGCGGGCTGCCTGGCCCTGGTCCTGATCGTGGCAGGCGCCTTCGCCTTCGGGATGAGCCGCAGATCCGGCCCTCCCGAGAACGGCGGCGGTGGCCAGCAGACCCGGGACAACGGGGCCGAAGAGCGGACCTACAAGCAACTGCAGGCGATCCTGCAGGACGCCAACAGCTCACGCGAGACCCGGATCGCGGCCTGCAAGTCCTACCTCGAGGACTTTTCGGACTCGCCGCGCGCGACCGCCGTTCGCAGCAAGCTGATCGAGTACGAGGCCGCAGCGAAGCCCGACCCGCAGCCCAAACCCGTCCCGCAGCCCAGGAGCGGGCTCGCACAGTTCGAGATTCCCGTCCTGCTGAATCTGGCCGAGCGAGCCTTGACCCGGAGCAACCTCGCCGAAGCGCGCAAGCGCCTCGGCCGGCTGCAAGGTGGACGCGAGCTGCTCACCGAATCACAGCGCAAGCGGCTCGACCAGCTGCGCAGTCTGCTCGCGCTGCTCGAACAGAAGCAAACCGTCAAGCCACAGCCAGAAGGCGCCAACCTGACGGCCGCCTGGCGCAGGTCGATTCGAAAAGTCCGGCTGCTGGCCGGGAAGTACGACGCCGATCTCTCCCACCTGCGCGCCTTCGACCAGGCGCTCGGGCGCTGGGATTCGAGCGGCGGCCGGCTGGTCGGGCAGGGCGTCTTGCTCTCGCTGCGCGGACCCCTGCGGGCGCCGACCGTCTACACCCGCTGGGAGATGCCAGCGGGCCCACTGGCGCTCAGGTCGATCGGCGTGATGCTCTCCAGCGTTCCGCCGAGCGGTCGCGCCAGCCACGTCGCGATCGGCCTGAGGGTCGACGATAGCAGCCTGTTCGTCACGAAACTGATCGACGACGGAAAACGCCGGGGCGCGACCCTTGCCGGCAAGCAGTTCAGCCAGCCGATCAAGGCGGGCGACAAGATCGACATCCGACTGCGCACCGAGCGGGGCAACCTGCGACTGGAACTCACGATCAACGGAAAACCAGCCACGACGCTGCTCTACCGGATGCAGCCCGGCGACCTCGCCACACGCGGCCCGGTGTTCTTGGCCCTGTTCGCTTTCGGGCAGACCACGGCGCTCGAGAAGTTCGAGCTCGAAGCCTCCCGCTTCCAGCCTCGGCGCGGACGGCGCGGGCGTGACGGCCGCTAGTGCAGCGCAGGCCTTGGGCCGCAACCAAAAAGGGCCGCTGAGCTAGGTGACGCCCTCCTCGGAATGGGTCTGCGGTTCCGAATGAGGCTTCATGTCCTATCGACTGCAGCGGCCTGTGTCCCCCCGCCCAAGGACCAGCGCCAGGTACTTTCGACGTGCGCCCCGCACGAAGCACTCGTACTAGGTACCTCGACGTCGACCAGCACGCCGCACGCAGCACCAGGTACGTTGACGTAGACTAGCACGCCGCACGCAGCACCAGGTACGTTGACGTCGACCCGCACGCAGCCCCAGCTCCAGGTACGTTGACGTCGACCCGCACCGGCACCTTGCTGTAGCAGAAACGAACGCCTTGATGTGGCAGGACCGCACG
>CAZMLI010000126.1:0-11504 GCA_964566865.1 uncultured Planctomycetota bacterium
GTCAAGCAACATCAGTCGGTGCGCGGGACGCTGACGCTGACCGCCGTCGGACGGACGGCGCTGGTGCCAATGGTCGGCTGGGGCCTGCCCGCCGGGTTCGTTCCGCTGACATCCGACCTGGACCAACTGCGCGCAAAGGGTTCGATCTCGCGCTGGGAACTGTCGGGACGGATGCTGCGGCTGTACCTACCCGATTGCGCACCCCGTCGGATGCTGCAGCTTGACGTGCGGTTTGTCGCAACGGCGCGCGGACTGCTGAAGTGCCCGGCTGGTCGGGTCTACGAGTACTATCAGCGTCACGAAGCACGACCGTTGCCAGGCCCGCGCTTCACCGTCGACTAGTAGGTCCACACAGGGAGGGCGAGGCTCCCGCCGAGCCGCGGCGCGAAGCGCCGGAAGAGGTCTACTCGCCGCCTTGCATCTGATGAGACCAGGAACCAGCATCTGGGCCTCGGCTCGGCGGGAGCCTCGCCCTCCCGTTTGGGGCCCAAGTGGCGTTCGGGAATCTCCACTAGCTGCTACAATCCAGCCATCACAGCGAACTGCAAGATCTGCAAGCGGTTGCCGTCGGTCAATCTGGCCGACTTGCGCAAGGGCGAAGCGTTGCCTCGCGCGGCCGAACGGTTGGGCGGCATGCCGCAGACGCATCCCGCCGAGGACACCACCCTGCAGTTGTGCTGCCCCGAGTGCGGGGTCTACTACCGGTATCAGATCGAGTCGGCCAAGGGCGAGCACAAGCTGGCCCTGACGCGCATGTTGCCGGGTGAGATGCGGGTCGCGGGGTTGATCTGGAGGTGGCGCTACAAGCGACTGATTCGCGAGCTGAGCGCGGCCTTCGAGATCGCCGAGAGCGACGACATGCAGCTCTATCTCGCGCGGTCGCTGGCGCGCCATCATCTGGACGGTAAGGACGCGGTCGAATTCGCGAGCCTCTGTCGGCACGAGTCCTGGGCGGTCCGGCGGCAGGCGGTGTTGCAGATCAGCTCGGAGGAGATGGGGCCGCATATCGATCAGCTGATCTCGATGCTGTTCGACCATGCCAAGGTGGCCGACGCGGCGAAGGTCCCGTTCCAGATCTACACCGACCAGTCGCCCGAGCTACTGAAGTACGGCACGCAGCTCGTCGCGGCATTCGCTCAGCACCCGATGTCGCAGCAGGGGGTCGCCTTTTTGCAGCATCTGACCCGGCATTATCTGGATCAGATCGACATCACGCCCTGCGTTCCGCGGGTGCTCGAGCTGTGGCTGGCCGAGCGCGACAACGAACATCTGCTGGTGGAGGCGCGCCATGTGCTGACCCGCTTCGTGCGCCACTGCACGGCCAACGCCGACTCGTTCTTGATGATCTTTGCCGACTTCGAGCTGCGTCACACCTGCGCTACACTCAAGGAGGTCGCGCAGGACGCGAAGGTCGAGCTGGGTCAGCTGCGATGACGGACGAGACGGGGAAGATGTCCCAGCGCTTGATCCAGCTGGCGGGTATCGGGCCGCTGGTGATCGGGTTGCTGGCCTACCTGTTTCATCCGCCGTTTCGGCAGCTGCTGGATACGGGCGTCGGGCTGCTGATCGCCCGCGACTTGCCGGGGCTTCGTGCCTGGGGGCAGGCGCTCGGCGCACGCGCGGCGCTGGCCACGACGCTGCTGATGATCGTCCAGGCGCTGGCCGCGCCGATCCCGGCGGTGCTGGTCACGGCGACCAACGCCTGGCTCTTCGGCTGGTTGTGGGGCGGGATCCTCTCGATCGTCTCGGCCACCCTGGCGGCGGTGATCTGTTACCTGCTGGCTCGTGCGCTGGGCGAGCCGCTGGTCTCACGCTTTATCTCGCAGGAGCGGCTGCGCCGGAGCGAGGCGTTGATCCGCGAACACGGCGTGACCGCCGTGCTGGTGGCGCGCTTGCTGCCGTTCGTGCCGTTCGATCCGATCAGCTATATGGCGGGGCTGGGGCGGATGCGTCTGCTGCCGTTCATCGGGGCCACGCTGCTGGGGCAGATCCCGGCCGGCATGACCTATTCCTACCTGGCCGTTCAGCTCGACGGAAACCCGAGCTGGCTGCTGGTGAAAATTCCCTCGGCGTTGATCGCGCTGGCGGTCCTGGGGTGGGCGATGCGCCGCCTGTTGCTCGGACGGGATTCCGAATGAACGCGCGCGTGGCCGCCGCGACGCCGGCGCTGGCCGACGCGGTCGGTTTGCCGCTGGCGGACGCGCAGACGGAGCTGCTGCTGGAACAGAAGGCGGGCCGACTGCAGTTGCGAGATCTACGACCGCTGGCCCCCGGGCCGATCTGGGTCGATCTTGCGGCGCTGCGCGGCGGTGGTCGTCGGCAGCTACTGGGTCGCGCGGTGGGCATCCGCTCAGGCGTGCGCCCGCTGGTGATCGACGCGACCGCCGGTCTGGCGCGAGACGCCGCCGAGCTGGCCAGCCTGGGCTGTCAAGTCACCGCCATCGAACGCTCGCCCGTGGTGGCGGCGATGTTGCGCGACGGTCTGGCGCGCGCGCCGGAACTGGCAGAGCGGCTGCAGTTGATCGAAGGCGACGCGATCGATTGCCTGGCCGGGCTGGCGGCCGATGTGATCCTGCTGGATCCGATGTTTCCGCCCGGCAAGCGCGCGCTGGCCAAGAAGCCGTCGCAATATCTGCAGGCCTTGCTGGGGCAGCCGGAGGACGTGGTCGCGCTGTTCGAGGCGGCCCGACGCTCGGCTGCGCGGCGGGTGGTCGTCAAGCGCCCGCTGCACGGGCCGCCGCTGGTCGGGACGCCGGCGGCTTCGCACCGCTTCAAGGGCAAGTCGGTCCGCTTCGACGTTTACCTGGGTGGTTCCGGCTGACCGACGAAGCGGTCCACCAGCCGCCAGCCGATCGTGGTCAGGCAGCCGAAGGCGAGCAGCACCAGTCCGTGCCAGACCATCAAGTGCGCCATGCCGGTCATCGAGCAGCTCAGGTGTAGCGTGGCGAGGCTGATCAGTCCGGCGCCCGTGCCGATCAGCGCGCCGGTTGGCGCGAAGCGGCGCAGCGCGCCAAAGCCGAGCAGCAAGGTGGCGATCATCACCACGATCCCCATCTGCGAGCCGTGCAGTGCACAGACGAGCCCGGCCTGGTTGAAGTTGTCGCCGCCGCTGGAGGCGTCGGGCATGGCGGTCGACGCCAGCAGCAGCATGCCGCCTGCGAGCAAGGCTCCGCAGGCGATCCCCAGCCGGTTGCGGCCCGGTAGACGCAGGCCGAGCGCCATCGAGAGCAGCATCACACCGCTCAGGCTGAACACCGCAGCTGGCCACCAGGAGCGCCAGCCGAATTGCTGCTGGGCCGGCGGACGCATGGCGATAATGCCGCAGATCAGCAACAGCACCACGGTCACGAGCGCGGCCACGCGCAACTTGCGTTTGCGCGCCAGTTGCGCGAGATCCCCTTCGACCACGCTGCGCAGGCTGTCGGACATGTGCGGCTCAGTCAACTGGCCGTCCAATCAGTGAGGCGAGTTTGACTCGCAGTTTGTTGTATCCACGGTGTGCTTTGAGTCGAGCGGCCTGCTCGCTGATCCCCATAGCGTGGGCGATCTCGCGCATGCTGATGCCTTCCAGCTTGTGCATCGCAACAACCTGGCGCTGGGCCTCGGGCAACTCGGCGACCGCTTCGCGCACGGCCGCGATGATGTGTTCGGGATCGTCCGCGGAGGCGTCGGGCAACTCGAAACGTTCCGGCAGCTCGCCTTCGGCGGTCAGCTTGACCTTGGCCGCGCCCCGCGAGCGCAGCGCGTCGATCGACAGGCGTCGCGCGATGGTCAACACCCAGGGCGCGACAGGCGCGCCGCGATGGTATCTGGCGCGCGAGCGATGGACCCGCAGGAAGGTCTCCTGGGTCAGGTCCTCTGCCAGGGACTGATTGCCGATCCAGCGTCGTTGGCAGCGCAGCACCAGTGGGGCGAGAACTTGATAAATCTCCTCGAATCCACGAATATCGCCATCGACGTAGCGTTCCATCCACTGCGTCAATTCCTGATCCGGGGCGGCCATGCGCCGCATCGTACCTGGTTCGGGGGTAGTCGCAAATAGTCAGTCGCCTCTGCGGAGTAGATACGGCAGTCTCGCTGGGCCGTTTCGGGGAGAATTGTGCGAGGCTACGGGGCTTCCGGAGGGGGTCCTGAGGGAGTGCGCCGCCTCCCACCTTGCTCAGAGCAGGGCTCCGGTTAGACCAGCCGGGTCCCGAAACTGCCTACAAGGAAGGGAGGAATGCAGGAAGCCTGCCCCCCAATGAACTGCCCGTGATGACAGGTCCGACGCGGAGGTAGAAGGAGAGGCCGCGGAGCCTCACGCGGAGCCGCGGAGGTCGCGGAGCCGCTGAGGCTGGAGTGTGCAACCTGGAATATCCTCGATGGCCGTGCAACCGGGAACATGGGTGACGTTATAGACCGGGCACATAGGTGACACTTTCTGGGTGGCTTGACTCCTAACCGGGCACAAGGGACGACCCTGCTCTGAAACCGCCTGCGCATTTCGGGTGTTATCTCCGCGCCTCCGCGTTCTCAGCGGCTCCGCGTGAGGCTCCGCGAGCTCTCGTCCCCTCCGCGTCGCATACGTCAGGATTGGCAATCAGAGTGTCAACAACGTCCTTGAACTACAGCTAGAGAAGAAGCGTCGCTGACGATCGCCCCTTACAGCAACCTGCTATTCGGTCTGCGGCTTCCAGCCCGAGAACTTGAGTCCCCAGACCTTGAACAGCGCCTCGACGAAGATGCCGCCCGACATCTTCGACTGCCCCAGCTCGCGGTCCTTGAAGATGATCGCCACTTCCTCGATCTTCAGGCCGGCGCGGTGCGCCCGGTAGAGCATCTCGATCTGATAGAAGTAGCCGGAGGCGCTCAGGGAATCGAGATCCATCCGCTGCAGGCCCGTGACGCGAAAGGCGCGAAAGCCGCCGGTGACGTCCTTGGCCGGTATGCCGAGGATCGTGCGAGCATAGAAGCTGCCGCCGCGACTCATCACCCGGCGCCTCAGCGGCCAGCCCGGCGTGGAGCCCCCAGGGACGTAGCGCGAGCCTTGCACCACGTCGGCGCCGTCCTTGATCGTCTGCAGCAGCACCGGCAGCATCGCCGGGTCGTGCGACAGATCGGCGTCCATCTGGTAGACCACCTCGTAATCGCGTTCGAAGGCCCAGCGGAAACCCGCAATGTAAGCGCCGGCCAGGCCGCTCTTGGCCGGGCGCACCAGTAGCTGCAGCCTCGGATCCGATTCCATCCGAGCGCGGGCGATGTCCGCCGTGCCGTCGGGCGAGCTGTCGTCGACCACCAGGATATCCGGTGACGCCGCTAGCTCGCGCACACGGTCCAGCACGATTGGCAGGTTCTCCGCCTCGTTATAGGTTGGCAGTACGAGCAGATCCTTCATTCGAATCGCACTGTCTCCCCATGCGCCGCGCTTGTCAACGAGTAAAGGGTTCTCGCTAGTAGAAGCCGTCCTCGCGCTGCTGCTTCCGCTTGCGGGAACTGCGCCGACGCTTCAGCGCCTGTTCCAGCTCGTGCAGCCGCTTCACCGTCCGCTCCAGCCGCTTCCGCAGCTCGAGCATCTCGTGCTCTTTCTGCTGCAATGCCTCGTGCAATTCGCTGCGCGGGTTGTGCGGCTTCTCCTCTGGCTCTGCCCGATGGCGCTCCGGCAGCCAGTGGTCGAGGAACTGGATCAGCTGCTTGCCCGCAGCTGCCTGCTTCTCCTTCAGGGCTCCGGCCTTCTTGCGGAACTTGGCGGTGTACCTTTCCAGTTTTTTCTCGGCCTCGTGCAGCCGATCCAGCTTCTTCTCGTGCCGCAGTCGGCTGGTCCAGGAGTGCAGTCTGGCCAGGCCGCCGAGCTGGTCGCGTCGCGCGCTGTAGAGCTCGATCACCTGGCCGGCCAGCTTCTCGAACTGCTGCATCACCGATTCCTTTGACCGATCGCCCAGCATATCCTCGCCGGCATGCCGCAGGCGCGCGCGGAGCTGCTCCTGCCGTCTCTCGAGCGTATGCTTGATCTGATCGGTCTGCCCCTTGAGTTGCGCGTAGGCCTGCGCGATCTCGGTCGGGATACCGGCCTCGCGCAGCTTGTCGACCAGCTTTTCCAGGTCGCCGCTCTCTTTACGCTCGCCTCGCTCTTCTCTCTTCCGCTGCTCGTGCCGTTCGCGCTCCTCCGACCGTCCGCCGAGTTCTCTCAGCGCTTGCTCGCACAGCTCGACCAGCTCACGTTGCTCCTTGAACTGGTGGGTCAGGTGGTTGAAATACTCCCGCGCTGCGCCCTTCTCACCCCTGCGCAGGTGGATCAGACCCATCCGGTACAGCGCCCGCGCGGCGAAGAAACGGGTCCGTTTGTAGCTCTTCCAGAGCTCCTGGTAGACCTTCAGCGCCTCGTTGGGTTTGCGCTGGCCCTTTTCCAGCAGCAGGCCCTCGGCATAGAGTCGGCCCGCGTCTTCGTCGGCCCCGGCCGGTCGGCTCGCCAGGACGGCGAGCAACATCAAACAACAGCAGAGTGTGCGGTACATCGATAGAATCTCCCCGTGCGGAAAAGTTGGGCAATAAGCGAGCCTAGCAATTCAATAGCAGCAAGTTGTGAGCATTTTGTGAGGATCCGGTGAATTCGCCGAAGGATCGCCCCGCCGGCCTGACATACACTGGTAAACAACCGCTTGTCGAGGGAGAGAAGGACGTGCAAGCAAGATTTGACCAGGACTGGCGCGATCGGGCCATCGGGGGCAACCCCGAGGCGGTCCGATTGCTGGCTGAAGCCGCGCTCGAGCCGCTTTACCGCTTCTGTTTCTATCGGGTCGGCAAGGACCACGCGCTCTGCGAGGAGGTGGTCCAGGAGACCATGACCCGCGCGATTCACGAACTGGAACGGTACAACCCGGCGCGTCTGGGGGCCAGCATCTTCGGCTGGCTGACCGGCCTGGCGCGCAACGAGATCCGCAAGACGCTCTCGCGTAACAAGGCGGTGATCTCGCTCGAGGCGCTCTGGACCCGGATGGACCGCGAGCTGCTCGGTCTGTTCGTCGAGCTCGACTCCCGGCCGTTCAGCGACGAGCTACTCGCCCGCGAGGAGACCCGCGAGGTGGTCAACGCCACGATGTCCCAGCTCCCCCCGCAGTATCAGCAGGCGCTGCAGGCCAAGTATGTCGAGGGCCGGAGCGTGCGCGAGATGGCCGCCCGTACCAATGCCAGCGAGAAGGCGGTCGAGAGCCAGTTGACGCGTGCCCGCGAGGCGTTTCGCGGCACCTTTCTCCTCCTGACCCGCAACCTGGGCATCGAGCCCTCCGTGTGAGACGACCATGAGTCACGAAGACACCAAGCCCACGCCTGTTTCCGAGCAGAACATCGAGCGCCTGCTCGGTCGGAGTTATCAACCGGATCGGCCCGACCCTGAATTCCTGGCGCGCCTGACCGAGAAGCTGGTCCGGACCACCGCGGAGCCGGTTCTGATAGCGCAGCCTGTGTCGGGGCGTCGGACCATCACCGGCTGGGCAGTGGCCGCTGCGGCGGTGCTGGTCTGCGTGGCGCTGTCGCTACATCTTCATTTTCGCGAGCAGGCCCCGAAGATCCGTCCGCAGGGTGAGGTGGTCTGGATCGATGGCCGGGCTTACGTGTTGTTGAAGGATTCTCGTGGCAGGCCGCTGATGAAGCTGGCAAGCAAGCAGCAGGTCGCGGCAGTGGGCACGCATGTGAAATGGCCGGCGGGCGGTCCCGGCCTGGTACCGCGCGAGCGTCCTGCTCCGCCGGCGGCGCGGCGTCTGCGCATCGGCGACCTGATTGTGACCGCGGCGGGACAGCGCCGCAGAGTCTTGCTGCCGGACGGGTCGGTGCTGTTCGTCAACCAGCGGACCCGAGCCCGGCTGACGGCCGAGCGGACGCTGGAGGTCACGCAAGGCGAGGTGTTCATCGAGGTCGCGCCGCGCTATCAGTCGCGTATCACCTTTCGGGTCCGGACCCCGAAGCGCCAGCTCAGCGCGCTGGGAACGCGCTTCGCGGTCAGCGTCGATCGGCACCAGACCGAAGTGCTGGTGACCCAGGGCAAGGTGCAGGTGGACGGCGTGCTGGTTCACGCAGGGCAGCAGTTGCTCGCGGCCGGACCGCCCGTCAGCGCGCCGCGCGCCTCTCACCGGCTGGAGTGGACACGAGAGCTGCGCATCGCCGCGGTCTCGCCGCTGGTGCCGCGCTCGGCGCATACCGGCGGCGCGCTGATCTGCGTCGATCCCTGGGGCCAGAAGAATCGTCTCGAGCTGCGCAAGTACCACATCGATGTGCAGATCGAAGACGGCTTCGCGCGCACCACGATCGACCAGACCTACTTCAATCACCAGAACTGGCGTCAGGAGGGCACCTTCTACTTTCCGCTGCCGCCGGATGCCTCGCTTTCGCGGCTGGCGATGTATGTCGATGGCCAGTTGATGGAGGGCGGCATGGCCGAGCGCACGCATGCTCGCAGGGTCTACGAGCAGATCGTGAGCACCCAGAAGGATCCTGCGCTGCTGGAGTGGGTCGACGGCTCGACCTTCAAGATGCGGGTCTACCCGCTCGAGGCGCGCGAGGAGAAGCGCATTCTGATCAGCTACACCCAGCGGCTGTCCAGCCTCTACGGACGGACCCGCTATCGTTTCCCGGGTGGGCATAACCTGGGCCTGATCAAGCACTGGTCGGTCAAGGTCCGGCTGACCGGCGGGGCGCGGGCAAGCTGGCAGTGCCCGAGCCATACGCTGCAGGCGCGCAAGCAAGGCGGGGACTTGCTGCTCAATGCCAGTCAGCAGGGCGTGATTCCCAAGGCCGACCTGGTGCTCAACCTGTTCGAGCGCGGCGCCCCGAAAGCGTTGCGGCTGGATGCGACCGTGCATGAGGGATCGCGTTATCTGATGCTGCGCTATCGGCCAGAACTCAGGGTCACGCACAAGACGACGCGGCGTGACTGGGTCATCCTGTTCGAGTCGTCAGGCAAGCGCGATCCGCTGCTGGCGCGCGTGCAGCTCGACGTGATCCAGACCCTGCTGGAGAACGCCGAGCGACAAGACACCTTCAGCCTGCTGACCGTCGGTACGCGATTGCACGCCCTGGCTGCAGCGCCGTTGCCGGTCACGGCGGAGAACGTGGCGCGGGCGGTGGCCTTCCTGCAGAAGTCCCACCTGGTCGGCGCGCTCGACCTGGCGCGTGCCTTCCGCACGGTGGGCCCGATGCTCGAGGCGGCGGACAACCCGGTGCTGCTGCATGTCGGCGGCGGTCTGGCGACGTTCGGCGAGCGCCGGGTTGACAGGCTGGTCGAGCTGCTGCCGCCCCGCGCGAGATACGTGGGTGTGGCGGTCGGCAAGCGCTGGTCCCGGCAGTTGATGAAGCAGTTGGCCGCGCAGAGCGGCGGTCTGGTGGCGCAGATCAATCCGGACGAGCCGGTCGTATGGCGCGCCTTCGAATTGCTCAGCACGCTCAATACCTCGCGGCTGCTCGACATCGAGGTCCGCGACCCCGACAGCAAGACTCGTTACCTGCGCGGTGACGACGCGATCGCGCAGGGCGAGACCATGCTGGCGATCGGCCGGATGCCGGAGGGCAGCAGCCTGCCGAGGCGATTGCAGGTGCGTGGCTGGCTGGACGGTAAGCGCTTCGAGCAGATGATCGCGGTGCGAGAGGTGAGGCCCGGAGCGGGCCATCTGCCGCGGACCTGGGCCAAGCTGGAACTGGATCGGCTGCTGGCCGCCGATAGCGCGAAGCACAAGAAGGCGATCATCGAGCTGAGCAAACGAATGTACGTGATGTCGCCCTATACCTCGCTGCTGGTGCTGGAGAACGAGGCGATGTACAAGCGCTTCAAGGTGGACCGCGGACGCAAGGATCACTGGGCGCTCTATAGTTCACCCGAGCGCGTCCCGGTCGTCTTCGAATCGGATCCGTCCAACCCGATCGCGCAGCGGACCTGGGGGCGGCCCAACCTGACGGGGGGCAAGCCGCGGAAGGATCAGCCGGCACAGGCGCGCAAGCTGACGAACGAGCAGTTGCTGGCGACGATCGTTCGGCGACGGCGGCCAGAGCTGCTGCGGAGCGGCGAAGATCATGGCCTGCTACTCGGGTTCCTAAATAAGGCCGCCGGGCACAGGTTCCAGATCGAGGTTCCGCTGGGTGCGCGAACCGGGCCTCTCGGCGGCGGGTCTTCGGTCGGCTTGGAGGTGTTCCCCATGGGTGGGCATTCTTTCGATGGCGATTTTCTGGCCGGGTACAACTATCCGCTCGGTGCCCATCCGACGACGAAGTCCAAGAGCGCGGTGGACGGATTCAGGCCAAAAATGCCGAGGCGATACTTTTTCAATTTGGGATTCATGAATCGAAAGCGGGGTTCGAAGTTCGCCCGGTCGACGATTTCCAGCAACAGCATCAGGCGCTTGCTCCTCGGGCATCCACTTGCGCGGCATATGGACTCCGGCGGCTGGTTGCCGGCCAGGACGCAGCGCGGGATGGACCGCTGGGCATCATCCCCCGGTAACGGGACCTTCAGGATCTGGAACGCGCGCGACCTGACTGGCAGGTTGGGAGGAGACATCCCGGGGCCGATGTTAGGAAGGCCTGCTTCGGTGCCATTCTCGGGGTTCTTCCTGAAAGCCAGGGACGGTTACTATTCAACCATCCTGCCGCCGCTTGCCCACCGGCAGGCGCCCGGACAGTTCCTGCTCTATCAGAAGCCGCGCTTCGCCAACGACTGGGGTTACTTCGGCGATCTGACGCATCATGCGCCGGGGCTCAATACCAGCCCGGCCGATGTGCGTGCGCTGCTCGAGGCTGAGGGGCGGAAGTCGGCGCGTTTAGCGCGCGGCAAGATCGACCGGGCGGCGGCGCGTTTGATCGCGCGGGCCAGGGATGTCGGCTGGCAGAGCCTGCGCAGCGGCTCGGGTCGCATCGTCTTTAGCGGTGCGGGACGCTTCGTCTGGCAGCGCACGCTGAAGAACGGTCTGCAGGAGCGTATCGTCAGTGACGGCGTCTCGCTCTGGCAGCTCTATCCGGAACTCGGGCTGGGTGCGCGGCGCAAGCTGAGCCGGCATCATCTGGCGCTCCTGCGCGCCGCGGTGCCCTGGCACCTGGCCACCGCGAAGACGTTGGCGCGCGGGGCGGACGTCACGCTACTCGCCGCCCGCACGGTCGCGGTCACGCCGCGGGGTGGTAAGCATCGCCTCGAGCTACGCTTTGACAAGGCGGGACAGCTGATCGAGCGGCGGCTGGTCCGGTTGTCCGACGGCAAGCTGCTGGATCGTCAGGATCTGGTCGCAGCCCGCAAGCGGCTCGCCCCGCGGGCGGCGCAGCGTCCCGACTTCTCGATCGGCCGCCAGCTTGTGGTGTTGCCGATGCCGATCCGGACTCGCAGCTTTACCCTCAAGGCCCACGGCATCAACGATGAAAACTACAGCAAGTGGACGGAGAGGCAGGCCCTCGCAGTGATCACGTCGGGCCTCGTGCGATACCATGGTGAGCTGGTCGTCATCATTCGGAACCGGTTCCTCGCGCGTGGTGACCGCCGGATCGGCTGGTCTGTG
>CAZMLI010000127.1:0-3431 GCA_964566865.1 uncultured Planctomycetota bacterium
TTGCCCTCGCCGTCGAGCAGGGTGAACAGGGTGTCGTACGGCGGGCGCGAGAGCTTGGCGGCGGTGTCGCTGTCGACCGCGATGGCCTCGCCCCGCGGGTAGAGCTGCCCGGCCTCGTCGACGATCGCCTTCATCGGACCCTGGTAGATCGCTTGCTGCCCGGCAGATCCGCAGCAGTTGCTCGTCTCGTACTTGTAGCCGTGCACGGTGATCGAGTGGATCGCGTGTCCCTCGACGTCCTTCCAGAAGAACTTCTTCTTGATCGATACGCCGTAGAAGCCGGCCTGCTCGAGATAGGCCAGCAACTGGCCCTCGGTCAGCGCCTGGCCGATGCACTCGCCGACGAGCTGGGGGTTGGTCGCGAGGTGCAGCGGCAGCGGCGTCTCGGTGACGATGTCGGAGAGGATGAAGCTGCCGTGGTTGCGCAGGATGCGCCAGACTTCGCGGAAGACCTGGCGCTTGTCGGGCGAGAGGTTGACCACGCAGTTGGAGGTCACCAGGTCGATCGAGGCGTCCTCCGCCGGCACCTTCTCGAGGAAGCCCTTGCGGAACTCGACCACCTCGTAGCCCAGGTTGGCCGCGACCAGCGGACGGTTGCGTTCGGCGCGTTCGAGCATCGAGTCGGTCATGTCGATGCCGATCACCTGGCCCTCGGGGCCGACGCGTTTGGCTGCGATGAAGCAGTCGATGCCACCGCCGGAGCCCAGGTCGAGCACCGTCATGCCGGGCGTGACGTCGGCGTCCTGCATCGGGCCGCCGCAGCCGTAGAAGACTTCCAGCACTTCCTTGGGGATGTGCGAGAGGTAGTCTTCGCGGTAGGACACCGGGCAGCACAGATCGGCTTGCGGCTTCTCGGCGGCGGCGCCGTAGAACTCGCGGACCGGCTTGCGGTAGGTGTCGAGGTCGAAGCTCAGGACGCAGTTGGAATGCTTGACGCCGACCGACAGGCCGTTGCTGCTGGTCTGGCGGAAGTCGTGGTTGCGCACGTCGCCCATGCCGGCGTAGATCACCGGCGCGTCGTAGCCGCTGCGCGGTCTGCAGTCGTGGCCGCCGCTGCGGGCCAGCTCGGTCATCGCCGTGGCGATCATCGCCTGGTACAGCTCGCAGTAGGGGTCATCGGCCTCGAAGCGCGACGTGCCGTTGCTCTCGCCGGCATAGAAGTAGCGGTGTTCGATGTCGCCGCCGCCACAGAGGTACTTGTAGTTGCAGTCGCTGCACTGGGACAGCCGGGTCACGCTGGCCTGACGCATCTGCTTGGCCGGCGCGGACTCGAGCCACAGCTCGCGCAAGGTCGAGTCGTGAATGCTGCCGAGGCAGAGCTCGGGAACCTGCGCGGTGGCGGCCGACGGATAGACCTTGCCGTCGGCATAGACGCAGAGGCTCTCCCAGCAGGCGCCGGAGAGGTCCAGCTTGAGGTCGGCCGGTCCGCCGAAACGGGTCTTCAGCTCCTCGTAGTTGTCGATGGCGACGCCGAGCTGCTGGCCGAGTGCGCGCGCACGCTCGACGGCCTCGATCAGCGTCGCGGTCGAGAGACCGAAGTCGCTGTCCTCCTCGCTGGCTCGTCCCTTCAGGTGCAGCCAGAGGAAGTGCACGGCGCGCAGCCCGAGGTCGCTGGCGAGCTGGATCATCTGCTCCAGCTGTCCGGCGACCTGCTGGGTCACGACGGTCGTCAGCGTGGGCTGGAAGCCGGCCGAGAGGGCGGCGTGGATGCCGGCCACCGTGCGGTCGAAGCTGCCCTTGCCGCGGATCGGATCGTTGCTGGCCGCGTCCGGACCATCCAGCGAGACCTGCAGCGTCAGCAGCGACGGATCGGCCTGTTGCAGACGTTCGAGGTTCTTGCCCTTGATCAGCGTGGCGTTGGTCAGCACCGCCAGTTCGGCCTTGGCGGTGATGGCATCGACGAGGCTCCAGAAGTCGTCGCGGATCATCGGCTCGCCGCCGGTGAT
Source organism: uncultured Planctomycetota bacterium (assembly GCA_964566865.1). Taxonomy (GTDB): domain Bacteria; phylum Planctomycetota; class JACQVV01; order JACQVV01; family CAZANL01; genus CAZMLI01. Next base: position 1,947 of record CAZMLI010000127.1, read on the forward strand.
GTAGAAACGCTCGACGCCGAGTGCCAGCGCATCGTCGATCAGTCGCAGCAGCGTCGGGGTGTCCTGTCCGCGGTGGCCGTCCGGTCCGGAGCTGACCAGGCAGTGGGTGCAGGTCAGGTTGCAGCTGTTATTGGTGTGCAGCCAGAGCTCGCGCAGGGTGGTCGGCTCGAGGTGCGCGGCGCGTCCCTCGAAGACACCGGGTTCGATCGGACTGGTGCTGAGAAACCCTCGTCGCACGGCGTCGGAGAGCCAGGTGTGGCAGTGCAGCCAGGCTCGCGTGGCGTCCAGGCCGGTCGCGCGCGCGTAATCGGCGGCGATCTCGTCGAAGGCGCGCTGGCGTCCGACCAGTTCGAGAATTTGCCGCCCCCGGTCATCGGTGGCGATCCAGTGGGGCTGCGCGGGCGCGATCAGGAACTGTACGCCGTCGCGCGACTCGGCGACCCAGTCCGGGGCGTGTAGCATGAGAGTGTTGTCCTTTTTACGCCCGAATGACGAGGGCTTTGTCACCCGGGATGTCACGGGTCGCGTTGCGGGTATCAATCACCAGCGTGGCGTTGTTCAGGATCATCTCGTAGTCGACGTTGTCATGATCCGTCACGATCAGCACCGCGGATTGCTCGGCCACCGTCTGCAATGTCAGCGGGACCGATTCCATCTCCAGATCGTAGTCCCGGAGGTTGTCGAAGGCCGGGATGTACGGGTCGTGATAGCAGACCTCGGCGCCCTTCTCGCTCAGCAACTGGATCAGCCGCAGCGCGGGCGATTCGCGGATGTCGTCCACGTTCTTCTTGTAGGCCACACCGAGCACCAGCACCTTGGCTCCCTTGAGCGGGACGCTCTGCTGGTTGAGCGCGTCGACCACCTTGTGCACCACGTAGTCGGGCATCGAGTGGTTGATCTCACCCGCCAGTTCGATGAAGCGGGTGGGCACCCCGTATTCGCGGGCCTTCCAGGAGAGGTAGAACGGATCGACCGGAATGCAGTGCCCGCCCAGCCCGGGGCCGGGATAGAAGGCCTGGAAACCGAACGGCTTGGTCTTGCTGGCCTCGATCACTTCCCAGATATCGATGCCCATCTTGTCGAATAGCACCTTCATCTCGTTGACCAGCGCGATGTTGACGCAGCGATAGATGTTCTCGAGCAGCTTGGACGCCTCGGCCTCGCGCGACGAACGCACGGGCACCACCGTCTCGACGATGCCGCGATAGAGTGCCACCGCCAGCTCGCCGGAGCGCTGGCCGACCCCGCCGACCACCTTCGGAATGCGGCGGGTGGTGTACTTGAGGTTTCCCGGATCTTCCCGCTCGGGGGAGTAGGCCAGGAAGTAGTCGACTTCGAGCGTCAGTCCCGATTCGTCCAGCAGCGGCCGCAGGATCTCCTCGGTCGTGCCGGGGTAGGTCGTGCTCTCGAGGATGACCAGCTGACCTGGGCGCAGATGCGGCGCGATCGACCGGCCGGTGCCCTCGATGTAGCTGACATCCGGCT
>CAZMLI010000127.1:3531-11396 GCA_964566865.1 uncultured Planctomycetota bacterium
CGCAGATGCGGCGCGATCGACCGGCCGGTGCCCTCGATGTAGCTGACATCCGGCTCGCGGGATTTGGTCAGCGGTGTCGGCACACAGATCAGGATGCAGTCGGTCTCCTCCAGGCGGCTGAAGTCGTCCGTGGCGAAGAACTGCTCATCGTCCACCATCCGCTGAATCAAGCTGCTCGAAATGGTGCCGATGTAGCTCTTGCCCTCGCTGAGCAGCTTGATCTTGACCGGATCAATGTCGAATCCGGTGACCTTGAAGCCTGCGTCGGTCAGCTCGCGGACCAGCGGTAAGCCGACATAGCCCAGCCCGATCACACCGACTCGGGCCTGCTTGGTGCGGATGCGAGCCGCGAGAGCCTCGCCGGCATTGCGCATCACGGGGGTTTCACTCAAAACAGCGCCCTTCCTTGAATATCTTGCGGTGATCGGGCGCTAATCTTGCGGTGCGTCGGGCGTATAGTCGAGCGCTTTTGGCTTTTTTTGTGGCGGCTCTTCGACCGCCTCGGGCTCGTCATCATCGCCGCCCAAGCCCTTCTTGAATTCTCCCACGCCCAGGCCGAGCGCCCGGCCAAGCCCGGGGAGACGGTTGCCGAAGAACAGCAACAGCACGCCGCTGATGATCATGATCTCGAGAAAGCCGAATCCCATGCTACTTGCTCGCTTCCTCGTCGATCTTGTTCTGGGCCTCTTCCTCGATCCCGGTCAGGCCCTTCTTGAACTCGAATACGCCTCGTCCGAGGGACTTGGCGACTTCCGGCAAACGTTTGCCGAAGAGCAACAAGGCGACCACCATGATCATGACCAGCTCAGGGGTTCCCAGTCCGAACATTGTCCGCGCCTCCGATAGTGCGATACCACAAGGATTTATGCCTATTCTACCGCCTGGACTGAATCATCGCCAGCGCTTCTCTCTTCCAGGGTAATACAGTTCAACCCCGAACGGGGTTACCGTCCCTGGCTATTTTGGATTTTTCGTGCCGCGCGGCAGGATCTTGACCGGCAGATTCTTGCCGAAAGCCTGCATCTCGCCGGTGTCCTGGTTGAATTTGACGATCTCGGCCTGAATGATGTTGTCCTTCTGGTAGAGGATCGTGCGCGGGGAGCCGGTCAGCTCGACATCCTTGGTCTCGTAGTTCCAGACCAGCCGCGTTCCGGTGGCGTACTCCTTCTTGGAGAAGATGGTCACCTTCTTGCCGGTCGCGACGGCGGTCCGGACTCGACGCGTCTTGGGGTCGATCGTGGCGCGGGCCCAGTCGGCCTTGACTTCCGAATCCTCGCGGATCAGCTTGACGTTGCGGGTGAAGGTGGCCAGGCCCGCCTTGCGGTCGTGCGTCACCAGGCCGTCGCAGGTGATCGTGACCCACTGATTCGCCGACTTCTTGGCCTTGGCCGGCGCACCCTTCTCCGGCTTCTCCTTGAAGCGGAATACGCCGCCCTTGGGGCAGGTCGCGATGTCGGCTGTGTGGTCGAAGTTGATCTGCCAGCCGCTCATCTGGCTATCCGCGGACCAGATCTCGGCCCGCTTCTTGGTCCCGCGTAGCAGCGTCTTGTTCGTCAGGCGGTCGTGGTCGAAGAAGTCGCCCTGGGCCTCGCGTGGGTCCTTTTCAGAGGTCGAATAAATGTGCACCTTGCCCTGGGCCTTCAGCCGCTTGAGCTGACCGCTGCCGCGCTTGTCCGCCGTGCGTCTTTTCGCCCCGGCGCCCTTCTTCTCCGGCGGCTGTGAGAGCCAGGCCTCGACCGTATTGCCTTTCAAGACCCACGGTGTGGGCTGCTCGGGCACGACCTTCTTTCCCGGCGTCCTGGGCTGACTGGCTTTTTTCGGACCCAGCATCGCGAAGCTGTTCTTCTCGTCCCCAGGTCGCGGCAGGAAGCGGCTGTAGACGCCGCCGGTTGCGCGGATGTAGAGCTTCTTGCGGTCGTAGAAGATGTACGGCGCGCGGATCAGGTGCTCGGCCCGCTTGTCGGTCTTCGGCGCATCTTTCGACGGGCTCTCGACCTGATGCACTTCGGCGCGTCGTGGGTGGGTCGCGATCAGCGTCATCTGATCCTGGGCCCGCAGGTAGGTCAGCTTGTCGCCCTTGTAGCGGCTGCCGTCGGGCGAGAGCATCAGCACGTTTTCGGTCAGCACGATCGTATCGAGTACCTTGTCGTAGGTCAGCCGCTGAGCGGTGGCCTGGCCCTGCGCGCTGCTGATCTGGACGTTGCCCACCGCGCGCATCTTGCGCATCGAGGAGCGGGACCGCGCGCCGGTCTTGCGCGGCTTGCCGGCCGGGGTCTCGGCGCGGAACATCTCGATCTCGAGGTGGTCGCTGAGCATCGTCGAGCGCCGGTCGGCGCCGAGATGATCGGGTAGCCGCTGACCGGTGGGGGAGAGCGGGAACTGCCGCACGACGACATCCTCGTCGAAGATGCCGAGGGTGAATGCGCGGTCCTTGAAGGAGCGCATTACCATCTCGCCGCGGGAGGTGATCTCGATGTCGCTGTTCTGCTTGGCCGGCTTGGCGCTCTTCTTCGGCGCCTTGACCTGTGCCCCGGGCAGGCCGACCTGGTTGTCGTCGTCGACGCCACGCAGGATCAGCTTGGGGCGTCCGATCATCACCAGTTTCTCGTCGCCCTCGCCCAGGTCGTGCCAGTTGCAGCGTTGCCCGGTGGCCTCGAAGTTGGGGTCGATGACGCGCACATCGCCCACGGCGACACAGCGCTGTACCCGTGCCTTGCGCTCTTGCTTGGGCTGTTTGGGCTGCGTACCGGTGGTGGGCGGCGTTCGATCGACATCGATGAACAGGGTCAGCTTGTTGGCGCGGATCTCCAGCGGCTGACCTTGCTTGAGGTCGGCCACCAGGCGGCGCAGGACGACGTTGTCGTGGAAGATCGCCAGTTCGGGGTCCTGCGTCTTCTGCTCGGGTGCGTTGCGCAGGAAGACCATGTCGCCGGTGCTGGTGATGATCGTCCTCCCGGCCTTCTTCTTTGGCTTCTTCGTGTCCTGCGGCCCCTTTTCCTTGTCCACCACCTCCAGGTTGGTGCCAGTCAGCACCAGCTTGGGGGAACCGCGCAGGACCGAGCGCTGCTTCTGCGACGGCAGCCTCTCCCAGCGGAAGAAATCCCCCGTCATCTCGCCCTGGGTCGGGTGATACATCTGCACCCGGTCGTAAGCGGTCATGCGCTTGAGGTCGATGCCCTTTTGCCGGGTCGGCTTGCCGTCGCGGGAGGGCTTGCCCGGCCGGCGGATCTGCTCCAGCGCCAGCTGCAGGACCTGCGAGTGCATCCGGCCCTTGCCGCGGATCACCTCGACGTTGCGATGGAAGGTGACCTGGTAGCCCCGGCCCTCGTCGACGCGCTTGAGGAACAGCTTGCCGTCGCAGGTGGTGATGATCTCGGTTTGTTCCTTCTTCGTCGGCTTGGCCGACTTCGACTTGCGTGCCGGTTTCCTGGCGCCGACGAACGGCATGGCCATCGTGCCGCCGCGCTGGATCAGCCGCACCAGCACGTTGCTCAGGATCGTCATCTCATCGGTCTTGGGCGTGGCCTCGAGTCCGACGCCCAGCACCTTGAAGTCCTCGCCAAAGGTGATCGACAGAGGCTTATCAGTCGAGATCCTGTCCTCCTGCAGGTGACACCTGAGCTCGGTCGTCTGCAAGACCGCCACCCGGTCCTTGTGGTTGCTGGTCAAGACCACCTTGCGGTACAGGTCGCAGGCCTTGAAGTCCGTGTCGATCAGGCCGATCTCCGCAACCAACCGCGTCTCGCGCGCCCGGTTGACCAGCTTGCGCTCGCGGTCGAGTTCCCACATGATCACCGTGGGATTGGTGACGAGCAGTCGCCCTGATTTGGGATCGATCCGGCCGCGGTCGAACAGCAGTCGGCCCTCCATGAGCTGAGTTTCCGGATCGATCAGCGGCACTCTGACATTGATGATGTCCTGGCTGGGCGAGAGCTGGATCGGCAGCTTCTGGCCCTTCCACTTCATCTCGATCGGCTTGACGTTGCTACGACCGCCCTTTGGGGTGGGGCCGGGCTTGATGACCAGCAGTTCGCTCGTGCTGATCGGGCTGCCGGTCAGGACGAACAGCAGCGTGAACGCGATGCCGGAACTGATGCCGAATATGAGCAGGTGGCGTGTCATTGGTCTATGATCCTTCGCAGGTCCCAGTCGCTTCCGTCGCTATATACCGCCAGTGTCTACGAAAGGCGGCGGCCGACGCTCCCTGATAATCTATCACACCAGACCGACGGAGAGCAGATCCTGGACATCTAACATGCCCAGGGGGCGTCCATCTTGGCTCACTACAGGCAATTCGTCTATTTTGTGCGTTTTCATGAGGCCCAGGGCCTCGGCGGCCAGCATTTCGGGCCCGACCGTGCGCGGATCGCGGGTCATCGCCTCGGTCAGCTTGATCTGGCGCAGGTCGCCTTCACGGACCAGCAGGCGGCGCAGGTCGCCATCGGTGAAGATCCCGATCAGCGAGCCAGATTTGTCGATCACCAGCGCGGCGCCGGCCTTGGCCCGCATCACGGCGGAGGCCGCTTCGGGCACCGTGACCTGCTCCTCGACGATGGCGTTGCTCTCGTCGGTACGCATCACCTCGCCCACCGTCAGCAGCTTGCGACCCAGGCTGCCTCCCGGATGGAAGCGGGCATAGTCTTCACGCGAGAAGTTGCGCTGGTGACTGACCGTCAGCGCGAGCGCATCGCCGAGGGCCAGCATCGCCGTCGTCGAAGCGCTGGGCGCCAGTCCGAGGGCGCAGGCCTCCTCGACCGGGCCGATCCAGAGCAGCACCTCGCTGTGGCGGGCGAGCGCGGACTCCTTGCGGGAGGTGATGCCGATCAGCTCCACAGGCAGCTTCTTCAGTCCCGGTAGCAAGGCCAGGATCTCGGCGGTCTCGCCGCTGTTCGACAGCGCGATCACCAGATCTTCGGGCACTACACGCCCGAGATCGCCGTGAATCGCCTCGGCCGGGTGCAGGAAGATCGACGGCGTCCCGGTGGAGCACAGAGTGGCCGAGATCTTCTCCGCGATGATGCCGGACTTGCCCATGCCGGTGATCACCACACGACCCTTGCAGGCCAGCACACGGGCCACGGCGTCGTCGAACGCATCCCCCAGCAGCGGGATCAGTGCGGTGATTGCGGCGGCTTCCGCCTCGAGCACCTGAACAGCGAATTCGTCAACCATGCGGGGCGCGATGCTACTCCCTATTATTAAGGCCGCAAGTGTTTCCTGGCCTCGTGGCGCAGCAGATGGTCCGCCAGTACCAGCGCCAGCATCGCCTCCACGATCGGCACCGCGCGCGGCAAGACACAGGGATCGTGGCGTCCGCGTGCCTCGAGCATCACGCTGTTGCCCTGCTCGTCGACGGTCTCCTGCGGCTTGTTGATCGTGGCGGTCGGCTTGAAGGCGACCCGCCCGTGCACGGTCTCGCCGTTGGAGATCCCGCCCTGGATCCCGCCCGAGTCGTTCTTGCGGGTGCGAATCCGGCCGCCGTCGGAGTAGAACGGATCGTTGTGTTGCGAGCCGGTCATGCGTGTGCCCGCGAAGCCCGAGCCGCTCTCGAAGCCCTTGGCCGCCGGGATCGACAGCATCGCCTTGGCCAGCTCGGCCTCCAGCTTGTCGAAGACCGGTTCGCCGAGGCCAGCCGGAACCCCGCGCGCGGCAAAGCCCACCACACCACCCAGCGAGTCACCCTCGCGCCGGATGGCCTCGATCGCCTCGATCATCCGGGCCGCCACCTCCGAATCCGGGCAGCGCACCAGGTTGGCCTCGATCTGTGCCGCTGTGACCTGCTCGGGGTCCACCTGGGCGGTCAGGTCCCGCACCTGCTCGACCCAGGCCAGAACCTCTATCCCTTGCTCGGACAAGAGCTTGCGGGCAATTGCGCCGGCGGCGACACGCCCCACGGTCTCGCGTGCGCTGGCCCGGCCGCCGCCGCGCCAGTTGCGCAGGCCGAACTTGGCCTGGTAGGTGAAGTCGGCGTGGCTCGGGCGGTAGAGCGAGCGCAGCTCTTCATAGTCTTGACTGCGCGCGTCGGTATTGCGCACCATCAGGCAGATCGGCGTACCCAGCGTGCGTCCTTCGAACAGGCCCGAGAGGATTTCGATCTCGTCCGCCTCGCGACGCTGGGTGGTCAGCTTGGATTGGCCAGGACGTCGGCGGTCCAGCTGGGCCTGGATTTCCTCGGCCGAGATCGACATGCCGGCCGGGCAGCCGTCGAGCGTCACGCCGACGGCGCCGCCATGAGACTCCCCGAAGGTGGTCACCTTGAACAGTGTGCCGAAGCTATTTGCCATGGCTGGAGTCCATTCCGCCATCAAACCATCGCGAGCGGGCACGGGCAAGGGTAGTCGTCGACCTCTTGACGCGATCGCTCGAGTCGTATATAAACGTGCGCTCACTTACTATTGTTGATTGCACGAAAAGAGGCTCTCGATGCCGATGAACCCATGCTCTCAAGAAGTTGCGTCGCCTGATACTTCACCTTCCCGTCGCCTGCACAGGCTGCTGGCCATGCTGGTCCTTGGTGCTGGGATCTCGCTGATACTCTACTTTCACGGTGCAGGGCTGTGGTACGCCCCACTCGCGCTGCTGGCGATCGTTGTCGCCCATGTGGTCGTGCTGGGCGGGTTTGCATGGATCGCTGCTCGGGTCCTGCGATCGCATGCGGAGCGCGCAGACGACGGACAGGGGATGTTGATTCTCATGCCGCGTCTCTATGACTGGCTGGTGCGGATCGTCACGCTGGGGCGTGAGAAGAAGTTCCGTCACCGAATCCTGGACCTGGTCGAGCTGAATCCCGGCGCCAGGATCCTCGATGTCGGCTGCGGCACCGGCTCCCTGCTCATCGAGGCGGCCGAGCGAATCGGGCCATCGGGCGTCTTGTGCGGAGTCGAGCCGGCCGCCGAGATGATCGCGTATGCACAGCTCAAGGCGCAGCGCAGAGGCGTTGATTTGCAGCTTGCCGAGGGCTCGGCGGCGAACCTGCCCCATGCATCGAGCTCCTTCGATGTCGTCTTCTGCACCCTGGCACTGCACCATGTGCCCCGGTCGCTGCGAGAGGATGCGGTCCGTGAGATGTGCCGGGTTCTTCGGCCTGGGGGACGGGTCGTGATCGTGGATCTGCAACGCCCTGGCGCATTGGGGCGAGTGTTCTCTCTCGTGTCCCTGCTTCACAACCACGGTTCGGCGTTCGACGTGCTGGACATCGAGCCCTTGATGACTCAACTAGGTTGCGAGACAATCACCCGGCACTCCTTCGGGATCGGAGCGGTCGGCGCGGTCGTCGGCCAGCTTGGTGCAGGGGTTGATTGATGGAGAAAGCACGTGGGGCGTCCCAAACTCATCCAGGATGCTGAACTGCTCGCGGTGGCGCGGGAGGTATTCATCGAGAAGGGCCTCACGGCATCGACGCGAGAAATTGCGAACCGTGCCGGTATATCGGAGGCCGTCATCTACCAGCGCCACCCGACCAAGGCGGATCTCTTCTTCGCGGCGATGGTGCCACCCGCGCTGGACGTGGAGGAATTGTTAGCCACTCCAGCGGACGATCTCGGGGTGCCGGAGCATCTCGAGCAGATCGCACTCGGGATGGTGGCCTACTTCAGAAAGCTGTTCCCGATCCTGCTGCCGCTGATGACACACCCCTCCTTCCAGTTCGAGAAGTTTGCGCAACGACACCCAGATGCGCCTGTGGGGCGGTTGAGGCGTGGGCTCACCGAGTATCTCGAGGCGCAACGCAAGCTGGGGAGAATCGGCGTCGACGACGTCGGCCCGGCGGCGATCGTTCTGTTCGCAGCAGCGCACAGCGTCGCTCTCTTCGAGCGACTGGGCGTACACGGCGGCGACTTCGACGATTCGATGATCCGCGCGATGGT
>CAZMLI010000128.1:0-9112 GCA_964566865.1 uncultured Planctomycetota bacterium
CCACCCGCGGCGAGATACAGACCGACGGGGCTGCTCGGCTTCGGCCGGGGATTCCGGCTGCCCGACAAGCGGGCCGCCGATGGCCTTCGGGGCCGATCGCCGGCCTGCTCCCCACGACGCGTCTTGCGTCGCCCTGCCCCTCTACGCTCAGTCATGTGCGCTGCTCCCTGTTGCCCATGGCGGCAATTCTATATCAGCCAGAGGAGCGGGTGAATGGCCCTTTGGGGCTATATGACTCCAAGCGACAGGAGATGAAAGCAGGCTGCCCGCCTTGCCTGAGGCGTGAGCAATCTGCTATTGTGGGCGATTATGGCGGACACCTTCGCCAGTAATCGGGCCTGCTTGTCCCGCCAGAAGAAGTAGTATCATCTAGCAATGAACAAGACTCTGATCCTGCTGGGCACCCTGTTCGGGTTGGGCCTCGGTGGCACCGTCGGTTTCTTCCTCGGCGTCTACTCGACCGAGATCGGCAAGGAGCTCCTCGAAGATATCCTTACCAGCGAGGAGCCTGCGGACGTCTCGCGGCCCCAGACCATTTCGCGGAAGACGTTCAAGATGCAGTACCCCGGGAACTGGAAGCTCGACACCAAGGGCGAGGATTATGACCCCGACCATCTGGTCCAGGTCCGCAGTCCGGGTTCCTCCTTCATGATGATCATCCTGTACGATTCCTCCACCGACCCGAAGGACAATCTGGAAGGGCAAATCGAGACCTTCGTACCGAGTTTGTTCAAGGACCCGAAGAGAATTCCATTCAAGAAGTGGGGTCGCTACTCCGGAGAGGGAGTCGATTTGAAAGGCAAGGTCGTCCTGGGTATCCCCCAGGGAGGGGTTCGGCTATTCTCACATAGCTCGAAATCGATCTCGTTTGTCGTGGTCGAGTACTATGACGATGACATTGCGTATGTCCGGCCAGGATTCAGACTGATTGAATCCACCTTCAAACTGATCGATTGACGCAGGTAGTGAACTGCGGTGCAACATTGCTGCGGCATTGGTTGTGCATCCAATCACCTGCTAACCCCCTCGCGAGGTTGGCATGCGACTTGCTCATTCAGCAGCCATGGTTCATCTGCTCAGGATTGGCTTGCTGCTCGCTTGTATCGCAGGATTCTGCAGCGGCTGCTGCAGCTCCATGTGGCTCCGAGGAGGCGTCTCGGACCTCCCGTCGGAGGCGCGATGGCGGAGCGTCCAGCTGACGGACGCCGCATTCGACGAACAGCAGTCTGTGCTCTACCTGGCCGTCACCCGCAAGACCGAGTGGGAATTTACCGGAACGGTGCAGCTTCGAGTGCGAGCCGGCTGGGGTTTGATGGATGACAAGGTCGAACACATCGCAGGCGCCAGCGGTCGATCGTTGCGGGGGAATCTTGCGGCGACTCCGCTCGTTCGACTCCGAGACGGCGTGTGGCGTTCACCCCATCATCTGCTCGAGATCACCCCCCGGAAACGCAGCAAGAACGTGGTGAGTGCCTTGCGGATCCGCCTCACCCGCAGACAGCGCAGTGACGAAAATTCAGGCGGAATCTCCGACACGGTGGTGGACCTGGTCCTCGAGCCGGAGTCCGGTGACAAGCCGGGCGGTCAGCGTGCGCTCGAGACCGCCGTCTGGCTCGCCCTCGGACCGGTCGCCGTGGCTGCCGACGGACTCACCTCGCCACTTCAGGCGCTGGCACTGCTCATCGATCCTGCGAGTTACCTACGCTACTGCTGGGGCCAGCAAACCGGGGGCTACCGGTGAACAGACGACCGGGCCGACGCGCAACGACAATGGCTGTCCTGCTGGTGATGTTCGCAACGGCGGCCTCAGGTTGTGGGACCTGGTACGATACGGTGCTGGGCGATGGACCTCGGGTCTACGGCGGCTTCAATCAATCGATTGCCGGGATGGAGCAGGTGGACGTGCCGGGGCCCCTGCTGATTGTCGAGATGCTGGCCAGCTTCTGCCTGGACACGCTGTTGCTCCCGATCACGGTGCCTCTGGCTTGCTCCCGACGGTCCCCTGACGAGCGCAGAAGATCAGCTCCCCTCACCCCACTAGACCCAGAACCAGGCGCCCAGTGTGAACAGCCCGAATAGCACGCTGACCACGAGCGCGCCGTTGGTCGGATCACTGCGCGTTCGGGCCTGCCGTCGGCTCCGACGCACGGGTGGCGGCGAGACGGAGAGCATCAGGATGCGCAACTGCAGGTTGCCGAACTGGAGCTGGTCGCCGTGGCGCAGCAGAAAGTTATCGATGTCGCGTCCGTTGACGCGAACCGCGCCTTTGGACAATCGGCTCAGCTGGTAGCCCTCGGAGGTCTGGTCGATACGGCAATGCAGCCGATCGATCGACGGGTCCTGGATCGACCACTGAGTGCGGGGGTCCCGGCCGATGCGGAACGGGGTCCCGTCGATCCGGATCCGCTGGCCTTCGATCTCCAGCACGGCGACGCGTTGCAGCTTGCTCACATGATCAGTCTGAGACCCCACGGCGCAAAGGCAACTGACGAGAAGACCATTGACGAGTCGTTGGACAAGCTTTAGCTTCCGAGCCTCTTTCCAGTAAACAAGCGAAGGCGATCGAAGCCTAATGGACAAGCCGTTGTGAGCCTGCATCGCGATCTGTTGCTGATTCATCTACCACTGGCGCTCCTGCTGGCGGGTGTGTTGACAGCCAGCATGTTTCTCGGCCGGGTCCGGATCCCGCCCGCACAGATCGTGCGGGTGCTGTCGGGCGAGAGTGGTCCCAGCGATGCCAGCGCGCGCACCATCTTGCTCAAGGTTCGCTTGCCGCGAGTATTGCTGGCCGCCGTCGTCGGCGCCTCGCTGGCGCTGGCGGGCTGCCTGATGCAGGGTCTGTTTCGCAACCCGCTCGCCGACCCTGGCGTGCTGGGGGTCAGCGCGGGTGCGGCGCTGGGTGCGGTGACGGCGCTGGCGCTCGGCTGGGCCGCGGAGTCGATCTATGCCTTGCCGGTCAGCGCATTCGCGGCGGGATTGGTCACGGCGCTGCTGGTCTACTTGATCGCGGCGGTCTCGGGCAGTTTTCGCATGGGCACCCTGCTGCTGGCCGGGATCGCGGTGGGCAGCATGGCCGGCGCGATGACCAGTCTGTTGATCGTCTTCACCCGCGAGTATGTGATGCAGGAGATCATCTTCTGGATGATGGGCGGACTGACCGACACCGGCTGGCCGAAGGTCCAGGCTGCCTCGCTGACGGCATTGCTCGGCATGCTGGCGGCGGTCTGCTTCGCACGCGATCTGAACGCCATGCTGATCGGCGACGAGGCGGCGGCGGCGATCGGCGTCAACGTGGGCGCGACCCGGCTGACACTGCTGACGCTGGCCAGCCTGCTGACCGGCGTGGCGGTGGCCGCCTCCGGCGTGGTCGGATTTGTCGGGCTGGTCGTGCCGCATCTGTTGCGGCTGATGATCGGACCGGACCATCGGCGTCTGTTGCTGGCCAGCGTGCTGGGCGGGGCGACCTTCCTGGTCAGCGCGGACATGCTGGCCCAGGCCGGACGGCACGGCGAGCTACCGCTGGGCGCGGTGACCGCACTGGTCGGCGCGCCATTCTTCATCTACTTGCTGGTGTCCCGACGGCACGAAGTCATGGCGTTATGAGCGCACTGCTCGAGCTGGATCGGGTCGGCGTGAGGCTTGGACCGCGCGAGATTCTGCATGAGATCAGCCTGCAACTGCACGCGGGCGAGGTGCTGGGCTTGCTCGGTCCCAATGGTGCGGGCAAGAGCACGCTGATCCGCCTGGCGGCTGGCCTGCTGCGGCCGAGCAGCGGTGCGGTTCGTCTGGCAGGGGAGGACACGCGCCGCATGCCGCGACGGGAGTACGCGCGCCGCGTGGCGCTGGTCCCGCAGGATGCGCCGGTCGAGTTCGCCTTCCGAGTCAAGGACCTCGTCGCGATGGGACGCTACGCCCACGTGGGGCGCCTGGCGCCCTATCGCGAGGCCGACGAGCAGGCGATCGCCGACGGCATGGCGCGCGCCGGCGTGACGGAACTGGAGGATCGCCGCGTCGATACACTGTCCGGCGGAGAACGCCGGCTGGCGGTGTTCGCCCGCGCGCTGGCGCAGCAGTCGCCGGTGCTGCTGCTCGACGAGCCGACCTCGGGGCTCGACCTCAAACACCGGGCGATGATACTCGACCAGATCCATCAGCACGGTCAGGACCAGGCCGCGGTGATGGTCGCGTTGCACGGACTCGACGAGGCCCGCGCCGTCTGCGATCGGGTGGCCCTGCTCGACGGCGGTCGGTTGGTCGCGCTGGGCCCACCGCTGGAAGTCCTGACCACCGCGCAGATCAACGCGGTCTACCAGGCGGACCCGGCGGACGTGATTCGCAAGCGGAGAGTGCGATGAGCGGCATTGTCTTTCTGGTCGGTGCCGGACCCGGCGCGCCGGGTTTGCTGACGGCGCGGGCGTTGGAGCTGATCTCGAGCGCCGATGTGGTCGCGCACGATCTGCTGGTCTCGCAGGAGATCCTCTCGCTGGTGCCGCCAGAGGTCGAGCTGATCCCGGTCGGCCGCCGCGCCGGCCATCCCCGGCCGGAGTACCGCTTGCATCCGGATGTGCTCGATCGCGCGCAGGCTGGCAAGCGGGTGGTCCGGCTGAAGGCAGGCGATCCACTGGTCTTCGGTCGCGGAGCCGAGGAGGCCGAGGTGCTGGCCGAGGCCGGCATCCCCTTCGAAATCGTGCCCGGTATCTCCGCGGCGATGGGCGCCGCCGCCGGCGCGGGCATCCCGCTGACCGACCGCCGTATCTGCTCGGGCGCGATCATCGCGACCGGGCATCAGCTGGCCGAGGATTCGGGCGAGCCGACGATCGTGCTCTACATGGTCTCGAACAAGCTGGGCCAGAATATCGAGCGGCTCTTCGCCGCGGGCCGCGGCCCCCAGACACCGGCGGCCTACGTGGCGTCCGCTTCGCTGCCCGGGCAGCAGGTGATCGTCGGCCTGCTGGGCGATCTGGAGCAGGCGGTCGCGGCAGCCGACCCAGTCGGGCCGGCGCTGTTGATCGTCGGGGAGGTGGTCCGCCTGCGGGAGAAGATCGGCTGGTTCGCCCAGCGACCGCTGGCCGGCCGGCGAGTGCTGGTCGCGCGCGCCAGGCCCGGCCCGTCGCGGATTGCCAGTGGACTGCGCGACGCCGGTGCGGATGTGATCGAAACACCGCGGGTCACGGTCCATCCTCCGCAAAGCCAGATCCCGCTGGATCGCGCGCTGCACCAGTGGGGCTCGTTCGACGCGGTGTTGTTCGGCTGCGAAACATCCGTCGACGCGACCCTGCAGCGCGTGACGGCGCTCGAGCTGGACATGCGCGATCTGCCGCGACGGCATATCCTGGCAATCGGCAGCGGCGCGGCCTCGCGCCTGGCGGCCGCTGGTTTGCGACCGTCCGCCAGCTATCCCGGCGCCTGCGCTGAAGCGCTCGCGTCGGACGAGGCGCAGCTGCGCGATAAGCGCCTGCTGCTGATCACCTCGGAAGACGGGCGGCCCAGTCTGGTCGGTCTGTTACACGAGCTCGGAGCCCGCACCACGGTGGTTGCGGCCTATCGGCATGGGCGCCAGTTCGCGTCCGATTCGCCGAGGGCCATCGACCTGCTGGTCCTGCCCAGCTCGAGCGCCGCGATGGCGCTGCTCGAAGCGCACCCCGAGCTGCGCGAGACGCCCATCGTGGCGATCGGGCCGCAGACCGCGCGAGCGGCCAGCAGCCTCGGGGCGCCCCACATCACCACGGCCAAAAGTGATACGATCGAGGCCGTCATCGAATGCTGTCTGAAGGAGCTCGTTGTCCCATGAGTCCATTGCGTATCGGCACCACCTCATTCATCCACTCGGCTGACGGGCCGGACCCGTACCTGTCCAACGCCCGTAAGCTCGTCGATCAGGTGGACGACATCGAGCTGCAGTTCTTCGACCTGTCGCACGCGGACGAACTGCCGGATGCGGAGGAGCTGGCCGGTCTGGCCGAGCTGAAGCAGCGCGGATTGACCTACACCGTGAGGACCCCGCGTGAGTCGGGGCCGCTCTGGATCGAGCAGACGCTGCGGGCGATCGAGTTGACGCGCCCGCTGAAGCCCGAGCTGTTCGTCGTGCGGCTGGACAGCACGCAACCGGAGACGCAGATCCGCGCCATGCTCGACGCGGGCCTGCCCGCCGAGCGAATCTGTGTCGAGAATCTCGAGACCCGCTTCGCGTCGCTGATCGAGCAGTATGGGCTGGCGATCGCGCTGGACATCGGGCAGTTGCTGCGCGACGACCAGGACGTCGAAGGCTATCTGGACCGCTATCTGACGGGGACGCGGATCATCCACCTGCACGGCGTGGATGCGCGCGGGCGCGACCATCGTTCGCTCGCCAGTTTTCCGGATGACCTGGGGCAGCGTCTGGTCGATCGGCTGCTCGCGGTGCGCTACCCGGGTGTGCTCACGCTGTCGCAGCTGGACGAAGATGCATTCGAGCAGTCGATGGCGGTGCTCGATGGCTGGTTGGGGGTGAGGGCTTTGCCCGGCCTGTAGCAGGCTGCCAAGAATATAAAAATAGGGGCTTGCGTTCGAGTTGGCCAACGGCATACTCAGCCCCTTAATTATTTCGGCAACCAGGTGCTGCGAAAGCAGCAGGGAATGGGGTGAGAAACCCCAGCGGACCCGCCGCTGTGACCGGGGACGAACACGGGAAACGACCACTGCCCGAGGATCGGGTGGGAAGGTCCCGTTAGTAGGACGATCCGGAAGCCAGAAGACCGACCTGGGCGCTCATGCAGATGTCTCTCGTGGACAGGAGATTGCAATGAAACGACCCGTTCTTTGGGCGTTTCTCCTCTTCGCGGCGTTGCTGGTAGTCTGGCTCCGTGCCCGGCCGGCCTCGTCGATGGAGGAGACCCCACTCGTTACACCGGCGCCTATTGCGCCCCAGCCCGTCGGCAAGCCTGCGCCCCCGGCGCCCCGCCGAGCGGCAAAAATCCCGTCGGACCCGGTCCCCCAGCGGCTGAAGCAGGTTGCCCCGCTGCTGGCTGCTCGTGCACGGCTGGGCGCCCCTGGCGTGAATCGTGGCGCCGCGCTCCGGGCATATCGAAAGGAACTGGATCTTCGAGTGCGCGCCGCTCGCGCCAATCCTGCGCAGGTCATCGAGGAGTTGCGCAGTCGTGACCCCGAGCTGCGGATGCAGTCGATCGTGGTACTGACCGAGCTGGGCGGCGAGCGGGCGGCCCGCGCGCTGGCCAACGCGCTCGAGCAGGAGTCCCGCCGTGGCCTGCAGCTCTCGCTGTTGCACGGCCTGGCACAGATTGGCGGCGTGACAGCGCGGGAGGCGCTGGTGCGGCGCTATCGCAAAACTGCTGGCGACCGGCACCGCTACCTGGTCGTGCGCGCGATCGGCGATCTGGCTGCGGTCGAGACGCTGCCGCTGCTCGTCGAGGCACTCAAGACGACCGGGGACACGTCGCTGCGAGCGCACGCTGTAGGGGCGCTGGTCAAGGTCGGCGGACCGCGTGCCAGGCAGGCGCTCGAGGCTGCTCGAGATGCGGAGAGCAACCCGGCGGTAGCCGCGGCGATTCGGCGCGCGCTGAAGAAGTTCAACCAATCAACAAGTCAAACGACTGATTCTCAGAAGAGGTAACACCATGTACTCCAATAAAAGCAGGGCGCTGTCCTGCATCCTGACACTCTGCATCATCTTGCTCGCGGCCTCGCCGCTTCAGGCAGGCGAGATCGCCTTGCCCGGCAGCGGCGCCTTCGGGGCAACCGTGACACCGGACGGCAAGACCCTCTACGTCACGCAGTTCGGCACCTACTCCCCATGGGTCGTCGGCACCGACGCGGTGGTGATCGATACCGCCAGCGACTCGATCACGGGCACGGTCGCCTGTGACGCCCGTCCCCAGGACGTGGCCTTCACCAAGGACGGAAAGTACGCGCTCATCACCAACTCGAGCGGCGGCACCGTCACCGTGGTCGAAGTGGCCACCGCCACTCCGATCTCGACTGTCAGCGTCGGCACGCCTTTCGCCACATTCGTCTTCGGTATCGCCATCACACCGGACGGTTCGAGGGCCTATGTCTGCACCACGGGCGGCAACTACGACGGCAGCGAAGAGAACATCATCGTGCTCGATGCCAATCCGAACAGCGACAAATTTACCGAGGTGATCGGGACGATCGAGATCAGCGGCGGCTTCAGCCGGCCGGCCTTCCGCCGCAATGGCAAGGAGCTGGTCGTGCCGCGTGGTTTCGCCGACAACAACTTCTCCGCCACGCCGCAGGTCGTGACCTTCGACACCAAGCGCAACAGCCTGAAGTCCATCACCGAGGTCGTCCCGGTCCCGGGCGGCGTGCACGGCATCGAGGACCTCGCGGTCACCGCCAACGGCCGCTTCGCCTACGCCCCGGCGTTCAACTGGGTCGGCGGCAGCGACGAGGTGTACGTCATCGATCTGCAGAAGCAGAAGGTCAGCGATATCATCTCGCTGGGCTCGGGCGATGTGGCCCAGCACGGCGTCGGGATCTCGCCGGACGGGCTGCTCGTCGCGGTGACCAACTATTTCAAGGGCAGCGTGAGCTTCATCTTCACCCCGACCCACACGGTGGTGATGGAGATCGCGGTGGGCGCCAACCCCAACGAGGTGGCCTTCACCCCGGACGGTCGTAAGGTATACGTCACCAACCAGGGCAGCGGCACGGTCTCCGTGATCCAGCTGCAGTCCTCGGTCGAGCTGCTGATCAGTCTGGTCGAGACGGCGATCGATCTGGGCCATGCCGACGCGAAGGCCGCCAGGGATCTGACGCTCCGGATTGGCAAGCTCCGCAGTGCCAAGAACGCGCATCAGGTCGAGGCGCACCTGCGTCAACTGATCCATCGGGTGCAGAAGCATGCCACGAAGGGCCGGCTCGAAATCGGGCAGGCTCGCCTGCTGTTTCCGCCGTCGGCGCCGGGCAACGACGTCCCGACCCCGCTCGATCCAGGGGGCGTGTTCACCGGTGGTCGCTTGACCACTGCCCCGTAAATAGCCCCCATTCGCCAGCCACTCCCCGGTCGATTTGTATCGAACGGGGAGTGGATTGTTCGCGGTGGAGGTATTGGTACGATTGCTTCAATTGGATCCGCTGAACTATTCTTCTTGAC
>CAZMLI010000128.1:9212-11394 GCA_964566865.1 uncultured Planctomycetota bacterium
GTGGAGGTATTGGTACGATTGCTTCAATTGGATCCGCTGAACTATTCTTCTTGACATCCAATCGCCCTAAGGGTACACCTAGACTCAGATTAAGGGCTCAATCGCACAATATCTCCAGGGATGACAGCTATGGCCAGCCGCACGGGTCAGGGGCAAGTTCTCAAGGCGTACCACACGACCACCGAGGTGGCGAAGATGCTCGGGGTCTCCCGGCAGACGGTGCTCAGGATGGTTCATGCTGGACGCGTTCGCACCTGCCAGACACCGGGAGGGTTCCACCGTATCCCCGCCGATGAGGTGGCCCGACTGCTGGCCGATCGAGGCATGACCGAGCCGCCGGTCCCGCGCACCCGTCCGGTCGACCTGATGATCGTCGACGACGAGGAGACGGTGCTGGATGTCCTGCGCAGAGCGCTGAAGCCTGCGGGCGCCCGGCTCGATGTGCGTTGCGCAACCTCCGGGATAGAGGCGCTGATCATGATCGGCGAATCGGTCCCCGATCTGCTGATCCTCGACCTGCTGATGCCTGGCGTCAACGGCTACGAGGTCTGCAGGCAGATTCGAGAGAAATACGGCGACGGGATCCGCATCATCGCGATCTCCGGCCGGGTGGACTCGATGTCGAAGGAGGAACTGGCCGAGCATGGGGCGGATGCGTTCTTTCCCAAGCCGGTGCCGCTGGTCGAGATCCTCGACGCGATCGGTCGACTGACCGAAGAGATCCTGCCCGAAGGCAGCGACTAGAAACAGCCTGCGGGAATTTCAGAACGCATCCTTGCTGTGCGTCGTAATATAAATCTACTTGGCTATAATCCAGCCTTCCCGCCCAGATATGAAGAAAAAGAACGTCGCCATCCTGGGTGTGACCGGGTCGATCGGCGCCAGCGCTCTGGAAGTGCTGGCGTTTCATCAGGATCGATTCGATGTCCACACCATTGCCGCCCACAGTAGCTGGGAGTCGATGCACGAGATCGTGCAGCGGACCCAGCCGCAACATGTGGTGCTGACCGACCCGCAGGCTTATGACGCACTGAGCGCGCGCTGTAACGGCGATACCGAGCTGGCCTGTGGCGTGGAGGCGCTGTGCGAGCGAGTCAGAGCCCCCGAGGTGGATGTCGTGCTGGTGGGCATTTCCGGCGCGGCGGGGCTGCTGCCAACGATCGCGGCAGCCAGGGCCGGCAAGGTCATCGGGCTGGCCAACAAGGAGTCGATGGTGATGGCCGGGCCGATCTTGCAGGCCATCGCGGCGGAGAGCGGCGCCCGCATCCTGCCGGTGGACAGCGAGCACTCCGCCATCTTCCAGGTCTTGTCGGCCGGTCGACGCTCGGAGGTCCAGCGGCTGCTGCTGACCGCGTCAGGCGGACCCTTCCGGGAGCTGTCGGCCGAGGAATTGAAGCAGGTCACGCCGGAGCAGGCCTTGCGGCACCCGACCTGGGACATGGGGGCCAAGATCACGATCGACTCCGCCAGCCTGATCAACAAGGCGCTGGAGGTGGTCGAAGCGCGCTGGCTGTTCGACATTCCGGCCGAACAAATCGAGGTGGTCGTGCATCCGCAGTCGATCTGTCACAGCATGGTCGAGTTCCAGGACGGATCGGTCATCGCCCAGATGAGCCTGCCGGACATGAAGCTACCGATCCAGTACGCGCTGTCCTACCCGGATCGACTGCCCGGCAAGACCCGCGGCTTCGACTTCGACCGCTATCGGGAGCTGACGTTCCTGCGGCCGGATGTCGAGAAGTTCCCGGGCCTCGAGCTGGGTTTTCGCGCCGCGCGTGAAGGCGGCACGATGGGCGCCGTGCTGAATGCGGCCAACGAGGTCGCGGTGAATCAATTTCTGGCCGGAGAGATCCCCTTCACGGAGATCCCGCGCCGGGTTGGCGATACGATGGCGCGTCACGAGCTGGTCCAGACGCCGGACCTGGACGCGGTGTTCGCGGCCGACCGCTGGGCGCGAGAGGAGATCCTGCATGTCTAGCCTGCTGGCGATCTGGGCGATTGCTCAGATCGTACTCGGGATCAGTTTCCTGATATTTGTCCACGAGTTGGGGCACTTCCTCGTTGCGCGCTGGTTCGGCGTTCGCTGCGAGCAGTTTGCGATCGGCTTTGGTCCGAAGATCTTCGCCTTCACCCGCGGGGATACCGAGTATCGGATTGGCTGGATCCCGCTGGGCGGTTACGT
>CAZMLI010000129.1:0-11313 GCA_964566865.1 uncultured Planctomycetota bacterium
CGTCTCCACGTTGGCGTGGTTCAGGTTGGCCAGTTCCCGGGTGATCGAAGACACGAGGCCAATATAACGCGTCGGCAATCCAAATGGTCCCGTTTATCCGGGAGCTAGCAGCCTGCGGAGGGTCACTTGCCTTCTTTGGCGGCTCGTGCGATCAGCTTTCGAACCCGCGCGGGTTCGGGATGCCCGGTCTGGATCGACTTCTCCCACGCCTTCTCGGCCTTCGAGTACTCTCCGGTGTTGTAGTAGCAGACGGCGATGTTGAACCAGGCTGAATAGAACCGGTCGTTGATCTTGATCGAAGCCTTGAACGCCTCGATCGCCTCGACATAGCGTTTCCGCTTGGAGAGCAGCCCACCGCGCATGTACTGGCTGTGATGGTGATCCGGGTTGATCCGGACCGCCTTGTCCAGGTCCACGCCGGCCTCGTCGTATTTCTGCAACGCCAGATAGGTCGTCGCGCGGGCAATCAGGTTGACGAACGACTCGGAGTTGTACCTCAACCCACGCGTGTACCAGACCAGCGCCTGACGGACCTGCGCGCGGTTATTCGAGCGCTCCGCCTTCTTGGTAAAGTAGGAGCCCATGAACCAGCAGGCGGCCGAGGACTCGGGCCGCAACTCGAGCGCCGCCTCGATGTCCGCGCGCGCCAGCTCGAGCTGGCCGATCATCGCATAGGCATTGCCGCGCATCAGCAGCGCTTCCCCGTATCCCGGTCGAAGCTTGATCGCCGCGCTGTAGTCGGCCACCACGCCGCCCAGCGTGGCCTTCGTCATCTTGACGGCGGAATGCCGGTAGTAAGCGGCGTCGCCGCGCAGCTTGTAGAGTCGCCAGTTCGACGAATCGACGTTGATTCCCTCGGTGCAGAGCGTGATGCACTCCAACATGCGACGCTCCGCAAAGGCCAGCAGCGCTTGCAACAGCTTCAACTGCTTGGACTGGCCGCGACGTGCGGCACGACGCAGATCCTGAGCCGCCTTGATCCGCCTGTCCCCCAGCCGCTCCTCGACCGCCGGCGTGACGACCCAGGCCAGTTCGAGGATCTCCTCGAGGTCTTGTTGCAGATAAAGCTGACCGCGCAGCGCGTAGTTCTCTCCCAGCTTGCTGTTGATGCCGATCGCCTGCTTCAAGCTGTCTTCGGCACGCTTGTAGTCGAACAGCAGGATCTGCGCCCGGGCGCAGTCTGTGTAGGCCCGCGGGTGCTTGGGATCCTGCTCGAGTGCCTCGAGAAACTCGCTGACCGCCTGCTTCAGCTTGGCTCGCGTCAACTCGCCATCCACATCGACCTGATACAGCGCCCGGCGCGCCTGCTCCAGCAGCAGCTTGCCCGCGGCGTAGCGTGCATTCTTCTTTTTCGTGGGCGGCTCGTCAGTCGGCTGTTTCTGGCTGGCCTTGGCTGGCGTGACGGGCTGCGCCTGGCCCTTGTTTCCAGGCTCGGCCTTCGCCACTGCATTGCGCTTGTTCTTCTTGCGCGGCTCGTCGTCAGAGTCGTCATCGCCGCCGCGGCCCACCAGCATACCGCCGAGGATCAGCACCAGTACAACGGCGCCCGCGACCACCGGGATGACCCACTGCGGCGTCTTCGGCCGGCTCACCCGAACCCGACGACCGCTGCTGCTACTGTGGCGACTGCCCCTGCGAGTGACCTCGGCCACCTTGGTCACCTTGCCCTTGCCGGTGAGCACCTTCTCGATGTCGTCCGCCATCGCCTCGGCCGTCTGATAACGCACCCGCGGGTCCTTGGCCAGCGCCTTGAGGCAGATGTTCTCGATGTCCGACGAGAGGTTCTCGACCAGCTTCGAGGGCGGTACGACCTTCTTCGTCTTGACCTTCAGCAGCGTGTCCAGCGGCGAGTTGCCCTCGAACGGGGGCTTGCCGGTCAGCATCTGGTACAGGGTCGCGCCCAGCGAATAGACGTCGCAGCGCCGATCGATCTTGCTCGGATCGCCGGATCCCTGCTCGGGCGACATGTAGGACGGACTGCCAATCACGGCGCCGGTCTGGGTCAGCTGCGAGTCGGCCTGCAGCGACTTGGCGATGCCGAAGTCCATGATCAGCGGGGTGCCGTCCTCGGCGAGCATGATGTTGCTCGGCTTGATGTCGCGATGCACGATGTCCTGCTCGTGGGCATGGTGCAGGCCGTGCGCCACTTGCTGCACGATGCGGATCGCTTCCCGCGCATCGGTGGGGTTCTTGCCGATCGGATGGCCCTTGACGTACTGCATGCAGATGAAGTACTTGCCCTTCTCCTGGCGCACGTCGAAGGTCCGGCAGATGTTGGGATGCGACAGGCCGGCGGCCAGGCGCGCCTCCCGCAGGAAGCGCTGCACCTCATCCGACTGTAGTTCAGTCAGGTCATTCGAGAGCAAGAACTTGAGCGCCACCATCGACTTCAGCCCGGTATCCCAGGCCTGGAACACCACGCCCATCCCGCCACGACCGAGCTCCTTGACCAGCACGAACTTGCTGAACAGCTTCTTCGGATCCTTGGCCGCCCGGCGCACCTCCATCGGCGCATCGACCAGCGAAACCGACAGCAGCGTCTGGGTTCCTCCGGAGCTCTCGTGACCCACGTCCCGCAGCGTGGCGTCGGATGGCCCCGCCGCCCGCAGCGGCAGCAGCGCCCCACAGTCCTGCTTGCGACAGCGCGGCTCGCCGGCGAGATCCTCCGGCAACAGCCGGTACATCGTCTTGCACTTGGCACAGGTGATCGGCACGCTGTTGTCGATGTCGGCCAGCACCTCTTCGACCTCGGTCATGCCGACGTAGCCCTTGCGAATCAGCAGGTCGCCGATCCGCGGCGATTTGCCCTCCTTGGCCTGAAGCTCGCGTTGCAAGCTCAGACACTCGTTGAGCTGTTCACGCGTGCAATGGCTCCGGCGAACGAGCAGCTGGCCGAAGAGATTGTCCTTCCGGCTCTGCTTGGTCGTCTGCTCTTTGCGCGTCCCGCTCATCAGCCCTAGCTTACCTCAAAATGTCGATTGCCATTAAGAATGGCCCGGCTACAATGCCTGCCTCATGACGCACTGTGTCAGAAAATCTATGGGGAGCTGAGATGACAAATCAGGGACGCTCGGCCGTGCTGATCGAAGGCTGCCGCACGCCATTCTGCCGGGCCTTCACCCACTTCGCAGAGACCTCCCCGACCGAGCTCGCGGTCCAGGCAACCTCGGAATTGCTCTGCCGCACCGAAATCGACCCCGCGCTGATCGGCGAGGTGGTCTTCGGCAACGTCATCCCGGTCCCGGGGGTTCCCAACGTGGCCCGCGAGATCGTGCTGGGGCTGGACCTGCCCCGGCAGATTCCGGGTTACACGCTCAACCGCGCCTGCGCCTCGAGCCTGCAATCGATCACGCTCGCCGCCGAGGGCGTGCTTGCCGGCAGCTACGACTTCGCGCTGGCGGGCGGCGTGGAGACCGTCTCGCTGGTCCCGGTGCACTACCAGCGCAAGGCGGTTCGCTGGCTACACAAGCTGTCCAAAACGCGCACCCTGGCCCAGCGGCTCCAGCTGCTGGCGAGCTTTCCGCTGCGCGCCTTCCTGCCGATCCCGCCTGACCTGACCGAGCCCTCGACCGGCCGCACGATGGGCCAGCACGCCGAGGAGATGGCGCAGAAGAACGAGATCGCCCGCGAGGCCCAGGACGACCTGGCCTTCGCCAGCCATGAAAAGGCGGCCGCGGCAACCCAGGACGGCCGCTTGCCGGCGGAGATCGCTCCGGTGCGCATCGGCCGCAATCGCGACAAGGTGATCCGCGAGGACAACCAGATCCGCATCCCGCCCGACCGCGACAAGTTGAGCACGCTGCGCCCGATTTATGATCGCAAGTACGGCACGATCACCGCCGGCAATGCCAGCGGGCTGACCGACGGCGCCGCCGTCGTGCTGATCGCCGAGGAGTCGAAGGCGCGCGCGCTGGGACTGCCGATCAAGGCCCGGATCAAGAGCTGGTCCTACACCGGCCTGGATCCGGAAGACCAGCTGCTGCTCGGCCCGGCCTTCTCGACACCCGCCGCGCTCGATCGCGCGGAGCTGACGCTGGCCGAGATGGACGTGGTGGAGATGCACGAGGCCTTCGCGGCGCAGGTGCTGTCGAACCTCAAGTTCTTCGAGGACGAAGAATTCGCCCGCGAACGCCTGGGACGCGAGCGCGCGATCGGACCGATCGCGCCCGAACGCTTCAACGTCGCCGGCGGCTCGATCGCAATCGGCCACCCGTTCGGCGCCACCGGCGCACGAATCCTGACGACGCTGGCCAACGAGCTCGGCCGCCGCGGGAAACGCTACGGCCTGGCCACCGCCTGCGCCGCGGGCGCGCTCGGCGGTACGGTCATTCTCGAAAACCCCTCGGCAAACGGACAATAAGGAGACGGGCGCGATGACCACCGGCTGGGGCACCTACTTCAAGACCTTCGAGGTTCGCGGCGTGCTGGTCGTCTCGCTCGACGCGCCCGACTCGGAGCACAACAAGATCGACGCGCTGTTCGGCGAGGAGCTCGACGCGCTGCTCACCCATCTGGAAAAGAAGCCGCCCGAAAAAGGCGTCGTCTTCTACTCCGAGAAGCCGAACAGCTTCCTGGTCGGGGCGGATCTCGACATGGCGCGAGCGCTGAAGACCGCCGAGGAAGCCACCGCGCTGGCCAAGGGCGCACAGGACGGATTCAGCCGACTGCAGGCGCTGCCCAATACGATCGCCGCGATCCACGGACCGGCGCTCGGCGGCGGGCTCGAGTTCGCGCTGGCCTGCCAGGGCATCCTGCTCTCCGACCACCCGAAGACCGTCGTCGGCCTGCCCGAGATCAAGCTCGGCCTGTTGCCTGGCGCGGGCGGCTGCTGGCGACTGCCGCAGCGCATCGGGCTGGCGCAAGGCGTGACCCAGATCGTCAGCGGTCGCAGCATCTACCCCAAGAAGGCCAAACGACTGGGACTGGCGCTGGACGTCGTGCCCCATGCCTTGCTGGTCGACGCCGCGATCGGCATCCTGACCGCGGGCAAGCTCGGCCGCCGCAGCACCGGCCGCGAGAGCTGGTGGATGCGCCTCGCACAGAAGCTGCCGCCGTTCCGACGCTACATCTACAACGCCGCAGCGCGCGAGATCAAGAAGGCCGCCGGCACGCACTACCCCGCGCCGCTGAAGGCGCTGCTCGCGATCAAGGCCGGTCGTGAGCACGGCCCCGCCGCCGGCGAGAAAGCGGAACGCGAGGCGTTCGGCGAGCTGCTGATGTCGCAGTCCGGCAAGAGCCTGATCCACCTGTTCTTCTCCTCCAACGAGCTGAAGAAACAGCAGAAATCCACCCGCGACGAGCTGCAACTGATCGGCGTACTCGGCGCGGGGCTGATGGGCTGTGGCATCGCCACCGTCGCCGCCGGCCAGGGCCTGAAGGTGCGCATCCGCGACCTCTCGACCGAGGCGCTCGACCGCGTGCTGCCGCACGCCGCAGCCGACTTTCACGGTCGGGCGGACAAGCGTATCTGGCGCAGGACCGAAGCCGACCGAGCGCTCAGCAGGATTCAGCCGCGCACAGATCTCTCCGGCATGAAGCGCGTCGAGGTGGTGGTCGAGGCGGTCTTCGAGGACCTCGCGCTCAAGCGCCGCGTGCGGGACGAGTTCTTCGATTACGCCGGACCCGAGGTGATCTTCGCCACCAATACCTCGAGCATTCCGATCGCCCAGATTGCCGAGGGCGCGGCCGATCCGAGCCGCGTGGTCGGCATGCACTTCTTCAGCCCCGTCGAGAAGATGCCGCTGGTCGAGGTGATCCGCGGCCCGCAGTCCTCCGAGGAAGCGGTCGACGCCGTGGTCGCGCTGGCCCGCAGAATGGGCAAGGTGGTGATCGTGGTCGAGGACGGACCGGGGTTCTACACCACCCGGGTCATCGGCGCTTTCCTGGCCGAGGTCTTCAAGCTGCTCGACGACGGCGCCGCCGGCCCGGCGATCGAGAAGGCCTTTACCGGCTTCGGCTTCCCGGTCGGCCCGCTGGCACTCGCCGACGAGGTGGGCCTGGACACCGCGCTGAAGGTGACACAGGTACTCTGCGAGCAGCTCGATCCACGTTTCGCGGCGCCCCCGGGGCTGACGCGCCTGGTCGAAGACGGCCACACCGGCCGCAAGTCCGGCCTCGGCTTCTATCAGTACGGCAGCGGCGAGAAGGTGTTCAACAACGGCGTCTACCTGCTGCTTGCCGATCCGACACGCAAGCCGATGAACGGCCCGAAGATGGCCGCCCGTGGTCTCTGGGCCTTCATCCTCGAGTCGATCCGCTGCCTCGAGTCGGGTATACTGGCCGATCCAGTGGCGGGCGACATCGGCGCCGTGCTCGGCATCGGCTTCCCGGCCTACCTGGGCGGGCCGTTCCATTACGTCGACCAGCTGGGTCTCGACAAAGCGCTCGAGATCTTGCGCGCACTGCAGGATGAGCACGGCGACCGGTTCGCGCCGCCCGCGCTGCTCGAGCAACTGGCCTCAGAAGGAAGCTGTTTTCACCAACGACAAGCCTTGGAGCAACAGGCATGAGCGACCATTTCACCGAGGAGCATCAGGCATTCCGCCAGTCGGTTCGCGAGTTCATCGAGCGCGAAATCCGCCCCGTCATCGACGACTGGGAGGCGGCCGGCGGCTGGCCACGTGAGATCCTGCCCAAGCTGGCCGAGCTGGGCATGTTCGCCGTGCCCTACCCCGAAAAATATGGCGGCCTGGATCTGGACCTCTGGTTCAGCATCGCGCTGATCGAAGAACTCTGCTGTTGCGGCGCCTTCGGCTTTCCGATGGCGATGATGGTGCATGCCTACATGGCCACCCCGCCGATCGAACGCTGGGGCAGCGAGGCGCTCAAGCAGCAATGGCTGGTCCCCGCGATCAAGGGCGAGAAGCTCGGCGCGCTGGGCATCACCGAGCCCAACGCCGGCTCGGACGTGGCCGCCATTCGCACCACCGCCGTGCGCCAGGGCGATGAGTACCTGATCAATGGCAGCAAGACCTTCATCACCAACGGCGCCTCGGCCGACTTCATCATCCTGGCCTGCAAGACCGATACCAGCCGCAGCGGATATGACGGCATCAGCCTGATCCTGTTCCCGACCGATACGCCGGGCTTCAGCGTCGGCCGCACGCTGAACAAGCTCGGTTGCCACTCCTCGGACACCGCCGAGCTGGCCTTCGAGGACTGCCGCGTCCCGGCCGGCAACCTGCTCGGCGAGGAGGGTCAGGGCTTCTACTACATCATGGACAACTTCCAGCTCGAGCGGCTGATCACCTCGATCGGCACCTGCGCCTCGGCCAACTGGATCTTCCGCGAGGCGATCGCCTACACCAAGCAGCGCGAAGCCTTCGGCCGACCGATCAGCAAGTTCCAGGTCCTGCGCCATCGCTTCGCCGACATGGCGACCGAGATCGAAGCCGGCCGGTTGCTGGCCTACCGAGCCGCCGAGCTGCACGCCGCCGGCAAGAGCTGCGTCAAGGAAACCACCATGGCCAAGCTCTACTGCACCGAGCTGGCCTGCTCCGTGACCGACCGCTGCCTGCAAGTCTACGGCGGCTACGGCTACATGGAGGAATACCCGGCCGCGCGCGCCTGGCGCGACGCCCGACTGGGCACGCTCGGCGCTGGCACCAGCGAGGTGATGCGCGAGATCCTCTCCAAGATGGTGATCGACGATGACGACTTCCGCCCGGTTTCGGATAGCGAGCAAGCCTCGGCCCCCTCGGCCTCGGTGAGCGAGGTCTTTCGACTGCTGCCGGAACGCTTCAACGCCGAGCAGGCCGGTGATTTCGTCGGGGTCTTCCACTTCCAGCTGACCGGCCGCGAGCCGGGTGAGTATACCGTCGCGATCGAGTCCGATACCTGCACCGTCGAGTCAGGAATCGTCGGCGACGCCACCTGCTCCATCACTGTCGACAGCGACACCTATGTCGGCATCACGACCGGACAGGGCGACCCGCAAGCCGCCTTCCTCTCGGGCAAGTTGCAGGCCGACAACCTGGAAGCGCTGCTGGTGCTGGCTCGTTGCTTCTGAGACTCTGCCTGCTGACCCTGCTGAGCCTGCTGAGCCTGCCGGCCATGGCGCAGACGCAACTGCTGTTCGTCCAGCCGGGCGGGCCGGGCTCGACCGAAAAAGCCCGGCCGGCGATGGCCGACTTCGCCGCGGCGCTGGCGCTGGGCCCGATCAAGGCGACCTACTTCAACCGGACCGCCGAGGCGCTGCGGCATATCGAAAAGACCAAACCCGCCTTCGGCATCGTCTCGCTGGACTTCTATCTGGCCCATCGCAAGGCGCTCGAGCTGGTGCCGCTGGCCCGGGCCCGTCCCGGTGGCCGCAGCACGACGACCTACACCCTGCTGGTGCGCAAGTCCGACACCCTCCGGCTCGACGGTCTGGTGGGCAAACGCATCACCGGCATCCACCTCTCCGATCCGCGTTTCGTCTCGGCGGTGCTGCTGCGCGGTCGGTATGACGCCGCCCGACAGCTGAAGTTGATCCCGGCCCGCTCGGCGCTGCGTGCGATTCGCGCAGTGATTCGCAACAAGGCCGACGTCGTCCTGCTCGACCAGGACGCCACGCTTTCGCTGAAGCAACTGCCACGCTACGCCAGCCAGCTCGTGGCGATCCATACCACCGCCCCGCTGCCGTCGGCACCCGTGGTCCGGATCGCCGGGCGCGGCGCCGGAGTCAAGCTGACCGATGCGCTGCTGCGGCTGGACAAGCAGCCCAAGGGCAAGACCGTGCTCAAGACCTTCAAGCTGGCGGGCTTCGCCGCGATCAAACCCGGGACCTACAAGGCCGTTCGCGAAGCCTACGACAAGTGGAAGCCCGCCAAGGACCGCTGATCCTGCTCTGCCTGCTGCTGGCTGGCTGTGGCCCCGACTGGCGCCAGGTGAAGTCAGGGCCAGGGCTTTCAGCCGTCGAGCAGCACACGCTTGCGCAGCAGGCGGACGCGCTGTTCGCGGCGCCCCGCAGCCTCGCGCGCGTGCAGCGCGCCTTCACCGCCCGACAGCGCCTGGTCGCCGCCGACAAAAACAACCGAGACTATCTGGTCGAAGCGGCGATCGTGGCCAGCTGGCTCGCCAGACATCAGTCCAGCGCACCCGTCGCGCAGCTGGGCGTGGAGTATGCGGGCGCGGCCCTCGAGCTGAACGAGACGGATGCCGCTGCGCACTTCTATCGCGCCGTCTGCCTCGGACTCTACACTCAATCCAGGACCGGCGGCGCGCTGACCCACGTCAAGCAGATGGCGCACCACGCCCGACGCACCGTTGCGCTCGACCCGAAATTCAATCATGCCGGCGGACACCGCTACCTTTGCCGCCTGCTGGCCCAGGCCCCGGAGTTCCCCATCAGCATCGGCGACAGCGAGGCCGCCGTCGAACACGGGCGCAAGGCGATCGCGATCGCCCCGGACTATCCGGAAAACCACCTGGCCCTCGCCGCCGCCTACGCCGAAGACGAGCAACCAGAGCAGGCGGCCGCGCAGGCGAAGAGAATGCTCGCGCTGCTGGCTGAGGGAGGCTACTGGGAAGACAGCGAGGCCTGGCGCGCCGAGGCGAAGAAGATCCTCGGCCGGTGAGGCACTCTCTTACCAGCGCCATCAACCTCCGTCTTGAATAGTCGGATGCACTTGAGCCGGAGACTTTGCGGCCAGGCAGCCAATCAGTGCACCTCCAAGCGTGAACATCCCGAGGATAACCAGGCGATCGGGCTTGACCTTGACTCCAGCCACGAACCACGAGAGCCTCACGTAATGGAATGCGAAATAAGCCATCTGAAGCAGGAAAATCGCAATGCCGTGCCGCACGTGGGCGAACCCCGCAATCTTCGCCGCAAGATAGGCGCCAGCTAATGGCCCCAAAAAGCAGCAGATCAGAAAGAGCATATCGAGCTCATTCTTGACCTCGAGCAAGTTAGCTGGATTGCCCTGCCCGACGTAGCCGGTCACAAACCCGAGAAGAAAGCCCAGCCCAAGAGTGCCGAAGAAACTGACCAGGACCCCGAGACAGACAGCATTGCCTGCGAGAAACTCGGATTTATCCTGGATGGGCCCCATGGTCCAGGCGCTGCTCCGGATTGGGCTCACGGAGCCAAATGGTTCCATGGGGACCGTCTGATCCTGGACCGCGGACGACTCGTCCAAGGAATCGTCAATCCGGTTCAGCTCCGCACCGCAGAACTGGCAGCGCTTCGCTTCTAGCTGATCCGCCCGGAGCCGAAACTCGCGTCCACACTCACACCGGACCTGGATCCGGTCAACCATCGCAGCCAGGCAGCATTTGCTCTGTCATCGGCCTCCCTCCACGCGCGAGTAACGTCAAACTACCGACCAGCCCTCAGCCTAGCAGATCACGGATACCGCTTGCAAGGCGGGGCTACCACGATCGAGGGGTCACTCGTAGTCAGCACCCCAAGGGGAGGGCGAGCCTCCCGGCGAGCCGCGGCGCGAAGCGCCGGAAAGGGTCAACTCGCGGTGTTGCACCGGGGAGACCAGGAACCCTGACACCGGTCTCGGCTCGGCGGGAGCCTCGCCCTCCCACCGGCCAGATCCTGAATCCACCGGCCCCAGGGGGACGAGGCTTTCGAACTGTTCGGCCCGCTTTCCTGACTCAGTCGAAATTCCAGTCTGCGGGCAGGGGCGCTTCACAGGCGCCACAGGTGAAGTCGCCCTCCTTGACGATGTTTCGTTGCCCGCAGTCCTGGCAGCGACGAAATACCATCTCACTGGTGAAACGTCCCGGGTGAGGAAGCCCCGCCCGCTCCAGCGCAGCCTCGACTGCGGGCCAGGACGTGGGTTCGGGACAATAGCCGGTCGACTGGTTGGTCACCTCGGTCACTTCCGGGCCGTCGGCAAGAGCAAACGTCATCTCGCCCGCCGACCGCACTTCGCCACCCCCGGCGCAGGCCACATGCTCTGAGTGGCGGTCGGCGATTCGCAACACCGTTTCACAGTCGATGACGAACGTCATCACGTGGCTGTCGCCGTAGGTCGGTTCGGCGCCCTCGAGGCAGGCGAGCAGGTCCGTGACGCAGAGGATCTGGTATCCCTCGGCCCGCTTCTCACAGGCCTGGCGGATTTCCTCCGGTCCGACGTAGCGGTATCTCCGGCTCATTAGCGGAACGCTTCGGAGTCGGCTATTCCACCCGCTGGATCAAGACGATGCCGCCGGGTATCGGCACCGGGCCGGAGATCTGTCCCTTCTTCAGCTTGAACGCGGCGGCGGTGAATTCCTTGCTGCGCGTGCGGCGGCTGATGAAACCCAGATCGCCGCCGGCTTTCTTCGACTCGTGCTCGGAGTGCTTGCGCGCCAGATCGGCGAAGCTCGCCTTCGGCC
>CAZMLI010000130.1:0-5583 GCA_964566865.1 uncultured Planctomycetota bacterium
CCCTCGCGGATCGCCAGGTTGGTGCCGCGGTCGAGCGGGAAGATCTGCGAGAAGTTGGAGAGGTAGACGCCCTCGACCGAGGAGTGGTAGGGCGGGATCTTGTCCTCGTAGCCCACGCCGACGATGTGTTGCGACCAGTTGAACTTGAAGACGTGTTGCTCGAGCAGCTGCGAGCGGTCGAAGTCGGGGAACATCTGGCCCAGATGGTCGTACCACAGGTCCTTCAGCTCCTCGTCGCCCATCGAGAAGTACTCGTGATCGTGCGGCACGTAGTCGGCGAGGTAGTAGATGTGCTTGCCGGCGAAGTCGGACTTGTCGCGCAGGCGGGTCAGGTTGATCAGCACCAGGAACGGCCACTCCATCTCGCTGATGTTGTGCCAGTAGTAGGGCGTGATCTCCTGGTCCGAGGAGAAGACCAGCAGCACCGCGCTGAGATAGTCGATGCTGCGCATCTTGGCGATCTGATCGGGGCAGGCGGTCTCATTGTGCGCGATCAAGTTGGCGAAGACCGGCGAGGGGCCGGCGAACAGCACGCGATCGAACATCTCGTCGACGCCATTGATGCTGACCGCGATCTGGCCGGTCTGCGAGTCGCGCGTCAGCTTGGTGCAGCGCGAGTTCTTGCGGATCACCGCTCCGCAGCCCTCGATGCGCTCGACGATCGCGCGGGTCAGGCGGTGGAAACCGCCCTGGATCTGGCCCAGCCGCTCGGTCTTCTCGCCCGGCTGCTTGGAGTCGGCGCGCTGCTGAATGCGCCCCCAGAGCCACTGCATCGAGATCGTCTGCCAGTACTTGTCGAACTTGCCTTTCAGCAGCGGCGCCCAGATCACCCGGGTCACACCGGGGCCGGCCCACTTGCGCAGCCAGTCGTAAGCGGTCACGCGCGCCAGCTTGCGCCAGCCCATTCGGGTGAACTGCAGGATCAGCACCACCAGCCCCGCGCGGATGCGATCGATGAAGCCCAGGGGCTTGAACTTGATCAGATCGATCGCGTTGTTGAACGGATAGATCTTGCCCTGGTAGTAACAACAGACCGAGCTCTCGTTGAAGTCGAGGCAGTCCTGCATCCCCATTTCCTCGAGGAACCCGGTGATGTGGGCATCGGTGGGATAGAGGAAGTGGTAGGCCTTCTCGAGGTTCATTCCGTGCATCTTGAAGTCGCCGGCGAGTCCGCCGACGTCGTCGCTGGCCTCGAACAGGGTCGTTTCGTAGCCGGCCTGCGCAAAGCGCAATGTTGCCACGAGTCCCGTATATCCCGCACCGATCACAGCGATCTTCATGATGTGGTAGCTCCTTTTAAGGCGAGGTACTCTATCAGGTGGTTCAACCCTGTCAAGACGGGGTGTCTGTCTCGACCCAGCAGCGCCCCTCGGATCTCGTTCCCAGCGAGGCCAGCGGCGGCAACTCGGAGCTGCAGCGGTCGATCTGCGCGAGTCTGCAGCGCTGCCGATAGACGCAGCCGCCGGCGGTCTCCGCGGTCAGCGCGCCCGGCGCTATCAGCGCGTCGATTCCGGCATAGGCACCGGAGAGGTGGCGCGTATAGGGATGGTGTGGCCCGTCGGGAGCCAGCACGACTCGGGCGTCGCCCTGCTCGACGATCGAACCACGGAACAGCACGGCCACACGGTCGGCCAGGTGGCGAATCAGGTCGATCTGGTGGGTGAACAGCACCAGCGCGCGGCCCGATTGCGGGATCTGCGCCAGCAGATCGATCACCCGCCGGCGCAGCCGCAGATCCAGCTTGGCGACCGGCTCGTCGGCCAGCACGATGCGACAGGGCAGCGCCAGGGCCATCGAGACCAGCACCCGCTGGCACATGCCCGTCGACAGCTCGTGGGGGTAGCGGTCGGCCGTCTGGCTCGGCAAGCAGACCTGCTCGAGCAGCTCGGCGACCGGGCGCTCGCCGCATTCGCGCAGCTGGCGACCGATGGTCAGATAGGGGTTGAGCGCGCTGCGCGGATCTTGCGCGATGAAGAAGATGTCGGAGCCGCGCAGCAGGCGCAGCCGTCGCTGGTAGACGCTCTGCCAGTGACGGAAGAGGAAGCGTCGCCAGTGCTGCTCCAGCGGGAACGTCGTGTGAGGGAAGTCCTTGAGGATTCGCTGGCCGTCCAGCTCGAAGGTCCCGCCGCTGACGCCGGGTTTGCCTCGGACCAGACCGATCAGGGCGCGCGCGAGCGTGCTCTTGCCTCCGCCTGATTCTCCCGTGACGCCCAGGCATTCTCCCGCGTAAATTTCGAGATCCAGGCCGCGAAGCGCGGGGGCCAGGCTGCGCAGGTCCGGGTCGTAAAAGTGCGTTTGCAGCCCGCGTACGGAATAGAGCAGATCGCTCATCGCTGATCGCTGCCGAAGACCGAGCGCAGGGCGTCTCCCCAGAGCGCAAAAGTGATGGTGAACAGGGCGACGATCCCCAGCGGCGCCTGCAGCAGCCAGGGGTTCCACGGGCCAACGCTCCAGATCCGACGTTCGTAGATCCCGTGATAGGCCAGGCTGCCCCAGGTCATCAGATCCTCGTCCACCTGGTAGTACTTCAGGTAGCTCAGCGTGAGGTCCATCATCAGGATGTACCCCAGCACCAACGACCCCTGGACGATGATCGCGCCGCGGCAGTTGTTCCACAACACGTGCAACCCCAGCACCCGGGCTGGGCTCGAACCCAGCGCCTGCTGCGCCTCGAGGAAGCCCTCCGAGGCGATCTGGCGGGTGCGGTCGCGCACGGCGTAGAAGACCTGCGGCGTGAAGGTCAGGCCGACCAGCGGCAGCAGCTTGGCCAGGTAGTCGGCATCCACGTTGAGCCGCCACATCGCCGCCAGAATGATGATCAGCTTGGGCAGCGACTCGAACATATCGACCAGCGCGCCGGCCAGGAAGGCCAGCGGACCGCGGGACGAGCCGACCCAGATGCCCAGCAGCGTGCCCAGCAGGATGGGCAGTGCCAGGGCTTGCGCCACCGGTACGAGCATGTTGCGGCCCGCTCGCAGCAGGCTGCTGAGCAGGTCGCGACCCATCTGGTCGTGGCCCAGGTAGTGCCCGGTGGACCAGTCGGGCGGGGCCAGCATGCGGCTCGGATCGAGCTCCAGTTCGTGCGGCATCCAGCCCGAGGCGCAGAGCACGATCACCCCGAGCGTGGCCAGCGAGAAGGCGCCGCCGACCGCCAGCTGGGCCCAGGCGAACGCGCCCATGCCGAGGTGCTCGCCCAGGCGGTCGTGCACGCGCCGCGCCGTCTGGCCCAGGGCCGAGAGCGCGGTTCGCGGCAGGCCAGCCAGTTGCTGGGGCCAGAGCCGCGGGCGCAGATGTCCGAACCAGCCGGCCAGTGACGCGCTGGCTCTGGCGGTTCGTTCGGCGCCTTCGCGCGGGTCGAGCAGGCCGGCCAGCAGCCGCTCGGCCAGGCTCATGCCGCGCACCAGCAGCAAGCCGAAGGCCGTGACCCAGAACAGGATGCTCGCGTCGCCTCTCTGCTCCACCGCGTTGATCACCAGGTTCGACAGACCGTAGCTCGACATGCTGAAGATGCGCTCGACGACGATCGTCGCGCCGAGCAGGTAGGGGATGCGCGGGCGGATGGTCGAGACGATGCTGGCCAGCAGCGGCTTCCAGTAGTGCGTGATCGGCGCCGCGCCCTTGGCGCGGGTGGTGTCCAGATAGGCGCTGCGCAGTTCCCGCGAGAGGTCGGTGTAGATCTGCGCCGCCATCGTGCCCAGCGTCAGCTCGGTCACCGCCAGCACCAGGATCGGCAGCAGAATGTGGTTGGAGTATTGCTGCAGGAATGCGCCGGCTGCGACCATCGGTAGCGCGGAGAGCGCGGTGATCAGGAACCGGCTGAGCCTGACTGGCCGGTAGAGCGCGGCCATCCAGCCGACCGCGGTTGCCAGGGGAATCGAGAGGGCCAGGCTGCCGCCGATCAGCCGCGCCGAGAGGCCGACCGCACCCCGAAAACGCTGCCAGATCGGGATGCCGTGGGCGTCGCGGGTGAGGTCGCCGAGAAAGGAGAGCAGTCCACCGGCGTCCGACTTGCGGGCACCGAGCAAGCCCGTCAGCAGGTAGAGACTGGCCAGCATCAGGCACAGCAGCAGCAGCGTTTCCAGCAGCTCGCGCAGGGCGATGCGGATCAGTCGGCGAGTCAGGGAGCTTCCGCTGGCATCCATGGGGTGGAATAATACCGACAATTCGTGCAGCCACGCACTAGAATATAGTGGTAAGCGCAGCTACGAAAATGACACAAGCACAGCAAGCGGAAGCGGGTGGATCGCTCGGAAAACTGGTCGTCGAGAAAGGTCTCGCGACATCTGAGGAGGTGTCGCATTGCCTGAAAATCCAGGCTGAGAACGCCGATTCGGGTGTATTCGTTCGCCTCGGTGAGATCTTCGTTCGTGAGGGGCTGCTCTCGCCGGACCAGGTCCAGGACCTGCTCGCGCTGCAGAACGTCAAGATCCTCGTCTGCAGCAAGTGCTTCACCAAGTACAACGTCGAGGGATGGACGGAGGGCAGCGATCAGTCCTGCATTCGCTGCGAGGCGACGCTGGTCGAGCCGAGCGAGCTTGCCAGTCTGGCCGTCGAGGATACGGTCGCGGACGAGGAACCGCGCGTCACCGAGCTGGGGATCCTCAATCTGGGCACCCGGTTGTTCGGCAGCTACGAGATCCTCGGGGAGATCTCGCGCGGCGGGATGGGCATCGTCTACAAGGCGCGTCAGCAGGAGCTGGGGCGGATCGTCGCGCTCAAGGTGCTGCTGACCGGCGGCGAGTCGCTCGACGAGGACATTCAGCGCTTCCAGCGCGAGGCCCGCGCGGTCGCCCGCCTGCGGCACCAGAACATCGTCGGTATTCACGAGATCGGCGAGGTTCGCGGAATTCACTTCTTCTCGATGAATTACATCCAGGGGATCTCGCTGGACCAGCTGGTCGACGACCAGGGCGTCGGGCGTGAGCAGATGCTCGAGATTCTCTGTACGCTGTGCGACGCGGTGCAGTATGCACACAACGAGGGCGTATTGCACCGGGACCTCAAGCCGACCAATATCCTCGTCACCAAGTCGGGCGACCCCTATCTGATCGACTTCGGCATCGCCAAGTTCCGTGGCGGCGACGGCAGCGGCCAGCTGACCAAGAAGGGCTACCTGTTCGGCAGCCCGCTCTACATGGCGCCCGAGTATGTGGCGGGCAAGCTGCCCGAGTATGACGCCCGCTGTGACGTCTATGCGCTCGGGGTGATTCTCTACAAGATGCTCTCGGACCACACCCCGTACGAAGACGACGAGACGGTCAAGATCCTGCGCCGGATCCTGCAGGAGTCGCCGGTGTCGATCCTGAGCGTGATGGGCAAGAACTTCGACCGGGACCTGGCGACGATCTGTGACAAGGCGATCGACCGGGACCCCTATCGGCGCTATCAGACGCCGCTCGAGCTGGCGGCCGACATCCGCCGCTATCTGGCGGGCGATGAGATCCAGGCCCGTCCTCGGGGCCTGTTGCACCGGGTCTGGATCAAGGCGCGCGAGAAGGTGGCCTTCCTGACCACGCTGGTGCTCTGCGGGCTGGTTCTGTGGGGGGCGATCAAGCTGGCGCGCCAGGGCAACCGGATCGACGA
>CAZMLI010000130.1:5683-8835 GCA_964566865.1 uncultured Planctomycetota bacterium
AGGCTTGTGGAGGAAGAGACAATGCGTAGTGCGGGAATCAAGTTGCTGTTGGTCGCCATGATGGCGGTGTTCATGGCCGGACCGGCTGTGGCGCAGCGAGGTAACGACAAGGAGCAGTTGCGTAAGGAGTTGATCAAACGCCTGGACGCACAGCTGAAGCGGATGCGCCGCCAGCTGATTCGCGACATCGACCGTCGGCTCCGCCGCGGGAGCAAATCCGATTCTCGGTCCCGGCCGCAGGCTCGCCGGGATCGCAACCACCGTCGTGGTGGCAAGCCGTTCCTCGGCATCGCGCTGAAGGATCTGCGTCCGGGGCTGCGGGAACTGCTCGGCATCAAGGGCAAGGGTGGCGTCCTGGTCGATCAGGTCGCACCGAACTCCTCGGCTTCGCGGGCTGGCATTCGCCGGACCGACGTGATCGTCAGCTGGAACCGTCAGGCCGTCAACGGCAAGCAGCAGCTGATCAAGCTGATCCGCAGCGCCAAGGTCGGTGACACGGTGCGGCTGGTCATCTTTCGCCGTGGCCGCAAGAAGGTGGTCGAGCTGCGTCTGAGCGCCCGTGGCTCCGAGGGTCGCAGTCAGCGCAACAGGCCGAGTACTCGCCCGGATGGCGAGAATCGCCTCGAGAAGTTCCTGGACAAGGCGCTGGATCGCGCCAAGGGCAACAAGCGTCCCCGGACGCGCAAGCCGAACAGCCAGAACCCGGACCTGCAGAAGATGCTCGAGGGCATGATGGGACCGGACGGTAACGAGCGGATGAAGAAGCTGATGGATCAGTTCCGCAACGGCCAGGGCGGCGACATGCAGGAAATGATGAAGCGCGGGATGGAGATGTATCAGGACATGATGAAGAATCCTGAGTCCCGCAAGCAGATGGAAGAGATGCAGAAGCGTTTCTTCGGCGGCGGCGGCAAGGGTATGCCGAACCAGGAGGAGCTGCAGAAGTACCTCAAGCGGATGATGGGCGGCCAGGGCAAAGATCAGCCGAAGGCCACTCCGTCCAAGCGCAAGCCGGCCAAGGCAGGCGATCGCAAGCGGATCCAGCAGATGCTCGACGATCTGCTCGGCGACAAGAAGGGTCGCAAGTCGAAGTCGCCGAAGAAGACGACTCGCAAGTCCACGGGCAAGGGTTTCCTGGGCGTAGGCCTGACCCCGCTGACCAAGGACCTGCGGCACCAGTTGTCGTTGCCGGTTGGTGTGGGCGTGCTGATCAGCCAGGTTGTCAAGGGTTCGCCGGCCGAGCGTTCGGGCCTGCGTCAGTACGATGTGATCATCAAGCTGGGCCGGAAGAAGATCGGCAGCCTGACCGACGTGCGTGCCGCATTGAGCAGCCGTAGCGCCGGCAGCAAGCTGACCGCGCAGATCCTTCGGGGTGGCAAGAAGCGCAAGATCATCATCACCCTGGGCATTCGTCCGAAGCAGGAGTTCAAGTAAGAAACGGTGGAGGCTGAATTGAGTGCTCGATCGGCTATAATGGGAGTGCAGCAGGTCCAGCCACTCTCAGCATCGCACGCCGAGCACTCATGCCATCCTTGCCACAGCAAAACCGTGAAAACGGATCGGAGCCAGACCGAGAGGTCGAGCTCCTCCGTGCCTGCCAG
Organism: uncultured Planctomycetota bacterium; assembly: GCA_964566865.1. Classification (GTDB taxonomy): domain Bacteria; phylum Planctomycetota; class JACQVV01; order JACQVV01; family CAZANL01; genus CAZMLI01. The sequence continues at coordinate 7,285 of CAZMLI010000130.1, forward strand.
CGGGGCGAAGAGCAGGCCTTCACGGAGTTGGTCGAGAAGTATCGAGAACGGGCTTTCTGGGTCGCCTACCAGATGGTGGGCGACATGCATGAGGCCAGAGATCTTTCACAAGAAGCGTTTTTGCGGGTGTATCGATCGATCCAGAGCTTCGAACTGGGGAAGAACTTCTTCACCTGGCTCTATCGGATCATCACCAATCTGGCGATCGATCACCTACGGAAGATGGGAAACCGTCAAGCGGTGCCGCTCGACGCGCTGGTCGAGATCCAGGGTAACCAGGCTTCAGCCGACGTGCTGCTGTCAGCCCAGGAACTCTCGGACGATGTGCGTGGAACACTCGAGCAGCTTCCGGATAAGTACCGGCGGGTGATCGTCCTGAGGGATCTGCACGATCTCTCTTGCAAGGAAATCGGTCACATCGTCGGGGCGAAACATGCCACGGTGCGCTGGCAGTTGCACCAGGCGCGGAAGCTGTTTCGGGAGGCATGGGACAAGACGGTAGCGATGGAACCGGATCTGAAAGATGAACTGTAAACAAAGCGTAGAACAGCTGCCCCTCTATTGCGGAGGGGACATCGAACCCGACGAGCTCGAGGCGGTGAAGGCCCACCTGGCGGATTGCGCCAGCTGTGCGGACGCCCTCTCAGCATATCGACAGAGCCGTGCCATGCTTGTTGCGCAGCGGCCCGAATTGCCGGCTGATTTCTGGGATGGATATACCGCAGAGATCACCGGAAAAATCGTCGAGGGATCAGAAGCGCCCGGCCTGCTGGCCGAACTGGCGCCACAGAAGCCCAGCCTTCCGGCTGACTTCTGGAATGGTTACACAGAGGCGATTCTAGAGCGGGTGGCGGTCAGCCGTCGACCCGTTGTTGCGCAGCCGGTATGGAACCGGATGTTCAAGGTGGCAATGGCGGCCAGTGTGCTGGTCGCCGCGGTGCTATCGCTGCGCGCATTTCAGTCCAATCAACCCGTGGCCGGTGTGATGGTCGGCCAGGCGGGGGGAGATTTACCGTTGCTGACGCTGCCCGAAGAGGCTGCGCCGGCGACGCAGGCCCCCAGCCAGACGCTCGGCCATCAGCTACAAAATCACCCGGTTCCCAGTAGGCGCGGGGCGCTCAACGTAGCCCACGTGCCACAGGCGCGCTCCAAGGCCACGTTCGTGCTGGAAGAAGCCCGTGTACCCAAGGACGACGACGACGATCGATCGTTCTCTTTCTGAGTGATGTAACTATGCTGCGAGCAGGACTCACTACGCTGATGGTCTGTCTTCTCTCGACTGCCTGCTGGGGCCAGGGGCTCCACCAGTTCGAGGAAGAGTTCATCAAGATTACCAACCAGATCCGTCCGTCCGTCGTGCAGGTGACCGGCGTGATCGACGGCCATCCGCTGAGCTGGAGCGGCGTGGTACTGGACAAGAGCGGACATATCGTGACCGCCGGCCACATGATCGCCTACCTGGACCGGTTCACGATTCGTCTGCACGGCGGCAAGCGTTACGAAGCGAAGAAGATCGGCTACGATCAGGAGACGACGATCGGCGTGCTGAAG
>CAZMLI010000130.1:8935-11308 GCA_964566865.1 uncultured Planctomycetota bacterium
GAGATGGTCGGCATCATCACCTCGACCTTCGGCCGGGGCCAGACGATCGAATCGCTGAATACGCAGATGCAGCGGATGATGCGCGATCGCAACTTCCAGAAGCAGATGAAGGCGATGGGCGAATTCATGAAGCGCCAGGAGGAGTTCAAGAAGCACCCCGAGAAGATGCGCGAGTTTCTGCTGAAGAGCCTGAAGGAGCTCGGCGCGGGCGCCCCCAGGTCCTTCTCTCGTTCGCGTCGCTTCGGCTACGGACTGAGCGCGCAGGGCATCAACTTCGTCATGCCGGTGGACCAGGTCCGGCGCCTGACCGAGGAGCTGATCAAGCACGGTAAAGTGGCGCGCGGCTGGTTGGGAGTCAATGTCACGCTCGACCGTACAAAGGGCAAGCGGTTGCTGATCAATCTGGTCGTGCCCGATGGACCCGCGGCCGGGGCAGGCGTCGTCGAAGGTGACGAGCTGCTCGAGCTGTCAGGGCAGGCGATCCGCAGCATGTACCAGCTGCGCAAGGCGATCAAGCGCATTCGGCCGGGTCAGAAGGTCGAGCTGTTGCTGCGCCGCGGGGAGAAGGAGATCCTGGTCAGCATCACGTTGGGACAACGAAGATAAGCCAAAGAAAAAGGGACATCGACTGATGAGATACGCTATCGGCGCCGCGCTCGCCGCTCTAATCACCGTGGGCATCGTCCAGGCCGATGACGAGAAGAAGCCCAAGCCACAACCGAAAAAACAGGCCAAGCAGGAAGCCGCTCGGATCCAGCAACTGGTCGGGCAGCTCGGCGACAATGCCTACGACGCGCGCAAGAAAGCGACCGATGCACTGTTGAAAATCGGTCCGCCGGCGGTCGAGGCCTTGAAGAAGGCAGCCGCCTCGAGCAAGGACCCCGAAGTGCGCTGGCGCGCAGAGTCGATCGTCTCCAAGATCCAGGCGGCCGAGAGCCTCAAGCGGCCGCAGGGCGACCGCCCCGGATCGCGCGAGCTTCCCTTCCCGACGCCACGCGGCCAGATGCCGGACGAGATGAAGAAGCTCTTTCGCCGCTTCCGGCTGGAGATGCTACCGGGCGGCAACGGCGGGTTTCGTCAGTTCTCCTGGAGCAGCGGCAACGGCGAGAAGCAGCTATCTGTGACCGAAAACGGCACACGATACGAGTTCAAACGGGCCAAGAACGGCAGCTTCAAGGTCACCACACAGGCCAAGAAGGGCGCCGCGAAGAAGAGCTACAGCTTCAAGAACGAAGCGGAGCTGAAGCAGAAAAACCCCAAGTTGCACGCTGTCTGGAAGAAGGGTGCCGGGATTCAGATCCACAGTCGGCTCCTGCCATTCGGTGGGGGTGGCGGCAACGACGATCTGCGCAAGATGCTCGAAAAGCAGTTCGGGGAACTGTTCAAGGGGCGCTTCAAGGGCTTCGAGAACATGAAGAAGATCCAGGAAGAGCTGCGCCGCGCGCAGAAGCTGATGCGTGGTCAGGGCGGGGCCGATCGCCAGCAGAAGGCCGATCGCCAGCAGAAGGCCACGCTGCGGCACGGCATGACCACAGAAAAGGCCTCGGGCGCGCTGCTGGCTCAGCTGGAATTGGGCGCCGGCGTGGTCGTGACCACGGTCGAGGGCGGGCTGGCGGGAAAGCTTGGACTGAAACGCTTCGACCTGATCTTCGCCGTCAACGGGAAGGCCGTCAGTAGCCCGCAGGAGCTCTCCAAGGCGATCGACTCGGCCGGTAAGTCGGTCAAGCTGACCGTGCGCCGGAGGGGTGTCGAACGAGTGCTGGAGACACAGAAGTAAGCGCTGAGGTCGAACTGATCGATCTGCTCGCCCGGCTCAATGTCCTTCGCGAGCCCAGGCTCACAGAGGTGCGTGAGCTGGTGCGCGGCGTGAGCTCGCGAGATTTGCCCGGCCACCTGCTCAAGACCGGTGTGGTCGGGCGTGCCCAGCTCGCCGGGCTGATTCATCTGCTCAGGATGGAGCCCTCGCTCAGCGAGGAGGAGCGGGCTGTTTTGCGCTGGCTCTGCGAAAATGCGGCTGATCGATCCGATGAGATCACTTCGGACCGCGTTTACGGGGAATAAATAACAGAACATTCTCGCAGCCGTTACCTCAGTCAATGGCAGGAGTTGCTTCTGTGGCCGCGGGTTTTTGGTAAACCCCTCAGGCCAGCCGTATACTCAGACCGAAGGCGGTCGCGGTCGGTATGCGATCACGAGGTGCGACCGGGTGCTCCCCACCGGGTCGGGCCGGAAAGACCTGGGATTCTCCCTATCCCTCCTTTGTCTCAGGTCTTTTCTTTAGCTGTGATCGCCGCACCTCGACCCAACTAGCGGAGGGCAGGTTTATCGCCTGCCCTCCCGAGGTGTGTGTCGCGGTCGCCTTCTTCTACTACT
>CAZMLI010000131.1:0-6537 GCA_964566865.1 uncultured Planctomycetota bacterium
TTCGAGCCGGCGGGCATGACCGACACCGGCTTCATCGGCGACAAGACCCTCGACGTCAAGCGCATGTCCTCGCGCAAGACCAAGTACAAGCGCCCCGACTGGACGGCAGCCAACTGGCTCTGGGGCTGGGGCTACCGCGGCATGGGCGGCGTGGTCACGACGGCGCCCGACTTGCTGAAGTGGGACCAGGCGCTACGCGGCAAGAAGATCCTGGATCGAGCGGCCCTGGCCGATTTCTACAAGCCGGGCCTGCGCAACTACGCACTCGGCTGGTTCGCCAAGACCACCGCCCGCGGAACGAAACGGGTCTCCCACGGCGGCGGCGTGATGGGCTACCGCTGCGGCTACGCGCGCTTCCTCGATGAGGACACGGTGATCGTCATCCTCTCCAACGACAGCTGCAATACCTGGAAGCTGGAAAAGGCGCTCACCAGCGAGCTGTTCAAGAAATGAACTGGATGATCAGCAGCACCAGCGCGGCCAGACCCAGCAGGCTCGCCAGGCTCACCAGCAGGATCTTGATCCAGCTGTAGGGCGCCGTGCCGATCACACAACCGGCGTCCTGCCCGCAGACGACGGCGCGGTACAGTCGATTGCGGTAGCGATAGGCCAGCACGTAGGCCGGGAAGGAGAGCCGGCGCGTGATCAGCTTGCGCAGCACGACCGCGACATTGACGTTGCGAAAGCTGCGGCCCGGGACGTGGCGCTGCCCCACCTCGTCGGCGGCAATCCGCTCGATGGCGTCGACGATTCGCCGTCGTGCCTGCGAGCGTTGCAGATCGAACTGCTCCAGGATCGCCTCGCCCTCCAGTCCCGGCTCCGGCTGCTGGTCGCGCAGGTCATAGGACGGCGTCAGGCTCGACGCCTCGTCCTGAGACAGCCCGCGCGAGGCCGAGACCAGAATCGACTCGAACGGCATCTCCACCTGACCGGCGTGCGGGGCCCAGGCCGAGCGGTTGGCGCCGGCGTCCGAGTCGGCGGTCCAGCTGACGAACGCCTCGGCGTCGAAGACCCAGGCCACCCACCAGAGCGGCTTGATGCTCTCCAGCCGCGCGGTGGACTTGAGGTCGTCGGGCCGGAACCAGCCCAGCCCGCCGATCCACTGCTGCAGGGCAGATTGCGCCTGATCGGCGCTGACGCTGAAGCGCAAGTACCCCTCGGACTGTTCCATCGGATCGAGCAGGCGCTCCTGCTTGCAGGTCGAATCGCAGAATCCGCAGCGCGTGGCGCTCAGCTTCGTATCGTAGGCCACCGCGGCGCCGCAACCGGTGCAGCGCAGGATCAGCACCTCCATTTTTTCGCGCGCGGCAGCCGCATCCGGCGCGGACTGGCCGCAGATCGCACAACGCAGATCTCCCAGCTCCAGCGGGGTATCGCAGCGGCTGCAGCAGTCCCGCGCCATGCTAGAAGCCACCCTCGACCAGCCCGAAGTACAGCCCGGCAAGTCCGAGCAGACCGCCCAACACGGCGACCATCACCTTGACCCAGGAGATCGGCACCTTGCCCGCGATCTCGCCCGTCTGGCCATTGACCAGGATCGTCACCGGCGCTTTCTCGGGATGGTATCGAACCGCGAACGAATAGACCGGCAGCAGCAACTGGTCGATCACCTCGTCATACAGACGGGTGCTGTAGCTGAGATCCGAGTAGCTGTCACCCGGCATGAAGGGCCCCAGCATCTCACCGATCTTCACGACGCTTTCATCACGCGCCAGTTCCTGACACACATCGAGCGTCAGCGTGGGGGTCTCCGCCAGCCAGCCCGCAATGATCGCAGGGTCGTAGCGCCGCATCGCGCGCAGGTCGAACGGCTCGATCGCCTCGAGCACATGATTGGCAATGCCAGCCGAGGCTGTCACCAGTACGTCCAGCACATAACACTCGTGATCGCCGTAAAGTTCGCGCCACTCCGTCTTGGTCACCTGCCGTGTTCGCGTCACGGTCTTACCGTTTGCATCGGTGGTGGTATAGGTCTCGGTGACGGTGTAGTTCTCGCCGATGCTGGCCTGATAATCGGTCCGGGCCACCGCGCCATAAAGATAGGCCGGCACGTAGACCGCTTGCGTAGCGTCGACCGCCGAGCGCTTGAAGTCGGAGCGCGCGAACAGTCCGCTGCCTGTGATCCACTGCTTGACCAGCGTGACTGCCCGCTGCTGATCGACGACGAATTCCACGATGAAGGTCGGCGACGGCCGATCGACCGTCGGCGGCCGCTCGATGATCGACGGCGACGCGCAGTAGGGACACTTCGCCGTGCGCATGTGGGCTTCGACCTGCAGGCACGCGCCGCACGACTCGCAGGAAATTTCCAGCATCTAGCGGCTGTCGCTATTCATAGCGCAGTGCGTCGATCGGGTGCAGACGCGCCGCCTTGACGGCGGGATACATCCCGAAGAACACACCCACTGCGGCCGAGAAGGCAAAACCCAGCGCGATCGACCAGGCCGGAACGGTGGCCGGGGGCAGGGGCGAAAAGTAACTGATCGCCAGACTGCCGGCCGCGCCGAGCACAATGCCTAGCATGCCCCCCACACCCGAGAGCACGATCGCCTCGGTCAGGAACTGAACCAGGATGTCCTTGTCCCGCGCCCCGAGCGCCTTCAGCACGCCAATCTCACGCGTACGCTCGGTGACCGAGACGAGCATGATGTTCATGATGCCGATCCCGCCGACCAGCAACGAGATGCTGACGATGCCCGCCAGGACGAAGGTGGCGACGCGGCTGCTCTTGTTGAAGAAGTCGAGCGCCTGGTCCTGGGTGTGCACGGCGAAGTCGTTCTTCTTGCCTGCCGCAATGCCGTGCCGACGACGCAGGACGCGCTCGATATCCTCGACCGCCAGATCGGCCATCTTGCTCGAAACAGCCTGCGCCAGGATCAGGATCTGATCCGCTGCCCGTTCCCCGTAGAGCTTCTTCGCGGTGCTCAACGGAATCAGGATCATCTTGTCCTGGTCCTGCCCGAACATGTTGCCCTTCTTCTCGAGCAGCCCGACAACCGTGAACACGTGTGGCCCGATTCGCACCTTCTTGCCCAGCAGGGACTCCTTCACATCGAGCCCGGTCCGCAGCGAGCGCCCAAGCACGCAGACGTACCGGCGATAGACACTGTCGCGGTCGGTAAAGTAGCGCCCCTCATCCACGTACCAGTTGCGGATTTTCGAGTACTCCGGGGTCGTGCCGGTCAGCGGCACCACCACCTGCTTGACGCGGTAGCGCAGAGAGACCTGGCGCTGGAGCATCGGCGCGACGCGCCGCACCGTGCGCTTGCACTCCTTGGCGATCGCCTTGGCGTCATCCTCGGTCAGCTTGACCTTGCCGACGTCCGCCTTGCTAGCCAGGTCGGGCGAAATCCAGATTGCGTCGGAGCCCATGCCCTGGATGAAGCTCTCCATGTACTTGGTCATGCCATCGAGCAGGCTGACCACGCAGATCACCGAGGCGGTCGCGATGATGATGCCCAGCGTGGTCAGGATCGAGCGGAACTTGTTGACCCACAGTTCGCTCAACGCCGCCAGCAGGTTCTCCAGGAAGACCATCAGCGGTTCCGCTTGTCCGAGACGATCTCGCCGTCACGAATCTTGATCACCCGCTGGCACTGCCGGGCAATGGCCTCTTCATGCGTCACCAGCACGACGGTCTGGCCGCTCTGGTTCAGGTCGGCGAACAGCGCCATGATCTTCTCGCCGGTCAAGCTATCGATGTTGCCGGTCGGTTCGTCGGCCAGGATCAGCGAGGGATTGTTGACCAGCGCGCGGGCGATCGCCACGCGTTGTTTCTGGCCGCCGGAGAGCTGGTTCGGGCGGTGGCCCAGGCGCTGGTTCAGACCGACGAAGCTGAGCAGCTCGCGCGCGCGCCGACGCCGCTCGGCGCGCGGCGTCTTGGCATAGATCATCGGGATCTCGACGTTGCGCAGCGCCGTGGTGCGCGGCAACAGGTTGAAGCTCTGGAAGACGAAGCCGATCTCCAGGTTGCGCACCCGCGCCAGGTCGTTCTGCGACATCTGGCTGACATCCCGGTTGTTGAGGATGTACTGGCCGCTGGTCGCGGTGTCCAGACAGCCCAGCAGGTTCAGCAGCGTCGACTTGCCCGATCCCGAGGGCCCCATGATCGCCACGTACTCGCCGCGCTCGATCGTCAGGTCGACATGCCGCAGCACCCGCAACTCCTCGCCCGCCATCTGATAGTGCTTGCTGATGTCGGTCAGGGAGATGACGGGCGCCTCGGTGGCCACGTCCGCAACGGCACTCATGAAACCAGGTTAGCGCAAGTTGGCTCGGACCTCCATCCTGTTAATTCGCGCGCCCCAGCGTCTCCTCGAGACCCAGAGTCCGGCAGGTGGGCGATGTCGGCACACCCTTGTGCTCCGGTCGGGTGCGCAGCAGCAAGTCGCCAGAGGTCATCGAAACGCCGAACCAGTAGTGTTCGTTCTTGTAGTGGTGCAGCCGATGGTGCGTCCAGAGCCGCTTGTAATACCAGCTCTTGGGAATGTAGCGGGTGTGCACCAGGTAGTGGGCCCACTCGTAATGCAGCGACAGCAGCATGTAGAAGCCCAACCCGGTCAGCGCCAGCCCCGTGGTCGGCAGCGCCAGCCAGAAGATTCCGCCCAGCAGCACCGGCGCATAGAGATAGACGTGGACCGGAATGAACAGCAAGTCCAGGCGCGTCGGATCCCAGTGATGTTCACGGTGCTTGCGCGGCACGGCGGGGTCGACCTGAATGCCGAGGATCTTGCGCGGCTTGAAATGCAGGATGAAGACGTGAATCAGCCACTCCTGCACCGGCCACCAGGCCAGGATCGCGCCCATCACGGCCAGGTCCCAGAGCTGATAGCCGCCCAGCATCAGCCGCCCCGCCAGCGCGCAGAGGAACATCAGGCTGAGGATCCTCGGGCTCCAGTAGCGAAAGAAGGTCGGAATCGCCCGCGACAAGCTATCCGGACTGTCCTTGGCCTCGAGCGGCCGCGGTGGATTGATCTGACTCAGATCGTCGATTGCATGGCTGGTCATCGTCTCTCTCCTGTCAGCTTCGAGAAGCTGGTGAGCAACTGCAAAACACTGTTGATTCGTTTGGCGCCGCCGTCGATCAGCGCGCGCGCGCGCGCCTCGGCCGCCTCGGCGTCTCCGGCACGCACGGCGTCGGTGATGGCCTGATAGCTGTCGATGTCGCTCAGCTCGGGCGCGAGCACATGCGTCAGCAGGTGGGCAAATTTCTCGTACGACTCGCGCATCGAGTTGAAGGACAGCCGGTACGCCACGTTCTCGCAGCCTTCCACCAGCTGGTTCCAGAACTCGAGCGCCTGCAACTGGAGGGCCGGCAGGTCATTGCGGGATTCGCGCATCTGCGCCAGAATCTTGTCCAGCTGCAGCGCCACCGGCTCTCCGCCACGCAACGCGGCCAGCCGGCTGATCTCGGGAGCCAGCAAGCTGCGCATCTCGATCACGCTGCGCGCCACCATCCGGTCGATGCCACCGTCCGGGGTGAAGAGCAAGGCGGAGAGCAGGTCGAGTCCCGCCATCCGGCGGAAATCCAGCACCTGGGTCCCGCCGCCATGCGCTGTCGAGACCAGCCGCGCCTGCGCCAGACGCTTGAGCGCCTCGCGGATCGCACCGCGATTGACGTCGAGCATCTCGCACAGCGCCCGCTCGGCGGGCAGGCTCTCGCCGACCCGCAGGCTCCCGCTGAGAATCTCGCCCCGCAACTGCTCGAACACCGCATCCGAGAGCGAGGTCTTGTGAATCGGCTTCAACATGGAGGAGATTCTATGGTCGAATGGTAGCATGGTCAACTGGTATTACCACTTTTCCAAAACTTGACGTAACCCCTCTGCTAGCCTATAGAATAGGCACAATGAAACGAACGATCCTGGCGGGAATTGAGTTCTGGAGTGTCTTTCAGCCCGACAAGGGCATCGAGTTCAATGCGTTCTTCTGGATCCGGCCCGAGGGCAACCTGCTGATCGATCCGCTGCCACTGGACGACCACAGCGCGGGACGGATCGAGGACGAGGGTGGCGTGCGCTGGATCGTCGTCACCAACGCCGAGCACCTGCGAGAGGCGGTGGCGCTGAAGCAGCGCTACGGCGCCAGGCTGATCGCCCCGGATGAGGAGCGCGAGCGGTTGGGCCAGGCGGCCGACGCGGTCGACGACTGGATCCGCAGCCTGTCTGACTTTCCGGAAGCGCTGCAGGCCGAGCTGGACCTGCACTGGATTCACGGCGGTAAGTCGGCGGTCGAACTCGCGCTCTACATCAAGCCGCTCGAGGCGATGCTGTTCGGCGACGAGGTCCGCAGCCACGCCAGCGGCAGCCTCAACCTGTTGCCCGACGGCAAACTCAGCGACAAGGCCCAGGTCATCGCGTCGATTCGCGCCTTGCAATCAATCCCGTTCAAGCACGCCCTGCTCGGCGACGGCGACCACATCTTCCACTGCGCCCACGAGCAGTTCGACGCGCTGCTGAACAGCCTCAGCTAGTCACTCCGGGTCGCGATGCACGGTGTCCGGGCTGAAGGCCGGGGCGCAGACCGCCCAGTACTCCG
>CAZMLI010000131.1:6637-11305 GCA_964566865.1 uncultured Planctomycetota bacterium
TCGCGATGCACGGTGTCCGGGCTGAAGGCCGGGGCGCAGACCGCCCAGTACTCCGACTCCTCGTCGAGCGGGTTGCAATAGCGGATCCGCTCGCCGGCGCTGACCAGCACGGTCTCGCCCGCGCCCACATCGATCACGCCGCCTTCGTGCTCGACGCGCATCACGCCGCGCAGCACGATCGTCACCTCGTCGAACTCGGGCTGCTGAGCGGGTTCTTCCCACAGCGGTGGCGCGATCATGTGCGCCACGCTGAGCGTCTCGGTCCGGGTGTGCACCCGGCCGACGAACTCGTCGATGGTCTTGCCGCCGGGCCCCGGGACGCGGGTCGGTTGATCAACCTTGCAAATCATGATGCGATATCCTTGGATGAAGGGAGATGCTGCTCGCGCTCCCACTTTATCACAGGCCGCCGGGCTCGATCCCTTGAGCGCACCGTTCATTCAGGGAGAGATCGTCGACCCCCACCTGCTCGCCGATCTCTTCTCGTTCCTGCACGCCACGCAGCGCACCGCGGTGCTGACCGTCGCCGAACATGCCCTGCGCAAGAGCGTGTTCTTCAACGCCGGTGGCGTGATCGCAGCCAAGAGCAACCAACCCGACGACGGATTCGGCAGGATCGCGCTGCGGCTGGGTCTCGTGGATCAAGGGCAGATCATCGCCGCCTTGCAGAGCGCGGGGCCGCAAACCAAGATCGGTAATGCGCTGCTCAATGCCGGAGCGATCAACCCCGGGGAACTCTGGCGCATCCTGACGACGCAGATCCAGGAGATCTGCTGTTCGCTGTTCTTGCTCGATTCGGGCCAGTTCACGATCAGCCATTACTCCGAAACCCAGCCCGCGACATCCACGCCGCTGGACACCCAGTTCCTCCTGCTCGAGGGCATGCGACGCCGCGACGAGCTCGACCGGAAACGCGCGCGGGGCAGGCGCGAGGTCACCGCCCGCTACAAGTCGGTCGAGGCGATGCTGAAGACCTACAACGACGCCTACGCCAGGGTTTTTACGGCGCTCGCGGATGTCGACCACTCGATCGGCGACAGCGTGGGCATCAGATCGCTCTTCACCGACCCGGAGAGTCCCACCGGCCAGCTGTTCAAGGGCGTCGTGCAGGACGAGGACGGACAGCTACTGCTCGCGCCGCTGCAACGCAGTATCGCCAACGGCGACGCCACCACGGCCACGTTGATCCGGACTGCCCTGCGCGACTACCTGCGCTTCTTGCTGTTCATGGCCCGCGAGGTCCTGCCGCCCACGGAGGGAGAAGCGCTGGCGGTGAACATCCGTTCACTGATCTCCAGCAGCTAGCCGTCAAAACGGTCTCGCACGGCCCCCCACCAGACCGGCCAGACCCAGTCTTCGGGCAACGACAGCCCGGTCATCAATCGAAGCTGCCTGCGTCGCCGCAATCGCTGGGAGTCCGACTCCGGGCGCGCCATGCCAGCCACCAGCTGGTCTGCCACGCGCAGCGGATCCCAGCGCAGTCGCACGAGGGGCGTGCCCGAAGCGTCGCCTGCCAGCAGGAATCCTACCCGCGTGCGGGAGCCCTGCTCTCCCCGCACCCGCGCCAGCACGGCCCCCAGCGATGCCAGCTCACCCGCCGGGCCGCGCAGGCCCAAGGCCCGGATCAACTGCCGGCGTTCCTTGGGCGCCGCGGCGCGCCAGGCTTCGAGCATGTCCAGCTGGGCGCGCGGGTTGCCGCTGGCCAGCGCCCGCATCGCCAGCGCCTGCCGCCGCGGATCTCCCGAGGCCAGCGCAGCCTTGTAGCGTGCAGCCATCGAACGCGCGCGATGTGCCTCGAGCCAGCGATGCCAGCGTTTCTTGTAGGCCCGCAGCCGCTCCACGCCCCCTCCGGCTGGTAACGGCAGGTAATGGGCGGTCAGCTGCATCAGGGCCTCGGCGCAAGCGCCCGCAACTCGCGGGTCGTCCAGACGCCGCTGCAAGACCGCGATCGCCCGCGGGTCGCCCAGCTGCGCCAGCGCAGTCGCCGCGCTCCGGCGCACCGAATCCGCTTCCCTGGCATCCTCGAGCCCCTTGGCGATCAAGCGGATCGCCCGCGTCGGCGCCAGACGGCCGAGCGCAAGATAAGCTGCGGCCCGCACCTGCGAGTCGGGATCCCGACGTGAAAGCAGACGGATGCGAGCGACCTGCAGGTCGCTCGCGGGCCGCTCCGACAGGCGCGCCGCAACCAGGCGCATGCTGGGGTCGGGATCCGAGAGCGCCATCTCGATCACCGACTGCCGCACGCTCGCCTCGGTCCGAACCAGACGCTCGAGCGCCTCGGCCCGACCCGAAAGTCGACGCCGCGAGACCCGGCGAGCCAGAATCCCCGGGGCCGCCCGCGGGGCCAGCCGCGTGACCGCAGCCCAGACCAGACGATTCCAGCTGGCCTCCCCGGGCCGGGTCTTCGCCAGCATCAGCGAGAGATCTCGTTGCTGGCCGGCCAGCGCCAGCGAAACCAGACCCAACCGCTGGCGAGATGGGTCGGCCGAGCGCAACAGCTGGCGAAAGCCCGCGCCATGTCGTGCCGGATGATCCAGAAAGGCTGCCGCGACCGCGGCCGCCGCATCGCTGACTGTCCCCTGGAAGTAACGCGCGATGACCGGGCGAGCGCGGCGTGGCGCCGCCCGCACCAGCTGGATCAGCGCCTCGCGTCCGGGACGCCCACCCGCCATCGCCTGCGCTTCGAGAAAGGCGACTCGCTGCGGATGGCGTTCGACCGCACGCTGCAGGATATCGGCCTGGCGCGGCCCCAGCTGGCGCAGCGCGCCCGTCACGAGCTGGGGACCGACAGCGCTCAACCAGCGCGCCAGCCCAGCCTCGGCCGCAGATCGCAGCGACGGCCGCTCGGTCCCCCGCAACAGCACCGGCAGGGCAGCCTGGCTGGGCCGGCGGCAGACCGCCGCGAACAGCCCGGCATCGAGTTCGGGTCTATCGAGCAAGGCCAGCAAGCTGGACAGCGGCGCCTCGTCGATCACGCCAACAGCCGCGCGCTGCGGTATGCGGCCGAGGGCCAGCAGCCACTCCTGCGATCCGCGTATCGCCCGTGCGAGGCGCGGCGGCACCCGCGTGTCGGCCAGACCGCGCAAGACCAGCTTCGGCGAAGCGGCGAGCAGCCCGGCCAGCGCCCCGTCGTCAGTCCGGCTGAACTCGATCCAGCGCCCGATCGTGCGCACGTTGGGCGTCGCACCCCCCGCGATCGCCAACCGCTTGACGCGCGCGTCCGGGTGGGCCATCCAGCGATCCAGTTGCGCCCCAGCCAGCTGCTCGGCGGTCAGAGACTGCCCCGCCGCAGCGATCACGCGATCGGTCGGCGAGGACTGCGCCAGCTGCTCGATCAGCCAGGCCCGTCCCGCGCCGGCGAAGAACGCGCGCGCAGCAGCCTGTCGATCCGCCGCGCCCGAGGTCAGATCGCTCAGGCGCCGCTGCGCCAGTGCGCGATAGATGCGCATCGCCTGTGCAAGTTGATGCGGGCTCCCCTGCTCGCGCAGCAAGACGGCCAGATCGCGCTGCCCGGAGCGCGGCGTGCGCACCATCTCGGTTCCGGGAGCTTTCTGGGGTCGTTGCGGCGAGGCATCGCGTTCGGGGGCTGGCCTGTGCGGTGTGACGGCGACGGGAGACGGCTGCGCTGGCGGCGATGGAAACAGCCGACGCCCCCACAACCAGCCACCCGCGAAGGCACACGCCAACCCCGCGGCGATCAGCAGCGACCCGCGCAAACCGAGCGCGAGCGGGACCGGACCGGCGGCGCGGATGCCGAGCAAGACCTGGTGATCGAACTCCGACGACGGCCCGGGCACGCGCGCCAGCTGGGCGTCGAGATACTGACCCACTGCCTGGATTTCCTCTCGACGCTGCGCGCACTGCGGGCAGTCGGCCAGGTGCGCGGTGGTCTCGGCCAGCGCGTCACCCTCCAGCTCGCCGCCGACCAGCAGGATCAGCCTCTCTCGAACGGTACGACAGCTCGTCATGCCCTGGCTCCGACCATCTCCTTGATGGACTCATAAGCCCGGGAGAGCCACTTGGTCACGCTGCCGAGGGGCGTCCCCAGCACGGTTGCGATCTCCCGGCAGGACAGGCCGACCTGATGCCGCAGCAGCACGACAATGCGCTGCTTCTCGGGCAACATCGCTATTTTTCTCGAAACCAACATACTCTGCTCCTGCGCTGCAAACGCGTCGGACGCGCTCCGGCTTCCCGGCGTGTCTTGCACCGGAGAGAGCGTTGGCATCAGCCCCACCTCATCGCTGCGACTCCGGTAGCTGTCCTTGACCAGGTTCCCCGCGATGCGGAACAGCCACCCCGACAGCGCAGCCGGATTGCGCAGCCGATCGATGCGTGACAAACAACGCACGAACGTCTCCTGCGCCAGGTCTTCGGCCTGATGCCGGTCGGCGACGCGGCCCAGGATGTAGCCAAAGACCGGCCCCCGGTAACGCGCCAGAATAGCGGCGAACGCCTCCGGATCACCTTGCCGGTAGCGCGCTACCAGGCTGGCGTCACTGTCCATATCGCAGAGTACTCAGAATGCCCAAGACTCCTGGATGTGTCATTTGCGACAGTAATTTGCAAACACGATGCCAAAAACTCGCACCGTGGGCTAGACTGCCCGCTCATTGGCCAAGGAGGCACCGCCCCGTGTCCGCATCAGACATCCGCTTCGACTGTCGC
>CAZMLI010000132.1:0-11259 GCA_964566865.1 uncultured Planctomycetota bacterium
GGCTGCGTGATTAAATCTTCCTGTTTCGAGAAGACTTGAGACGTTAGTAGTACAGCGCAGCCTGCGGGCGCAACCAAACGCGGAGGGGCGAGAGATCGCGTTCGCAACCAAACGGACAACGGTCACGAACACCCCGCGCCTTATCCACCTGACTGGGAACGCTTTTCGACGAAGAAGAAGGTGCTATACCTGGCCCGGGCGCTTCTGGTCTGATGGATGTACATGCCAACCGACCTCGCTGCCCAGGCTGACGCGTCCTCGAAAGCGCGAAGGCAGCGCCCGCCCGAACGGTGGCCGATTGGTCGCGCAGGGCGCGCAGAACCGGCGCGAGTCCCGCCGCGTCACGGCTCCAGCCGGCCAGTGCGATGACCGCGCGCCGCCGCACCTCGGCCGAGCGGTGCGCGGTCAACGGGGTGATGCTCAAGATCACCTCGCGCGCCTCCTGCGGGTCGGTGACCGCGGGCTTGAGCGCGTCCAGCGCCGCACCGACGACGGCTGTGCGCCGGTCGGTGCTCAACAGCGCCAGCATCGCACGCCGCGTCCGCGGGCTGGCGATGTCCAGCCGGCCCAGCAGCTCCAATCCGGCCTCGACACTCGCCTGACTGCCGCCGGCGCGGATCAACTCGATGCCGACCCGCTCCACCTCGGGATCCTTGATCATCCCGAGCACGGCCGCCAGCTGTCCGCCGAGCGGGCTCCCTGGCGCCGCGCGGAACCGACCGACCACCCAGCGCAGCGCCTGCTGATCGCCTCTCATTTCCTCGAGCAGCTGGCCCTGGACGAAGGCCATCACCTCCGAACGAAACAGGCTGCCATCCGCCAGCATCCCGTCCATCGCGGCGACCAGTTCCCGCACCGAGGCCGGCTCGGGACCGGTCGATTCGTCCTTCCGGGAGTCCGTCAGCGGGCCGGCCGCTCGGCGTATGTGCTGCTTCGTGACTGACTTCAGCAGGCGCCCGCGCGCGGCTAGTTGCTCTCGCAGAAGCCCCAGCTCCTGACGCAGGGCCTGCTCTCGGGCGCGATCGGGCTGCACCGACGGGACGAGATCCTGCTTGCTTTCGGGCAGGGGCGGCGCCGAGGCCGGACCCAACGCCAGTCCCGCGAGCAGTCCAACCAGCAGCGCGACGACCGCGACGAGCTTACTTGAAGTCGGCATGGTGATGGTTGTGATGTCCCTTGTAGTAGCGGACGTAGCTCAGCGACTTGTAGATCTTCGAGTCGTTGTAGAGAATCCGGTAGACCGGCGCGTGCTTGACCAGGTGGCTGACGAACCAGGTTCGAGTACGCTCGCTGGAGTAGCTGCCGGACGAGACCGTCAACGGACCCTCGTAAGCGGTCCTGGCCACCGGGCGAATGTCGGCATCCTTGCCCTCGCGGTGCGTGACATGCGGCGAGAACTTGCCGCCCAGCTTTCTCGACAGGTCACCGATCCCGATCCGTGGATAAGTCGGATGGGCCGCACGCCAGGAGTCAGCCGCGCGCATCAGACCGTAGATCATCCCCGGCCTGCCCCACCGTCGATAAGCCTTCTGATAGGTGTAAAACCCTGGACCGCTGGGCGGCAAATTGACGAAGCCCACGCTCGACTTGGGCAGGTCACCCTTGGGGGCAGGGGCCGGGGCCGGAGCCGGCGAACTGCCGCCGCCACTGTCGCCCAGATAGGCGCTGTGAACCCAGCGCGCCGCCCCCTTGAAGTGGATCTTGCGCCACTTCCCTTTGCTGCCGACGATCGCCCAGAGCGAAGCGCGTGGAATCCTTCCCACTCGCCCATAGCCGGTACCAGGACCGCGGCGCACATTCAGCGACGAAGCGGTCACTCTGGCAATTTCCCGCGTGGCCGCCTTCGTGTAGCGGCCATGCACCCAGGCCGTCCTGCCCGAGTACCAGATCTTCTGCCAGGCCCCGCTGGTGGCCACCTTGACATAGGCCTGGGGCCGGCGAACGAACCCGATCTTGCCATACTTGGTGCTCGGACCGCTGCGAACGTTCAGCCCCGACGCGGTGACTTCGACCACGCTCTCGTGAGCCGAAAGAAGGCTCGACGAGCCGGCCAGCAGGGCCAGGAGCCAGATGCTGTGATGGAGTTTGCGCATGCCGCAGACAGTTGCAAACAGTGTGCCCGAACCACGGCCACATCCGTATCACACACCTAGGTCAGGACTTGCGTCATCCAATGCCGCCCATGCGGAGGTGCCAGTGGCGACTTTTCCGCCGGAAGCTACGGCCCCGCGGCGGTTTCTCCGCCGTCAATCGAGGGCGCGAGCGAGGTGTTCTAGTCCCTCGGCGAGGCGCTCCGGGGGGACTGCGGTGAAGCAGAGCCGGGTGAAGCGGGCGAACTGCTCGCCGAAGGCCTGACCCGGGGATAACGTCACGCCGGTCTCGGTCAGATCTCGCAGGAAGCAGACCAGCGCTTCGGCGTCGGCGCAGCGATCTCGCAGATCCAGAAACAGGTAGTAGCCGGCCTGCGGACGGTGGAACGGCACCTTGCTCTGGAGGGCAGCGCTGGCTTGATCCGCTGCCCGCTGATAGGTCTGGCGCAGATCGGTATTGTAGGCCTCGCCGCCGCGCATCGCGGCCAGCGCGATCTGCTGTCCCGGCACGGTCGCATGATAGGTCATGTGCACGCCCACCCGCAGCAGCAGCGCGCTCAAATCCGGCGGCGCGATGATGTAACCCACCCGGTGACCGGCCATGGCCCAGGTCTTGGAGAAGCTGCGCACTCGCACCGTTCGCGGCAGATGGCCCAGGCTCGTCGTCCGGCTGCCGTCGAAGACCAGGTCATGGTAGGCCTCGTCCACCAGCAGCCAGAGGTCGTGCTTCTCGGCCAGTTGCTGCAGCGCGGCGAGATGCGCTTCCGGGTAGACAAAGCCAACGGGGTTGTTCGGATCGCAGAAGTAGAGGCCGCTGGTTCGCTCGCTGATCTGCGCCTCCAACCTGGCGATCAGGGCGTCGGCTGAATCCTCGGGCCAGCCGTCGGGCCCGACCGCGACCTCCACCGGGGTGACCCCCACCGACTGCAGAATGCCGAAGATCAGCGGCCAGGTCGGCGTCAGCACGATCACTTCTTCCCCGGGGGAAAACAGGGTGTGTGCCACTTGCGACAGCGCGCCGGTGGCCCCGGTGCTGACCCGGATCTGCTCGGGCGCGACGCCTTCGTCCGCCGCGAGCGCTTCGACCAGCTCGGTCAGACCGCCGGTCGGCCCGTACAGATGGGTCTCCAGACGATCCAAGCCGGCCGCCTCCAGCGCGGCTGCGGGGGGCATCTTGTAGGTATCCCCGAGGTGCAGCGGGATCAGCCGGCCTTGCTTTCGAAGTGCTGTGATGCGATCTCCAAAAGCGGAGAATGTCAGCTGGCGAATGGAATTCGCATTCGCGGAAAGCTCCGGAAATCTAGGCATGGACCGTGTTTACTGCGACTGCAGCGCGCCGTCCAGGATGATCTTACGGATTTCGAGGGCGCCGGCCGGCGCCACGATCGACAGTCGCCCGATGGTGGCGGCACGTTTGAGCGGCGTACGAAACTTCAGCCGCCCATCCAGCTGCAGCAGCAGCTCACTCTTGCGCAGCGACAGCTGGATATTGTAGATCCCGTTGAGCAGTTCGTTGCTGAGCTGCTTCTCGGCCACGAGGATCGACTGGTTGCTGGACAGCGACTTCCAGTGCAAGGTCAGCAGGCCGTTCTTGGGCACATGCAGCCGGAGCGCCCCGCCCGCCTGCTCCCAGTACAGGACCAGTCCCGGCTGTTGCCCCTCGCTGAAGACCACCGTGACCCGGAGCTGGAAGGGCGGAGAGATTCGATAGCGGTAGCGGATCCCGGCGCTTTTTCCAGGGTTGCGCAGATAGCCTTTGACCCACTGCACTCCCTGACCGAGCTCCCAGTCCTCGGTTTCGCGCTGCTTGCCGAAGAAATAAGCCAGCTTGAAGCGATTGCGGTTCTGCTCCAGGATACGGCCGACCGGACGGACCTGGGCCTTGGCCTGCTTGTCGAGCAGATCCTTGCGACGCGCCAGCAAGACCGCCCCGTTGTCGAGTACCGGTGCGGTGTCGGCATACTGACCGATCAGCACCTGCAGCACGGCCAGTGTCTCATCTGGTTTGTCGTCCGCCTCGAGCTGACGGTACTTGCGAAGCAACTCGTTCGCGCTGTGCCGACGCAGGATCGCGAGCAGATCGACGACCAGATCGTCCTGGGCCTCGAGCATCCGCTGGGCCTCCATCAACTGGCCGGCCGCGGCCAGAAATGCGGCATGCCCCTTCGGGTCAGGCTTGGCGGCCGCCCGCTCAGCCCACCACAGCACCACGCTCGGCGGCTGGTCGGCCAGCTCGACCGTGCGCTGCCCGCCGCCGACCCGCAGCACCACCATCTTTGCCGTGACACTGATCAAGCGGCCGACGACCGACTTGCCTGCGCGATCGAACAGACGCGTCGAAATGCCCCTCTTGGCCGAGTCCGCCAGCGCCTCTTCGGCCGCCCGCGTGACTTGTTTGCCCTCCAGCAAGAAGTCCTCCAACGAGTGCAGCCGCCGCCTGAGCCAGGGATTGCTGGCCCGTTTGCGTTGCTCCCGCAAAGACCGCTGCACGTCCTCCAGCTGGTAGCGTCGCAAGCTCTTGCGCTGCGCGGTGAAGGCCTCGTAGAGCAGGCGATCCTGCCTCGCGGCCTGCGTCTCGCGGCGAGCGACATTGACCTTGGCCATCGCCAGGCGGATCTCGAACAGCAGCCGATCCGCGCGAGCGCGGTCGATCGGCGGGTTTGTGCCAAGAAACCGCTCGATCTGGCTGATCGCCACGACGTGGCGGCCTGCGTTCAATGCCTCGCGCGCCTTGAGCAGTACCGCGTCCAGCTCGCGAGACGCGGCCAGCTGCACCTCTTCCTTCAGCTTGATCCGTTCGGCCACCCACTGCGGGCTCCACTGGAACTGGCCGATTCGCTCGAACGCCAGCGCAAACTGGTTGCGCGCGCACTGCTCACGAACCGCCGTGCGAAGCTGGTCGAGGGACCGTCGACGCAGGTCCCCCTCGCGCGCGCTCAACTGCTCCAGCTGGTCCTGCGCCTGAAAGGCCCAGTAGCTGTTGGGGAACTGACCGGCCACCTGCTGGTAGCGTTCCTTGATCCGACCGACCAGCGCCACGCGATCCGGGTTCTGCTCGTCGATCGCGGCCTTGCGGTGGGCCTGGTCATAGCGCACCGCGTACTCGAACAACCGGCGGGCCGTCCAGTCCGGATCCCGGTCCTTCGCGGCCGTCGTGCCATCCGCCTGAACCACGATCTTGTCGGGACGCGGCGCCTCCTTGCGAAAAGCCTTCCAGCTGACGAACGCGGAGTAGAGGCTCAGCAGCAGCACCAGCAGACCGAGCGCGAGCAGGCGGCCCCGGCCAGTGGAGTCTGCCCTGGACTCGTGCGACACCTTGTGGGTCGCGAGCAGACCGGCCTCCTTGACGCCCTTGGGCATCCGGCTACCGATCACGTCCTCCAGATCGCTGACCAGCTGCCGCGGATCCTGATAGCGCTCCGCCGGTCGCTTGGCCATCATCTTCAGGATCACGCGCTCGGCCCCGACAGAGAGCAGCCCGTTGCGCTTGCGCGGGCTGACCGGATCGTCGCCGATCTGGCGAATCAGCACCTCGGCGGCCGTGCGCCCGGTGAACGGCCGCTCGCCGGTGACCATCTCGTAGAGCGTGACCCCCAGCGCATAGATATCGCTGCGGGCATCGAGCGCCTCGCCGCAGGCCTGCTCGGGGGACATGTAGAAGGGCGTGCCGTGCGTCGCGCCGGATTCGGTCAGGGAGTCGCCGCCGCCTTCGGGCCGGGCCAGCCCCAGGTCGCACAGCTTGGCCACGTATTGCTCGGTGAGAATGATGTTCTCGGGTTTGATGTCACGGTGCACCAGCGAATGCCGCGACGCCTGCTCGAGCGCCAGACCGACCTGTCGGGCGATCTCGAACGACAGCTTCTCGGGCAGGAAGCCCTCCTCGCGCAGCATCTCCTTGACCGTCTGCCCTTCGACGAACTCCATCACGAAGTAGTGCAGCCGGCCTTCCTGGCCCACATCGATGCCGCTGACGATGTTGGGATGGTTCAGCAAGGCAACCGCGCGCGCCTCGCGCACGAAGCGCTTCAGATACAGCTCGTCTTCAGCCAGCGCGGGATGCAGCAGTTTGAGCGCCACCTTGCGATCGAGGCTGACCTGCCGCGCCTCGTAGACCGCACCCATGCCGCCCTCGCCCACCTTGGCGATCACCTGGTAGCCGCCGATTTGCGGCAGGTCGACGTCCGGTGAGATCCGGCGATACAGCTCGCGCAAGGAGATCCGGCTGAGGGAGCCACGCTGGAGGAAGATCTCGCCCAGACTGCGCCGGGCCAGTCCCAGCGCGCTGAACTTCTCCTGAATTGCGCGCGCTTCCTTGAGCTGCGCCTCGGTGATGTAGTTCCCGCGCAGTGCTTCGGCGGCGAGGCGATCGTCTTCCTCTACGCCGCGGCGCTGCGCAGTCGACTCGCTCATTGCGAGTGGTTCCGCGGCCTCCGTCGGCGCCGTCGACGGCCGCCTTCGCGCCGCCGTCGGTCCTTCGATCCCGGCGGCAGCGGCCCGAGTTCGAGCCGCGCCTGCTGCCACTCCCGCACCGAATCGGTCGGCAGCCCGCGCACACGCAGATACAGCTCGTACAGATCGAGCGAGCGCAGGAAGTCCTCCTGCTGGGCCATCCGCCGGTGGCGCCCATTCGGCCCGCGCAACAGCCGCGGAATTTGCTCGATCATGTAGCGCGCATCATGACGGTGACGCCGCGGAATGTCGTAGCGAATGGCCAGCGGATCTTGCACGTCGCGGAAGCGGTTGCCGATCTCGCGGAACTGCTGATTGATGTCGCCCTCCGCCGGGTCCTCCAGCTCGTCGAGCACGCCCAGGAACAGGATCGCCCAGAGCAGACCGTGATCGAGCCGGCCGCGCGGCAGTTGATCCTTTTCCTCGAGGTCGGCCAGCATGTTGCCGGCCGGCTCGACCCAGGCCTCGAGCCCCGGGAACAGCAACTGGAACAGACCGATGTCCAGCATCAGCTCGAAGGCATCGGCCGTGCCCGCCGTCAGCAGGAATTTCCAGATCTCCTCCCGCAAACGCGAGGAGTTCCCGGCCGCGACGAGCTCGATGTTCGCCTCCATCGCGCGCAACGTCTCGGCTTCGATCTCCAGCTGCAGACTCGACGCGTAGCGGATGCCGCGCAGGATGCGCACGGGATCCTCCTGGAAGCTGACCATCGGATCGTTGATCGTGCGCACCACGCCCGCCTTCAGATCGGCGAAGCCACCGACATAGTCGATGATCTGATCCTCGACCGGATCGTAGAGCAGCGCGTTGATGGTGAAATCGCGCAGCACCGCATCGCTGGCCGCGTCGCCGAAGTTGCCGTCGTCACCGTCGCCCGTGCGCGGGTCCTGCGCCGTCTCGTCCTGCGACGGCGCGCGGTAGGTCCCGACTTCGATCACCTTCTGGCCCCAGAAGACGTGGACCAGGCGAAACCGGCGCCCGATGATGCGCGAGTTGCGAAACCAGCGGCGAATCTGCTTGGGCGTGGCGGTGGTGATGACGTCGAAGTCCTTCGGCGTCTTGCCGCACATCAAGTCCCGCACGCATCCGCCGACGACGTGGGCTTCCACACCTTTCTCCCGCAGCCGCCGGATCACCTTGAAGGCATCGTGGTCGATGTCGTCAGGGTTGATGCCCGGATGGGCATGAATAACTGGCTCGGGAGCGTTCTGTGTCGTTACTTTTTGCACACCAACTCTACTGAAAGGAGGACCCGCGGTTGCCTAGTCTACCACATCGTGGCCGGCGAGCGCGCAAACAGCACGGCCAGTCCTTCGGCGACCGGTCGCGGGCGGAACCCCAGCGCCTCGATTGCCGCCGACGGGTCGGCGACGGTATCCTGCAGAAAGCCCATCACCTGGTCAGTGGTGATCGGAGGATGGGCCAGCAGCCAGCCCAGCAGCCGCGCGCCAACCAGCGCGAGACGGCCCGGAACGTGCAATACACGGCGTCGTTTGCCCAGCATCGCTTCGGAGACGGCGCCGACCAGCTCGTCGAAGCTGATCGTGGCGGGCCCACAGATCACCAAGCGCTGGCCGAGCGCCTCCGGGCAATGTAGCGCCCGCGCGACCGCCGGCAGCACGTCGTCGAGAAAGACGGGCCGGATGAGGCTGCGACCATTGCCGATGATCGGCACCACGGGCAGCCGTCGGATGGTGCCGACGAAGGTCTGGAACTCCTTGCTGCCCTCGCCGTAGATCATCGTCGGCCGAAAGATCACGTGCGGCAGGCCGCTCTCCGCCACGACCCCCTCGCAAGCCAGCTTGCTCTTGCCGTAGGCGTCCTGCATCGAACGCTCGGCGCAATGCGAGCTGAACAGCAGGATCCGCGGTCCCACCGACTGGCGCGCGCAGGCCTGCAGCAGATGGCGCGTGCCGTCCACGTTGACTGCCTGGTTGATCGCGGGACGGCTGACATCCGCCGCACCCGCCAGGTGCACGATCGCGTCCTGGCCGGCGACCGCAGCATCCAGGCTCTCCGGTCGGGTCAGGTCCGCCTGCACCAGCCGGACGCCGTCCGGCAGGGGCACGCGCAGCGCGTCGGGCTGCCGGACCATCGCCGTCAGACGCACCTCTCGCTGCTGCAAATAGTCCAGCAGATGCCGTCCGATGAACCCGCTGGCCCCGGTGACCAGAACCTGTTGTTCCCGCATGGTTACGAGTATAGTGGCGACTCGATGACGTTGTGTCAGGTAAAACTCACGGTGGGATCACGGGGTGACTGCCGCCGTGTGGACGCCTACTTGCCCGCGCGCATGGGTCGCTTTTCACGGACCCAGATCCAGCAGCTGATTGCCGAAGGACACGTCCTGGTCGACGGTCAGCGGGTCAAGCCGAGCCAGCGCCTGAAGAGCGGCATGCGGATCGACCTGGCCTACCCACCTGACATGCTCAAGCCGTTGCTGGTGCTCGACGACGTCGCTCTCGATGTACTCTGGGAAGACGAGAGCATCCTCGCGATCAACAAGCCGGCCGGCATGCCCAGTCAACCACGCCATCGCTTCGAGGGCGGCACGCTGGTCAATGCGGTGCTCAGCTACCTCGACCTCTCGGGCGAGACGGGACCGGGCATCATGCACCGCCTGGACCGCCACACCAGCGGCGTCGTGCTGGTCGGAAAGACCCCCCAGGTCTGTACCAGCCTCGGACTGCAGTTCGAGCGCCGCGAGGTACTCAAGGAGTATCGGGCAATCGTCAGCGGCGTCCCGGTCAGCGGGCAAGGAGAGATCCGCAAGATCAGGCTGGCGATCGGCCAGCACCCGGAGCGCAAGGAGAAGATGGCGATCGATGTGCCTTACGCGCAGACGGCCGAGACCGAGCTATCCGTGGTCGAGGTCCTGGCCGGCGGCCGTTACAGCCTTGTCGCCTGCTGGCCCAAGACCGGCCGGACGCATCAGATCCGCCTCCATCTGTCCGCGATCGGGCACCCCATCGTGCGGGACGACTTCTACGGCCGGCCGACGCCGGAGTCCCTACCGATCGAACGTCAGGCGCTGCATGCTTTCCGGATCGGCGTGACGAACCCGACGACCAACGAGTTGCTCCAGGTCCAGGCGCCCATGCCGCCGGACATGGAACAGACCCTGGCTTTCCTGCGACAACAAGAGGAGTTCTGATGGTTCGTTTCGAGAAAACGGAAGGCGGCTACACCATCGCTGACGGCGAACGCAGCGTGTTCGTGCCGGACGAGAAATTCCCGGATCTGTACTTTTCGGTCCCCATCGCGCCGACCTACTTCTTCCGGCTGCTGACCGACGACATCCTGCAGACTGACGAGGACCGCCACACGCTGCGCGAGATGCTCGACGCCGCCGGACTGACCGCCTCGCTGGATTCGATCATGGAAGAGATCCAGCAGATGGACGAGCCGACCTGATGAGTCGCGCCTGGCTGACATTATTGCTCCCCCTGCTGCTCGCCGGTTGCCGGACGCCCGACCACTGGTACCGCCGCGGCCATCACTCGACCAAGCCCAGGTTGAAGATCCGCTACCTGACCCGCGCGCTCGAGATGAAACCCGAACACCAGCAGGCCTTGCGCGAGCGGGGCGCTGCCTACCTGGCGCTGGACCAGCCGCGCGAGGCGATCGAGGACCTGACCGGCGCCATCGCGCGCGACCCCGATGACAGCCTCAGCTACCGCCAACGTGGCCTGGCCCATCTTCGCCTGCGCCAGTTCAAGCAGGCGCGGGCAGATCTGGCGCGCGCCAATGCCCTTGCCCCGCTGGCGCTCGAGGTGCAGTTCAACCTGGCCCAGCTCGAGGAGCAGCAGGGCAACGACGCCAAGGCCATCGCGGCCTACACGCAGGTCATCGGTCGAGACAAGACCCACGCGATGGCCTACCGCTTCCGTGCGCGGCTGCGTTTCAAGCAGGGCAAGCTCACCCTGGCCCGCCTGGACTATCGCAAGCTGCTCGCGCATGGCGAGGCGCTGCCACGCGCGATGGCCTACAACGAACTGGTGCTGACATGGCTGGCCGCGGACAAACCGGAGATCGCGCTGCAGGTGCTGGCCGAAGGCCTGCGGGCCTTTCCGGCGATGCCGGACCTGACCTTCCTCTCAGGCGCGCTGGCCTATCTACAGGGGAACTATCGCAAGGCCGACGCCCACTTCGGCGACGCGCGAGCCCGGCGCTACCAGTCCGGCTACTGCTTCCTGTTCTCCGCGCTGACCACCCAGCACGTGCACAAGATGCCGCACGCGAAGCTACTGAAGAAGGTGCTCGAGCGCGAGAAGCTGGCAGGCTGGCCCCGCCCGCTGATCGAGGCCTTCGCCGGTCTGAGAGAGAGCCAGGACGCGCTCGAGACCGCCACCAACCCAGCCCAGACCAGCGAAGCCGGTTATTACCTCGGCGAGCTCGCGTTGATCGACGGCAAGCCAAAGCTCGCCCAGAAGTACTTCGCCCTCGCCGCAAAGAGCACCAGCTTTCGCACCCCCGAGAAGTACCTGGCACGCTTGAGGCTGCGGAAGCGTTAACCCGCTTCACCGGCGTTGGTTGCAACGCACTTTTGCGAGCCTTCTCTTAGCCACAGATTTCACAGCGCAGCCTGCGGCCGCAACCAAATCTCTGGTGACACATCCGACGCAGAGGCAGAAGAGAGGCCGTAGAGCCTCACGCGGAGCCGCAGAGATCGCGGAGTCGCGGAGGCGCGGGGGACGGCCGCAGATTACTCAGATTTCAC
>CAZMLI010000133.1:0-5781 GCA_964566865.1 uncultured Planctomycetota bacterium
CCTCGGCGCGGAAGCGATAGACGATGCGGGACTTGCCCTTGGGCACGCGGCTGGCGAACAGCACGACGCGGTCGTCGCGCATTTCCATGTGGGTCGCGATGCCGGGGCCGCGGCCCGAGGTCTGCCGCAGCGCCTCCAGGCCGGCGGCCTTGCGGTCCTCCAGCGCCAGGTACTCGTAGTCGCGGTCGCTGTCGATTTCCAGCGTCACCTCGACGATGTCCCCGCTGACCAGCCGACTGCCGGAGGCCAGCGGCTCTCGCTTCTTGCTGCGAATCCGGCTGAAGCTGCGCTTGACTGCGATGCGGTAGCCCGCGGGAGTGATGTCTTCCTCGAGCGTGAAGTAGCGCACGAACGCGGCGTAGTACAGGTTGCCGCGACCGCGCTTCTCGATGGTGATCTCCTTCGGCCCGCTCTGAACCTCTGACCCGCTGATGCGGAAGGTATTCTCCGCGCCCAGCAGGTTGGCCTTGGTGAAACGCACCGTGCCGATCGTCTTGCCGTCGTACTTGACCGTCGCGGTGAAGTCCGGATCCAGCTCCCCTGAAACTTTCAGGTAGTCGATCAGGGCCGCCACTGCAATCGCGGTGGTCTTGGTCGAGTGCCAGCGCGTCCCGCGACGGGCGTGCACCAGATACTGCACGACGCCGGGGATCAACGGCGAGTCGGGCTGGATCTGGATCAGCGCGCGCAGCGCGAAGGCGGCGGTCTCGACTGGATCGCGATACCAGCGCCACCAGCCGCGTGTCGCCCCCCAGCTGACATCGCCGTTCTTTGCTTCGGTCCTGGCGCTCCGGGTCAACTGACCGACGAGCGCGCGGGCCTGTGTTCTGGCTCCCACAGCATGGCACGTCAGCGCGACCAACGCCTGCGCGTAGGGCGTCAGACCGTCGTTGTTCTCGGCCATCTGCTTGGCCAGGGCCACCAGCTCGCTGCGTTGCTTGCTCGACTTGCCGGACAGTCCGCGCAGCACGACGTAGGCCAGGTAGCTGATCCGGTTGCGCTCCGTGCTGCTGTAACGCTGTTTGGCCTTCGGCTCGAAGCGGCTGATGTCGAGACGCAGCAGATAACGGGTCAGATAAGCCAGACTGCGGCGAATCACGTCAGCTCGAACCGGAACATCCGAGTCCCGCGCCGTCAGCAGACCGTCGACGACATAGGCCGTCATGTAGCGATTGGTTCGGTCCCGTTTCCACCAGCCCCAGCCGCCGTCGGCATGCTGGAAGGCGTAGAGTCGGGCCAGTCCGCTCTCGACCATCTGCGCCAGCTGCGCGCCGCGCAGGACACGCATCTTGCGATAATGCGGCTTGCCCCACAGACCCGAGGGAATCTTGCTGCCGCGCTTGTCACCGACCAGCGCCTCGATCGGCAGCCCGAGCTGGGTCAGCGAGTACTTGACCAGCACCGTCGGACCGAAGCGGCTCATCGTCTGCTCGACGCAGCCGTAGGGATAGGCCGCCAGGTAGGGCAGCGCTTCCAGTGCGGTCACCGCCACAGAAGGCGCCAGCACCACGCGCAGCTCGGTGGAGCCGACGTCGCGCGCCGCGGGAACGTCGACCAGCAGGCTGACCGAGCGGTCGCCGGCCAGCTTGCCGCCCTTGCCGAGCAGCGCCCCACTCTGCCCCTCGTGCTTGACGATGCCATGGCGCACCACGTTGAAGGTCTTCTCGACCGCGTCGCTCTCGACATCGGTCAGGGCCTGCAACTGGATCCGCGCGCGGCCGGACCCCTTGACCTGCACGCGCCAGTCGGCCCGATAGTCCTTGCCCGGCTCGAGCGTGACCACTCGCTCATGCCGCACCCCGCCCTTGCCCTTGAGTGACAGCGTCCCGCCGCCGAGCAGCAGCACGATCTTGACCTGCTTCTTGCTGCGCAGGTGATTGGCCACCACGGCGGAGATGACCACCTCGTCCCGCTCGGTGAAGAAGCGCGGCGCAGCCAGCCGCACGCGAATCAGCTTGCGCGTGCGAACCGTCCTGCTGGCCTGTCCGACCAGGCTGTTCGCGGTCGCCGCGCGCGCGGTGATCTGCCAGGTCGTCAGGTTGTCCGGGAACTCGAAGCGGACCGTACCCCGTCCTTCGGCGTCGGTCTCGACCCGCGCAACCCAGTGTGCGGTGTCCTGGAAGTTCCGGCGCACCGTCGCCTTCTTGAAGGTCGGGCCGGCAGACAGGCCGCGCTCCTGCTCCTCCGAACGTGCCTCGTCGTCCATCTCGTTGCCCAGTTGCTGACGTTTGCCCGGCGCATCCGCCTTGCGCCCCGAGCTCTTCGCCGAACGACTTCGGCTGGTGGGCGCCGACTGAGCCTCCAGCGAGCGGCCATCGCGCAGCAGCTTGCCGCGGCCCGGCTTCTTCTTGGGATCCTTCGACGCCTGCCAGAAGTTGCCCTGACTCCAGCCGGAGAAGCTGGCCCAGTAGCGCCAGCGCAGCGCCTCCGGTTCGCGAGTCCTGGCGTGCCGCCGACGCGGTCGTTTGCCCGGCAGCCAATCGGTCCGGCTGCGATTCCACCAGCTGAAGGAGTGCGTCAACTGTGCCTGGTAGCTGCGCCGGTGCCCGTAGAATTGATCCAGGATCGAGCGCGCCAGCTCGGGCTGGATCGCCAGCAGGCTGGTATCGAAGACGGTCAGCCAGAAGGCGGTCTGCAGCGGCTTGCCGTCCGGCCCCAGCAGGCGGACCGCGACGCTGGCCTGCTCGCCCGGTCGGTAATGCGGCTGGTCCGGTTCCAGACTGATCGACAGCCGGCGATGACTGGCGGTCACGCGGATCTCCTGCCGGTAGACGGACAGGCCCGACGGGCGCATCAGCACGGCGGTGACGTAGAAGTTCGGCGCCAGCTCGGGACGGATCTTGACCGAGAAGACGGCGCCGCCCTTGTTCAACATCAGGCTGCGCCGGCTGATCAGCTGACGATCCGCCGAGAGGAAGACAAACGCGGTGCCGCTGAATCCGGGCTGCGTGAGCAGGAAACGCGCCGTCTGCCCCACGTCGTAGTCCGGCCGGTCCGGCAGCAGTCGATGCTGTGTCGTCAGCTGGTTCGACAGACCGCCACCCTGATAGGCATCACCCGCGACGAACAGATAGGCCGAGGCATCGACCGGATTGTCCCGTCGGTCGGAGCTGGTGAAGTCGATCTTGTAGAACCCCTCCTGCTGCGGTTTGACGACGAACAGTGCCCCGCCGCTGGGGCCGACGGTCAGCGGGAAGGAACGCACGACCGGCCACTGCTTGCCCTGCGACCTGCGCAGGGTCACATGACCCTTGGCGCCGATCGGCTGGCCGCCCGGCGTGGTCAGGCGCACGGCAATCGAGACCGCCTTGCCCGGCGCGCTGAGGTTGCGCGCGGGCTGCATCCGCACCAGAATGCCGCGGCTGACCACGGTGATGCGGCCCTGGCCGGAGACCTGCCGGCGGCTCTTGTCGACGACCTGTACCCGCACGGTGTAGATGCCGTCGCCCACCGGCTGTCCTGCGGGGCGCGGCTTCTTCTTCGCCTGGTAACTCTGGAAGACGACT
Organism: uncultured Planctomycetota bacterium; assembly: GCA_964566865.1. GTDB lineage: Bacteria > Planctomycetota > JACQVV01 > JACQVV01 > CAZANL01 > CAZMLI01. The sequence goes on from CAZMLI010000133.1 coordinate 3,507, forward strand.
CGAAAGACGCCCCGTTCATCGGTCGTGCCGCTCCCGCGTGCGATCATCCGGCTCGGATTCCAGCGGCGACCGCGCCAGCTGCGCCGCCCGCGCCTGCCCTGCCTGACCGGCCCGTTGAGCCGGAACATCGGCACAGACGGCGGGCTGTAACGCTGCCAGTGAACCTGATACTGCACACGGCCGAGGCGGACCGGCTGGCCGTCGTAGTAGCGGGTCGTGCTGATCATCTCGACCTTGTCACCGGGCACGTAATCCCCCGATCCCGGTCGCACGCTGATCAGGAACTCTGGCTTCTTGTATTCCTCGACGCGGAAGGTGCCGCCCTGCGCCTGCTGGTACCAGTTCGATTGCTTGCCGTCGAGCAGGATCTCGAAGCGGTAGAGGCCCAGCATCGCCTTCTGCTTCAGCTTGAAGGAGCCGGCGAACGCGCCCTGCGCATCGGCCACGGCGAACTTCTCGTAGACCGGCGTACCGCGTGGGCTGAGCGCCCGGATCCGCAGCTGGGTGCCGGCGATGTTGTGATAACCGCCCTTGTCGTGACGCCGCGCGACCAGCTTGAAGCGCACGTCGTGGCCGGGCCGGTAGAGCGGGCGGTCGGTCGTGACGTAGGTCCGGTGCAGGCCGGCCCGGTTCTGGTAGTCCTGCGTGTATCCGCCGGTCAAGGCGTGGTGCGCGCCGTGGCGCGCAACCACCAGGAGCTGACCGCTGCGGCGATTGTCTGGTCGCTCCAGCAACGCCATGCCGTCGGCTCCGGTGGTCCGCTGCGTGGCGCGCCCGCGACGCCAGCTGACCACCTTGGCCCCCGCAACCTTGAGATTTGTCGTCAACGAGCTCACCATCGCCAGCGTCTTGCCGTTGGTCGTCACCGTGGCCAGCGACAGGTCGGAGAGCACCACCAGCGTTCGGGCAACCCGGGTCCGCCCGGAGGCCTCGACCAGGTAGGCCCCGGGCTTGGTCAGCGGCAGCGTGATCGAGGCACGCAGACCCAGGTGATCGTCCCGGCAGCCGGTCGTCCAGAGATAACTTGTGAGGGGTTTGGAAGCATGGGATCGCACGTACTTCTCGGCGGCCCGCGAGAAGTTGTGATCACGGGACTCGGCCAGCACCCGATCCAGCTCCAGCGCATAGATCTTGACCCGCGCCCTGGCGATGTTGCGCACGCTGACCTGCAGCACGGGCTTGCTGCCCGGCCGGAGAATTCGAGTATTGCCCAGCGAGAGCTGCTCCGCGGTGATCTGCGCGATCCGCGCCAGCGCGTTGCGCGCCAGCTTGGCCGTCGGGTAACGATCGGCGTAGCTGCGGTACTCGACCACCGCCTGGCGCAACTCCAGCAGCAACTGATCGCGGACCCAGGCTCGAGCGTACCCGGCGCGCGCAGCCCACTGCGAGCCTGCGTGCTGCTTCTCGATCTGCTCGAAGATCGCCAGCCCGTTGGCCACGCCACCGCGAAAACGGGCGTCGTAGTCCTTGCCGGTCTTGCTGAAGTCGTAGGTCCGTGCGCGCTTGAAGAAACCGCTCCGGCTCTTCAGGTTGCGCAGGTGCAGGGCCCAGAGCGCGCCCAGCTCGAAGCGCGCGCGCGCCGCCCGATCACCTCGCTCGGCGTTGGCCGCGATGATCTTCTGGTAGACCTCGATCGCCAGGTTCAACCGCCTGGCGTCCTCCTTGCGCGGGTTGCGCGTGGTGTAACGATGCGGGCCTGCATGGGCCCGCGCCAGCAGAAAGAAAGCCTCGTCCAGCGCTGCCTGGGTTGCCTGCGTGCGCTGTAGATGGGCGATCGCCTGCTTCAGGTAGGGCACCTTCTGCGCGTTGGCCTGATTGTTATTGAAGACCCAGGCCTGCGCGATCAGATACTGATAGCGGAAGCGCCAGAGCGGGGAGAGCGGGGTCTTCTTGTTCGCCAGAGCAGGCTGCAATCCGGAAGACACCTGCCAGTAGCTGCGCCGCTTGAACTGGTACAGCGCGGACAGGTAGCGCGCCTCGACCACCACCGTGCTGGTCGGGTGCTTGCGCAAGATCTGCTGGTAGTGACGGTAGGCCTGGTTGCCCCGGCCGGCGGCCTCCGCCCGCTTGCCCTGTTCGAGCAAGGACTTCGCCTGTTGCTCGTCGGCCCAGGCCAGACCGCCGCCGATCAGCAGGATCAGGATCGTGATGACAACCAGCTTCGGGCGATGAGAAACCATGGCTTGCTCCGGACTCGAGATCAGGGAACCGACTGGTTTGGACGCTCGTCATGCCTGGCTGTTCCCGGAATCCGAGATCCCGGAAACAGCCCCTT
>CAZMLI010000133.1:5881-11241 GCA_964566865.1 uncultured Planctomycetota bacterium
CTTGGCCTGCTTGGCACCCTGACAGGACCAGTACCAGAAGTTCAGGCAGACCCGCTTGTTGACCGGACGCTTGCCCTCCTTGGCCCAGCGATAGAAGGTCTCCTGCATGGCTGCCTCCCGCTTTGCGCGAGGCAGCGAACGCAACTCCTCGTACTTGGCGGCGATCGTCAGGTCGGCCAGCTTGCCCTCGACGAGCTGCTTCTGGTCGTTGGAGAGGTCGATCCCTTCCCGGGCCTGCTCGATGGCCTCGGCGGTTGCCAGCGCACCCATCTTCAGGTCGAGCAGAAACAGCTCCTTCTTGGCGGCCGCGTCGCCGCCGGCGGCCTTCTGCTTCAGCTCATCCAGCTTGTCCTGGATCGCCCGCGCTTCCTTGGCCGTGTCGCTGAAGAGCTTGATGCCGCGCTTGCCCTTGTTCTGGGCCAGAAACGTGCCCTGGCTATTGAGATAGACCAGATAAGGAAACCCCTTGCCGCCCTTCTGGCGCAGCATCTGCTGATGCTTGTCGGTCTTGACCCGGGTGGTCAGATGCAGAAACAGCACGTACTTCTTTGACCACTTGACGAACTCATCTTTGGAGAGCACACGGCGCTCCAGCTGATCACAAGGCGGTCACTTTGCGTAGGAGCGAGAGAAGTAGGCGAAGATCAGCTTGCCGCTTTTCTTGGCCTCTTCCAGCGCCTTGTCGTAGTCGAGGATCCAGCCAGCTTTCTTGATCCAGGGCTTGGCCAGCTTGGCGGCTTTGCGAGTCTCGTACTTCGACTGCGCGTGGGCGGTCGTCGTCGCGGTTGCGAGCAACAGTAGCCCCACGAGCGCAACCATCATTCGGCGCGGCATGGAGATTCTCCTCGGTGTGGATGGGTCAAGGTGAATGGTCGGGCATGATACCACTACTGCTTGCGCATGAAGCGCCTGAAGTCGCGCTCGACCGGCGCGTAGTCTCCCCCGAGCAGCTTCTTCAGCTTCGGCACCGCCCCGCGCTTGAGGCCCTTCCAGTACTTCTGAAAGGCCGCGCGATAGCGGGGATTCTCGGTCTTGTTGAAGAAGTAGAAATAACCCCAGGCCTGGGCGTAGAAGACCAGCGCTCGGGTCGAGTTGGTATTGAGCAGGTCATGGACCCGCAGCATGCTGAATTGCTCCAGCGGGAAGGTCTGGTTGCTCTCGAGCGCCGATTTCAGCAGCCGCAGGCGGTTCGCGGGTTTGTGGTCGAAGGTCAGCTGCCCGCTGCTGGACAGGCGAAAACCCTCGAAGTAGGTGGCCATGCCCTCGGCCATCCAGGACGGGGCGCTACGGCGGATCGCGACCCCGTAGAACAGATGGGTCGACTCGTGGATCACCGTGCGCATCAAGCTCGTCCGACTCTTGTACTTGTCGTACGCCACCGCCGTGCGCGGCTCGCTCGGAGCGAAACCGGACGCGTTCAGGTTGGACATGTTGCCGATCTTCTTGCAATAGCCCCGGTAGTCCTCGTAGCCCTTCCAGATCTTCATCGTCAAGCGTTTGCGACCGCGCGGCTCCTTGCCGAAGAAGGCCTTCTGCGCCACGTAGGCCGACTCCAGCGCAGCGCCCGCCAGACGCGCGAACTGCTGACTGATGTTGGTCTCGACCAGCCAGTTCTCGGTCCTGTGCCGCCAGGGATGCTTGAAGTCCCGCGTCTGGCTGGCGCGCTGCTGTCGGGACATCCAGCGCCCGTTGACCTGCTTGTAGCCGGCCCGGATCAACTGTTCGGGCGTGCGCGGGATCCAGCGGTCGCCTTGCTTGACATGATGCCGCACGAGGTGATACCGCTCCTTGCGGGTGACCCAGCGGCCCTCGAATAATACCAGCCCGCGCGTCCGCTTCTCCCGCACCTCCGGCGTGACCAGCGCGCCGCGGTAGAGCACCCAGCCACCGTCCGGCGTGGGCTTTCCGCGGTATGACGAGAGCAGCCGGCCGACCTCGGGGCGAACCGACTTGCTCGCGCCCCAGGCCCGGACCAGGCTCTTCTCGGCCAGCTTCGCGTCGTCCAGGTCCCGCGAGAGCCGCGCAATGCGCAGCCACTCGGCCCCGCTCCAGGGCATCTGCGCGATCAGCCCCCAGCGCTGCCGATAGGGCATGTTGCCCCAGAGTTCCCCGACGAAGCCCTTGTCGGCCAGCGCCGCGCGGAACCCGCCGCGGCTGGCGTCGACCAGCGTGACCGCCAGTTGCCGGAGGCCCTCGATCCGTAGCCGATGCCCTCGCAGCGGCCCGGAGCGGATCGCCACGATCAGCTTGTCGAGCAGCTGCAGATAGCCCTCGACCCACTCAATTCGCCGCGCCACCCGCTCGCGATCGGCGGACCTGCCCGCGACGGCATGCACCGTGCGCAGGTTCTCCAGCGCCAGCTCGAATCGAAACGAGCGCACGAAGCCGTTGATCTGCGCGAACAGCAGCGGCAGATCCAGTTCCTTGATCGGCTTCGGCTGGCTCGGCGTCCGCGGGGGGCTGGTGAGCTTGGGCGGGGCAACGCGGGGCGTCTTCGGGCGTGTTGACGGTGTGACGCTGGGTGGGCGCGTCCGGCGCGCGATCGGCTCGGAGGGGCCAGGATTGGTGGTTGGTTTCTTGACGGAGGGCGCAGACGGCAATGTCGGTTGGGAGCGCCAACCGTACCAGACCAGGCCCCACACACCCAGCATCGCCAGCAGCAGCAGCCACCCCGTCGACGAGCTCCGGTCGCGCCGCGCCATGCAGACATCCTAACATGTTGCCCGAGCGTCGGGCGGGGGTTAGCATGGGCCGGATGAGCGAGCCAGACTTTGATGCACTGTGGGACCACGGCGATCCGGCCGGAACTGAGCAGAAATTCCGCGAGCTGCTGCCCGCGGCGGAGACCTCCGACGACCGCGCTTACCACGCGCAGCTACTGAGTCAGATCGGCCGGGCCCAGGGGCTACAGGACGATTTCGACGCCGCGCATCAGACGCTGGACCAGGTCGAAAAGCTGCTTCCGGGCGATCCGCTGTCCCGGATCCGCTACCTGCTCGAGCGAGGCCGGGCCTACAATTCGGCCGGCGAAAAGGCACAGTCGATCCCGTTGTTCGAGGAGGCGTTCGCGCTCGGGCAGGAAGCAGGCGAGGATTTTTTCGCCATCGATGCGGCCCATATGGTCGCCATCGCCGCAGCGCCGGATCAAGCGATCGACTGGACGCGCAAGGCGCTGGCGCTGGTCGAACAGACCGGCAGCGAGCGTGCCCGGGGCTGGGGTGGCACGCTGTACAACAACCTGGGCTGGACCTATCACGACCTGCAGAAGTACACCGAGGCGCTGGACTGCTTCGAGAAGGGCCTGGCCAACCGACTCGCGCGCGGGCAAGAGGGAGAGCCGGTGCATATCGCCCGCTGGTGCATCGGCCGCACCCTGCGCTCGCTGGGAGAACTGGCAAAGGCGCTGACGCAGCAGCAGGAGCTGCTCGAGGTGCACGACGACGGGTACCTGCAGGAGGAGCTCGGCGAGTGCCTGCTGGCGCTCGGGCGCGATGAGGAGTCGGTCGACCACTTCGCCGAGGCCTATCGCAAGCTGAGCAAGATCGGCTGGCTGGCCAAGGCCGAGCCCGACCGCATCGCGCGCTTGAAGAAGCTGGGCTGGATACCGGCCTACGAGTGACCTACCGCGAGTTTGCCCTGGCCCTGATCGAGGCCCAGACGCTCACCGGTAAGCTCACTCCCCCGCCGCCCGATCTGACCGATACCGACCGCGGCCAAGCGCTGCGGCTGACCGCGCCGGGCCGCCCACCCGAGTTACAGATTCGCGAAGCGACCCGCGTCCCGGCGATCGGCGCGATGGAGGATCCGCAGCAACGTCCCCGCCTGCTGCACGCCTTCGCCAACCACGAGCTGCAGGCGGTCGAGCTGTTCGCCTGGGCGCTGCTGGCCTTTCCCGAGGCGCCGGCCGAAATGCGCCGAGGACTGCTGCGGATCCTGGCCGAGGAGCAGGGACACGTGGCGCTCTACCTGGCGCGGCTGGCGGACTATCAGGTCCAACTCGGCGACCATCCGGTGAGCGGATATTTCTGGGGCAAGACCCCAGCCCTGACCTCACCGCTGCGCTTCGTCTGCGCGATGGCGTTGACCTTCGAGAATGCCAACCTGGACCATACGACCGACTATGCCGCGGCCGCGCGCGAGGCGGGCGACGAGAAGACCGCCGCCTTGCTGGACCAGATCCACCAGGACGAGATCGGCCACGTGCACTTCGGCTGGGTCTGGCTGGAGCGGCTCAAGCCCGCGAATCAAAGCATGTGGCAGGCCTACTGCGACAACGTCACCTGGCCGCTGCGCGCCGCGCTGGCCAAGGGCCGCACCTTCCACCCCACCGGCCGCGAAGCCGCCGGGATGGATGCCGAGTTCATCCGGCTACTCGGCGAAGCCACCAGGGAGCGCAGATGATCCTGGCCAACCTGGACTGCGAGGCAGTCTGGGCCGGAGTCACGCTACCCGCCGGCGTACGCAGCCTGATCTCCGCCGCCGGCACGCTGATGCGCGTCTTCGCCGAAGAAGGCGAGCCGCTCTGGACGCCCGCGCCCGTCGCGCCCGAACGCATTCCGCCGGACACCGGCCTGCCGCAACCGCAGCTGATCTCGGGCGCGCGCCCCACAGACGCGCGGGTCGCCTGGGCCGACGCGGACGCGGGACCGGTCAATCACCGACGCTTCGGCTTGCAGACAGCCAGCGCGCTGGGTCTGGCCCTGCCCGGCGCGCGCATGGTCAGCGAAATCCCGAGCGAGCTCGACGGCGCCTGGGTCTTCAAGCCGCCCTACTCGGCTGCGGGCCGGGGCACAATCCGAGGGGCGGGTGCGCCCGACACCACCGCCCGACGACGAATCCACAAAGCGCTGGCGACTCACGGAGAGCTGCTGCTCGAGCCCTGGCTCGAACGCCAGGCCGACTTCGGTTGCTGCTCGGGCCGCGCCCCACACCAGCTACTGGTCAGCGCCGACGGCGCATTCGACGGCATAGGCCATCCCGCCGCGCTGTCCGAAGCTGAGGATCAGACGTTGCGGGAGACGCTGGCGCGCGTCGTGCAGCGCCTGGCGCAGGCGGGTTACCAGGGCCCGGTCACGATCGACGCCTTCCGCCACCGCGATTTCCACCCACTCTGCGAGATCAACGCGAGGATGACTTTCGGCGGAGTCGCCGCAGCCATTCGCGATCGCCTCTCACTCACAGGACCGAGCACCCTGCGCGTCACGCGTGAGCCCGCGCCATCAGATGCGATCGTCCTGCTGCTGCCGGGCCCGCCGGACCAGCTAGGCGCCTGGCTCGTCAGCTGATTCTCCCTTCGGATTGCGTCTCAAGGGAGGGGGCACGGTAGGAGTCCCGGTTACCCAGGACCCCCCGTACAGATC
>CAZMLI010000134.1:0-5214 GCA_964566865.1 uncultured Planctomycetota bacterium
GCGGATCACGATTTCACCCGCAGCAAGAACTTCAGGGAAATGGTCAAGCTGGAGAACCCCGAGGACCGCAAGATGCTGCGCGACACGGTGGCGAAGCAGGTCCTCAATCCGACCGATTCCGACAGCTACATCTCGACCCGACCGGTCAAAGCCGCCGACGAAGCAGAGGCCAGGGAGATCGCGGAGAACTTGCCGGTCGAGTACCACCTCGACCTGGTGCTGGCCGACCCCTGGATTCAGTTGCGCATCTCCCACGCGGACTTTTGTTATGCCGCCATGGCCGAGGTCGGCGCCAAGACCGCCTTCGGCAATTTTCGCGCGCTGGTCGATCGGATGCACGCGCTGGCCCCCGACTGTCCCGCGACGGAGATCACCCAGCAGTTCCTGGCCGGACGGGTGCGCGAAGCCGACCTGTTCGACGACATCCATCAGTTCGAAGACTACACACGCTGGCAAGCCAACCGCCTGATCGCGCAAGCCGCCGATCAGCAGTCAAACACACCAGGCGACGCGCCGGATCCAGAGCCGGTCGAAGCGGAGGTGGACCCATGAGTCCTCAGGCCAAGAGAAAAGCGCAGGAGCCGGAACCCGAAGCGGAACCGGTCAAACCGCCGACCACCCCGGAGAGCGAGAGCTGGCACCGGACAGTGCTGGCGCTGGTGGTCTATCTCTGCATGCTGGTGCTGCTGGTGACGGGCATTCCCCGCGTGCAAGCCTTGTTCACCCCGGGCAGCAGCATGAGCAATGCGCCGATGCCGATCGAGAAGCTGGGTGACGTGTTGAGCAGCATCGTCAAGGTCACCCCGTCCCCTGACAGCTACAGCTACAGCTATTCCCTCGGCAGCTCCTGGTACAGCTTCCTCGCGCCAATCGTGCTGCTGCTGGGCGTTCAACTGATGATCAAGGACAAGGCACTGGTCTGTCGCCTGCAATACTGGCTGGTCTCGGCGATGGGCGTCGCCCTGATCTGCGGCTGCGTCTACCTGCTCATCGAAGTTTTCAGCAGGACCAGCATCCCCGGTGCGTGAGGCGGCCCGTTTTCTTGGAGCGGGCGCGTATTTGACCCTCCTGCGGAAATCCGATATCTTATACGCATTAGATCTGGCGCCTGCGCGCGCGATGTGTGATGGCCATCTGGAAAACCGAGTTCGAAAGTTATGCCTCAGCTTGTAATCGTCGAGGGTCCTGACATGGGCAAGACGTTCGAGTTGGGGAACAGCGCTGGAATCGGCACCGGCTCGAGCAACGACGTGCGGATCAAGGACCGCCGAATCGCCGACAACCAGGCCAGGATCACGAGTGACAACGGGGCATACACCTTGACGAACCTCGACCTCTCGCGAGAGGTCAGGATCAACGACAAGGTGACGCAGACCACGCAGCTGCAACACGGAGACATGATCAAGATCGCCGGCACGATAATGCTGTTCTCTGACGACACGATGACGCCCGCGCCGAAGGTCTCGAGCAAGCCCGTGCAGGACATCGAGGGCCAGTCCACCATCCTCTCCCGCAAGCGGCGCTTCCCCGATTCGCAGGCGATGCTGAATGACATCGGCGAGATGCAGGCCCAGGAGATCCAGTCCGAGAGCCACCAGCGCCTGATGACGCTGTGCAAGATCGCGGCCGCGATCAACGACACCTTCGACATGGATCAGTTGCTCGAGCGGCTGATGACGGCGATCTTCGAAGAGTTCAGCGCCAACCAGGGCTTCATCATGCTCAGAGAAGAGGGCCGCCCCCAGTTGACGCACAAGATCTCGTGGCGCAAGCCGGGCGGTCGCGTCGAAGGCAAGCAGTCCTACTCCCGCACCATCATCGAAGAGGTGGTCAAAAAGCGAGAGGCCATCCTCTCGACCAACCTGCAGAGCGACGAGCGCTTTCGTCTGGGCCTGTCGAGCATCGACGAGGAGGTGCAGTCGACGATCTGCGTCCCGCTGCTGCGGGGCAGGCGGATTCTCGGCGTCCTGCAGCTCGACAGCTTCAGCCTGACGCAACCCTTCAACGAAGAGGACCTGGGCCTGCTGTCGAAGATCGCGGTGCAGTCCGCGGTCGCGATCGAGACGATGGCGACCTACGAGGAGCCCAAGCAGTTCAGCAAGAACCTGCGCTCGCTCGGTCGCGCCACGCAATGGCTCTCGAGTTATCTGCAGTCCGCAGAGATCATCAAGGAGACCGTCACCTTCGCCTGCAGCATCTTTCAGTGCCAGAAGGCGTCCGTCATGCTGCTCGACGAGAAGACGTCGAAGTTGCGCATGGCCTATGCAATCGGGCTGCCCAAGGAGTTCTGGCAGCAGATCGAACTCGACGTCGGCCAGGGCTACACCGGCCAGGTCGTCGCCGAGGGCAGCCCGCTGCTGGTGCCGGACCCCGAGACGCAAGAGATACCCGACGGGGTCGAGACCAAGCGCCGCCCGCGCTACCGGACCGACTCTTTCCTGATCGTGCCGATCCTGGCGCGCACCAGCGAGATCGACCCCGGACAGAAGATCATCGGCGCGATCAACGTCACCGACAAGCTCGATGGTCGCTTCTTCTCGCGCAACGACCAGGAGCTGCTGACGATCCTGGCGCACCAGTCGGGGATCGCGCTGACCAACGCGAACCTCTACGAGAAGGCGACGGTCGACAACCTGACCCGCTTGTTCGTGCGCCGCTACTTCTTCCAGAAGCTGTCGGAGACGATCCGCAAGAGCCGCCGGCTGGAGAAGCCGCTCTCGTTGCTGATGTTCGACCTGGATCACTTCAAGAAGTTCAACGACTCCTTCGGCCATCAGGCAGGAGATGCCATCCTGCGGTTGACGGGCGAGCGGGTCAAGTGCGTCGTGCGCGGCAAGGATGTGCCGGCGCGTTATGGCGGGGAGGAGTTCGCGGTGATTCTACCGGACACCCCGATCGAGATCGGCGAGAAGGTTGCCGAACGCATCCGACAGGCAATCGGCGAGTCCGCTTTTCTCCATGAAGACATCAAACACGACGTCACTGTCAGCGTCGGCATTTCGGAGCTGACCAGCGAGGACAGCCGGGAGAGCCTGATCAAGAAGGCGGACACGGCCCTCTACCAGGCGAAGGATGGCGGCCGCAACCGCGTCTGCCTCTATCGCGATTCTGCTGTGGAAAACAACTGATGGCACGGGCGACGAAACGAACGCTGAAGAAGATGATGGTCGGCTCCCTGGCGGTCAAGGCCAACTTCATCACGCAGGACCAGCTCGACGAGGTCGAACAGCTACAGAACCGCTACGAACAGGCCGGCAAGAAGGTGCCCTCGATCGGCGAGCTGCTCGCGCACAAGGGCTACCTGACCAAGGATCAGGTGGTGGCCCTGCTCAAGGGCGGCTACAGCGTGCAGCAGGGTCTGTTCGGCGAGATCGCCCAGCGGCTCAAGTTCGCCAGTCTCGAACAGGTCGAGGACTCGCTCGAGATTCAGCATCAGGGGTCGAACAACGGCAAGCCCGCCTTGCCGATCGGCCAGGTGATGGTCGCCCAAGGGCACCTGCGACCCAACCAGATCCTCGCCGTGCTGCGCGCCCAGGGCAAGACCGTGGCGCGCTGTGCCGCCTGCGGCGCGGCCTACAACGTGCCGGAGTTCCAGCCCGGCCAGTTCACCTGTGCGGCATGCGAGGGTGTGCTGATCGAGGTCAAGGATCTGGAGGCGGCCCCCAAGCGGCCCTCGGGTCCGGCCACCAAGAAGACCGCCAAGCCGCTGCCGCAGCTGCACCAGGGCGACAAGTATGCCGAGTTCGAGATCGAGAGCAAGCTCGGCTCCGATCCGCTCGGCGACCTGTACCTCGCGGCCGACCACAAGAAGAACCGCTCGATCCTGGTACGCATCTTCGATCCCGCGCGCATGCTCAACCCGAGCTTCAAGAAGAAGCTGCTCGACCAGGCCAAGACGGCCTCCAAGCTGGATCACCCCCACATCCAGCGGATCATCACGCTGGGCAAGTCGAAGTCCTGCTACTACCTGGCGACCGAGCACATCCGCGGCGAGACGCTGCATGACAAGCTGCGCGGGCGCAAGCCGCTGGATTATCCAGAAGCGATGCGCATGTTCGCCGAGACGGTGGACGCGCTGGGCTACGCCCACGAGAACGGCCTGATCCACGGAGACATCCGCCCGGCCAACATCCTGATCACCACCGACGGCCACACCCGGCTGCAGGGACTGGCCGTGCCGTTCGACGACAGCATCGTCGAGCGCTGGTTCATGGCCAGCAAGGGCGGGCTGCAGGCGCTCTACATGGCGCCGGAGCAGGTCAGCGAGGCGCACGGCCTGGAAGAGCGCTCCGACATGTTCGCGCTCGGCTGCACGATGTATCACGCGCTGACCGGCACCCCGCCCTACAAGGGCAAGTCGCCGGCGGATCTGCTGACGCAACTGACCGAGCGCGGCGTGCCATCGGTCCGCAAGAACAACCACTCGGTGCCCAACGAGACGGCCGACGTGATCTCCAAGATGCTCGGCGTCGAACCGGATGACCGCTACGAGAGCATGAAGGCGCTGGCCGAGGAGATCGAGAAACTGCCCAAGGAGTCGGCCTCGCGCATGGCCAAGATCGACTACGCGGCGGTGCTCGGTGACGCCGCGACAGCCGCGCCGTCGAAGAAGTCGAAGCGGGCGAGCGCGCCGCCGCCGAAGGACGCGCCCGCGGCTGGCAAGTCCGCCGAGAAGCCTGCCGGCAAGCAGAAGACCGTCGGCAAGATGAGCTACAGCGAGCTCGTCGGCCAGATGAGCGACGAAGCGGCCGAGGCCGACGCCGTCGATGCGGCCACGCAGGCGGCCAAGGGGCCCAAGTCGCTGATCGAGTTGAGTGGATCGGCCGGCAAAGCCTATCGCGCGATCGAGATGGGCGAGCGGATCAAGATGCCGAAGTTTTTCAAGGTGGTCTTCGTCGTCACCACGCTGCTGGCCCTGCTGTTCGCGACCGGCCTGACCATCAAGAGCCACCTCGACCACGAAGAGATCAAGAAGCAGAACGAAGCGAACCAGGTCGAGGGCCCGCCGCCCGCGCCTTCGAACAGCCCCGACCCCGAAGAAGCCAACAGGGAACGCGTCGCTCTGCAGTTCCAGCAGATCGAGCTGGCCTACAAGCAGGCCGTCCAGCTGATGACCCAGAAGCGGCTCGACGCGGTGATTCACAAGCTGCGCCAGGAGGTGCTCAAGTTCGGCGTGGCCTGGAAAGGCATGGGCGACGCCCACAACCTGATCGC
>CAZMLI010000134.1:5314-11146 GCA_964566865.1 uncultured Planctomycetota bacterium
AAGGACGGGCAGACCAGTGGCTGATGGTGGCTTGCGCCGTAGAGCCGCTTGTGATAGGTTTCCGGCGATTTTGTCTGGAGGGAGAGGTGATGGGGCTATTTTCGTCCCTGTTTGGGGCTAAGAAAAAGAGCAGCCCGGAAGTCCGGGGCGCGCGGCTCGCGGTGCAGCCCGAGGACGAGGAGATCGTCCAGGGGCAGCAGGCCAAGCTGTGCCTGAAAATCACCGCCCCCGGCAAGCCCCTCTGCCTCGATTTCCTCCAGTTCGACCTGGTCAACCGGCGAGAAGAACGCAAGGCGTTCCTCGACAAGATGATCACCTCCTCGCGCTTCGTCTTCCGGATCAACATCAACCGCGAGCTGACCGCCGGCGAAGAAGCCGAGCTGGAGATCGAATTCCTCCCACCGATCTGTCGCGAGGGCACCCGCAAGACCAAGTTCGTCACCATCTTGTGGGAGATTCAGCCGACGCTGTACTTCTCCGACTGCGGCGACGGCAACGGCCATGGCAGCTACCGCTTCATCGGAGAGCACCAGGAACTGGTGATCAAGGGACGGCGATGAACGCGCCCCTCGGGGAGGCCGGGCCGCAGCTGGAGGAGACCAAGCGGCTCAAGCAAGAGGTCGACGAGCTGACGGCCTTGTTCGAGATCACCACGCGGCTGCGCCGTCCGTTCGAGCTCTCCTCGCTGCTCGACGAGATCCTGCAGATTTGCCGCGACCTGACCGACGCCGAGGCGGCCAGCTTGTTGCTGGTCGACGAGAACGGAACGCATCTCAACTTCATTCTCGTTCGCGGCGGCCCCGAGCGGATGCTGATGAACCTGCCGCCACTGCCCATCGGCGAGGGCATCGCCGGCTGGGTGGCCAAGACCGGCGAATGCCTGATCGTCAACGACGTCTCGTCCGACACCCGCTTCTCGCAGAAGGTCGATACACGCACGCAGTTCATCACCCGCTCCGTGCTCGCCGCGCCGCTGCGCACCGACGACGCGATCCTCGGCGTGCTGGAGGTGATCAACAAGCGCGGCAAGGGCCAGTTCACCGCGAAAGACCAGCGGCTGTTCGAGATGATGGCCAGTCAAGCGGCGGCGGCCTACCAGCATGTGCGCGCCGGAGAAACCCGCCTGGAGGCCGACCGGATGGCGACCATCGGGCGCATGGCCAGCGCGATCATTCACGACCTGAAGAACCCGATGACCGCGATCAAGGGCTTCGCCGAGCTGATCATGGAGAAGGCGCCGGACGTGAAGCGTTACTCCGAGATCATCGTCCGGGAAATCGACCGCCTGGTCGGCATGACCCACGAGCTGCTGGAATTCAGCAAGGGCGTGCCCGACTTGAAGTGCGAGCCGGTCTCGATCGAGACCTTCATCAACGAACTGATCGAGGTGCTGCAGCCCGACTTCGACGCGGCCGAGATCAAGCTGGTACTGGAGCTCAACTGGTCCGGCGAGCTCGAGATCGACTCCGACAAGATCAGCCGGGTGATGTTCAACCTGTCCAACAACGCACGCGACGCGATGCCCGAAGGCGGCACCTTCACCATCCGCGTCGAGGAGGACAAGGCCGGCATTGCCATCAACCTCAGCGATACGGGTTGCGGCATGGACGAACAGACCCGGCTGAATTGCTTCGAGACCTTCTTCAGCAAGGGCAAGCGCAACGGGACCGGGCTCGGACTGGCCATCGTGCGGACCATCATCCGGGCACACGACGGGACCATCGAGCTGACCAGCGAAGAAGGCAAGGGCACCCAGTTCCGCATCTGGCTACCGTTCAAGCAGACTACCTGAGGGAAACACGGCATGGCTGAATTCGATGCATTGCTGCACATGATGGTCAAGGTCGGCGCGTCCGACATCCACCTGACCTCCGGGCTGGCGCCCAAGGTTCGCGTGCATGGAGAGATGTCCCCGCTCGAAGGCTACCCCGACCCGTACGACGATGCGGCGCTGCGCCGGATCCTGTTCGAGATCTGCCCGGAGCGGAACAAGAGAGAGTTCGACGAGATCCACGACACCGACTTCGCCTACGAGATCAAGAACCTGGCGCGCTTCCGCGTCAACTACTTCATGGACCGCAACGGCGTCGGCGCCGTCCTGCGCCAGATCCCCGAGCGCATCATGACCGCGGACGAGTTGGGTCTGCCGCCGGCGGTCAAGGATCTGTGTTTCCTCTCCAAGGGCCTGGTCGTCGTGACCGGCCCGACCGGCAGCGGCAAGTCGACCACGCTGGCGGCGATGATCGACCTGATCAACAAGCAACGCAAAGAACACCTGATCACGATCGAGGATCCGGTGGAGTTCGTGCATCCGCAGCTCGAGTGCCTGATCAACCAGCGCGAGGTGCACACCCATACCCAGAGCTTCAAGCATGCCCTGCGCGCGGCCCTGCGCCAGGACCCCGACATCATCCTCGTCGGCGAGATGCGCGACCTCGAGACGATCGAGATCGCGATCGAGACCGCCGAGACGGGCCACCTGGTCTTCGGCACGCTGCACACCACTACCGCCGCCTCGACGGTCGATCGCCTGATCGACCAGTTCCCCGCCGACCGGCAGGGCCAGATCCGCACGATGCTCTCCGCCTCGCTCAAGGGCGTCGTGGCGCAGACGCTGCTCAAACGCGCCGATGGCAAGGGCCGCGTCGCCGCACTCGAGATCCTGATCACGACCCCCGCCGTGGCCAGCAACATCCGCGACGGCAAGACCCATCAGATCCCCTCCGCGATGCAGACCGGCGTCAAGTTCGGCATGGTCCAGCTCAACGACGCGCTGCTGGCGCTGGTCCAGCGCGGCCTGGTCGACCCGGACGAGGTCTACATCAAATCGATCAACAAGGACGACATGCGCAAGAAGCTGGAGAGCATCGGCCGCCCCACCACCGTCGGCGAGGGCGTGTGAACTCACGCCCGCTGATCTTGATCTGTCTGCTGCTGCTGATCTGCCTGACAGGCTGCCAGCAGTCCGCGGACAGCATGGTGCGCCAAGGCGACGCCAGCTTCAACAACGGCGACTTTCCTGGCGCGATGAAGCTCTATCGTCGCGCCTATCGCCAGAACCCGGAGAATCCGCTGGTCCGCCAGCGCATCAAACAACTGGGCCCCACCATTGGCATCAACCCCAAACGATCCAAGAAACCCGATCTCCCACATCAGTGAGACCGGCGAAGCCCGGATGGTCGACGTCGGGCACAAGCCCGCGACCACCCGCACCGCGCGCGCAACCGCACGCGTCCTCTTTCCCCAGGGCGTGCTGGCCCAGCTACTCGCCAGCGACGCGCCCAAGGGCGAGCTGCTCGGCACCGCCCGCATCGCCGCGATCCAGGCCGCCAAGCGCACCTCCGAGCTGATTCCGCTCTGCCACCCCCTGCGACTGGACAAGATCGGCGTCAGCTTCGAAGCGGACCCCGAGGCCGGCACGCTCGATATCACAGCCGAGGTCAAGGCCACCGACCGCACCGGCGTCGAGATGGAGGCGCTGCAAGCAGTCTCCACCGCCGCACTCGTGGTCTACGACATGGGCAAGGCGCTCTCGAAGGAGATCCGCATCGAGCAGATTCGCCTGCTCGAAAAGACAGGCGGCAAATCAGGCGACTGGGTTGCTGGTTAGCCAAAGCTGCGAACCAAGACGGACTCCAAAACGCTGTAGGGCGGGGGCTTGTCCCCCGCCGCTCCGGCCGTACTATTCCGGCGGGGGACAAGCCCCCGCCCTACGAGCCCTGTGGCCAGGGAAAACCCGAAATGGTTCCTTTCGGCGTGCCTCGCCCTCCCTTACCTGCCCGCGAAAAACCCTGCTAGAATATGGGGCATGAAGATCGCAGTCGTGGGCGCCACCGGCGCCGTCGGGCGAGAGATGCTGAATGTGCTGGCCCGCTCGCGCTTTGCCGATGACGAGATCCTGCCACTGGCATCCGAGCGCTCGGCCGGAACACAGCTCCCCTACCGAGACACACAGCTGACCGTCTCGCTGCTGGAGCCCGAAGCGCTCGAGGACGTGCAGCTGGCGCTGTTCTCCGCCAGCGGGTCGATCAGCAAGTCCTTCGCGCCGCGGGCGGCCGAACATGGTTGCGTGGTGGTCGACAACAGCAGCGCCTTCCGGATGGACCCGCAGGTGCCGCTGGTCGTGCCCGAGATCAATGCCGCCGCGCTGTCCAAACATGGCGGCATCATTGCCAACCCGAACTGCTCGACAATCATCCTGGTGCTGGCGCTGGCGCCGCTGGCGAAGCACTACGGCTTGCGCGAGGTGGTCGTCTCGACCTACCAGGCTGTCTCGGGCGCGGGTCAGAAGGCGATCGACGAGCTGCGCAGCCAGCAGGCCGATCCGGCGCTGGCGGCCGGCCCCTGCTTCCCGCACCGCATCGCCGACAACGTGCTGCCCTTCGTCGACTCCTTCCTCGATGGCGGCCATACGCGCGAGGAGCAGAAGATGGTGCTCGAGTCGCGCAAGATCCTCGACCTGCCCGAGCTCTCGGTGCGCGTCACCTGTGTGCGCGTACCGGTCGAACGGGCCCACAGCGAGGCGGTCAGCGTCACGCTCGACCGGCCGATCAGCGTCGACGAGGCCCGTCAGCTGTTCGGGCAATCCGCCGGCCTGATCGTCGAGGACGACCCGGCCGCGCAGCACTATCCGATGCCGCTGATCGCCTCCGGGCGAGATGCGGTGGGCGTGGGCCGCATCCGGCAGCCCGAAAACCGCCCCGACCAGCTCGACTTCTGGCTCTGCGGGGACCAGCTGCTCAAGGGCGCTGCGCTCAACGCCGTGCAAATCGCCGAACACCTCCACCCCTCGTGAGATCCCGATGAACCTCAGACTGACGCTGCTCTCGACCCTGGTCCTGGTGCTGCTGCTGGCTGGCGCCTGCGGCGGATCCTCGCAGGTCGACCCCGCGCCGTTCAAGGCCGCGATGCAAGCCGACTTCGACAGGCGCAAGTATGGCGTCTCGATCGGTGAGATCAGCGAGATCCAGATCAAGGGCAACTCGGCCACCCTCAAGGTCCGCGTGACGCACAAGGAGTCGACCGGGATGAAGCCTCAGTGGACGGTCAGCTTGAAGAAGTCCGGTGACGGCTGGACCGTCGTCACGATCAAGCGCAAATGATGGACGCCGAGCGCCGCTTCGCGCTGCGCACTGCCCGCCAGGCCGGTGAGATCCTGCTGGAACACTGGGGCCGGCTGCGCGCCGATCAGATCGCGATGAAGGGCGACCGCAACCCGGTCACCGAGGTTGATCGCGCCTCCGAGGCGTTCATCGTGGGCAAGATCCGCCAGCGCTACCCCGACGACGGCATCCTCGCCGAAGAGCAGACTCGAGAAGATCTGGAAGCGCCAAGGGTCTGGATCATCGATCCACTCGACGGCACGGTCAACTACACCCACAGCCACCCCTTCGTGGCGATCTCGATCGCGCTGGTCGTCGAGGGCCAGGTCCAGGTCGGCGTCGTGCATCTACCGATGCTCGGCGAGACCTTCAGCGCCGTGCGCGGCGGCGGCGCCACGCGGCATGTCTGGACTCCGCTGGGTCCGCAGACCCACCTGGCCAGCCACTCCGATCAGCCCTGCGAGGTCTCCAGCACCAGCGACCCCGGACAGGCCCTCTGCGCCACCGGCTTTCCCTACGTGCGCGCAGACAGCCCGTTCAACAACCTGGAGACCTTCAATCGGCTGTTCCTCGAAGTGGCCGGACTGCGTCGTTGCGGCACCGCCTCGATCGACATGGCCTTCGTCGCCTGCGGGATCTACGACGCCTTCTGGGAGGCCCATCTCGAGAGCTTCGACGTCGCCGCGGGCAGCCTGCTGATCGAGGAGGCCGGCGGCCAGGTCACCGACTA
>CAZMLI010000135.1:0-7191 GCA_964566865.1 uncultured Planctomycetota bacterium
TGCCGCCAGCGCCTCCCGGCCCGAGCGAACGAACGAGGCGAGTGGGCCCGCGATCCAGTCGTGCCAGGGCAGGATGAATCCTTGCTTGGGGCGTTCCGCCAGCCCGGCGGGCAGCAGGTCGCCGAGCGCCGAGACGAGCAGCGGTTTGGGGCGGCCGCGTCGGCTGGGGCTGGCCGTATCGCTGGAGAGGCAGAGGGTCACCAGCTCGTGATCCAGAAATGGCACGCGCAACTCGAGGCCGTGCGCCATGCTCATCGCGTCGGCGTCGCGCAGCAGCACGCTGCGCATGTAGCCGGTCAGCTCGAGCAGACTCGAACGGGTCGAGAGGCTGAAGCCGGCGGCGTCTTCGCCCAGCGGGATGTCGGTCGCCTGGTCCGCGCGCAGCAACTCCGCCAGCGGCCAGAGGGCGCGCAGGCTGGCATAACGTTCATGGTAAGGTAAACCGCGCCGGGTCATCTCCGCGGCGCGTGCGCCTTTGGGGCCGCCACCCGCCAGGCGGGCGCGCAGCCAGTGGGGCAGCAGTCCCAGCAAGGGTGCCCGGCGGTGTGCCCAGGGCAGGTCCCAGAAGCTGGGGTAGCCGCCGAACAGCTCGTCTCCGCCGAGGCCCGAGAGCACGACCTTGACCCCTGCCGCCGCCACCGCGCCGGCGACCAGATAGGTGTTGATACCGTCGATGCTCGGCTGGTCCATCGCGCGCACGGCGGCCTGGACTTGCGTCGATACCTCATCTGCGGAGAGCAGGATGCGAGTGTGATCGGTGCCGTATTGCCCGGCCACGACGGCGGCCTGCTCGGATTCGTCGAGCGCGGCGTCGGCAAAGCCGAGGGTGAAGCTCTGCAGCGGGTCCTGCTTGACGGTGGCGGCGATCGCAGTGACCAGCGAGGAGTCGATCCCGCCGCTGAGGAAGGTCGCGACCGGCACGTCTGCCAGCAGGTGCTCGCCGACCGCGCGCGAAAGAGATTCGCGCAGGCGCGACCCGAGCTGTCCGTCGTTGCGTGGCCCCACCGAGATCCGCGTTGGCTGCCAGTAGGTCTGTCGCGTGATCGACAGGTCGGTGTCCAGCGCCAGCCACTGGCCGGCGGGTAGTGCGCGCACGCCGTCGACCAGCGTCAGCGGATCGGGCAGGGAGCCGTAACGCAGGTAGCCCGCCAGACCGCGACGATCGAGCCGGGCCGGGATCAGGCCCGAGGCGAGCAAGGCGCGGACTTCCGAGGCGAACAGAAAGCTGCGGTCGCCTTGATGGTAATAGAACGGCTTGATCCCCAGACGATCCCGGGCGCACCAGAGCCGCTGGGCCCCGGCGTCCCAGATGGCAAAGGCGAACATCCCGCGCAGGCGATCCAGGCAGGACTTGCCCCAGCGCGCGTAGGCGGCCAGCAGGGTCTCGGTGTCCGAGCCCGACTGCCAGCGGCGGGTGAGTTGCTCGCGCAGCAGCAGATGGTTGTAGATCTCGCCATTCAAGACGATCCAGTTGCCCGTCTCCGGATCGGTCATCGGCTGGTGGCCGGCGGCGCTGGGATCCTGGATGGCCAGTCGGGTATTGGCCAGCCAGACCGACCCATTGTGCCCCACGCCTTCGAGTCCCTCGTCGTCGGGACCGCGATGGCGCAGGGCCGCGACCATGCGCAGGACCGCCGCGCGACCTGCCAGCGGATCGCCCGCGCCCGTGGTGACCAGTCCCGCGATGCCACACATCTCAGCCTCTCCCGCGCTGGACGCAGCGGAACCCGACATCGAGTCGGCGCAGGGCTGCGGGCAGCGCGTCGGTTCTCTGCGTCCTGGGCGAGGCGCCGAGCACGCCACCGCGGATCATGCGATGCCGCGGCGCTCCGGCTGGAATGTCGCGCAGCCATTCCCAGTCGGTGCCGCTGCTGCGAAGCCGCTTGATGGCGGGGCCGGCGGCGGCCCACTGGGCATCGGTCGGCAGGGACTTGCCCGACCAGCTCGCGAACAACTGCGCGTCGTACCAGCTGAGGCCGACCACCGGCAACAGTCCTTGCGCGGAGGTGGTCGGCGACTTCCAGCCGGCAGGTGTGCGATAGGTGCGGTCCGGAAACTGGCGCTGGAGGTCGTCGATGAACAGCCCGAACGCCCCCTGCGTCACCAGGCGGCGGTCGATCCAGAACTCCGCCTGCCCGCTGCTGGCGGGAATCCAGGCCATCCCGGGCGCCTGGCGCCCCGCGCGCGCCTGCGTTGCCACGCCCCGCTCGCGGCAGTAGTCGGCGTATCGCTCCAGGTCCGGTTCGGCGGGGGGCTCGAGGGTCGGGGTGTGCCCGATCGGTGGCAGCGGGTAGAGACCTGACAGGGCCCACTGGATCAACCCGCGTGCGACGACCCGGTCGCCGGGGTTCAGCCGCTGCGCGGTCGGCGAGAGCTGGACGATGCGCGTGCCGTCCGGACGCTGCACGATCAGCGGGCCCAGACAGATGTACAGCAGCAGGAGCCAGATCGGCGTCAGCCGGAGCGCGTGATGCAGCGGACTGGGGCCCCGCAGGTCGGGCAGCGCCTTGGCGCTGGCAGCCGCGCTCTGCCTCGGCGTCTCCAGCAGCGGCTGCAGCCGCGGATCGAACGGGTAGTCGGGGCGCGCCTGCGACAAGGGCAGGGTCGGATCGCCCGCCTCGCCGCCGGCCAGCAGCTGATGGAATATTACAAGCGCCGCGTTCAGGTCGTCCGTTGCCGTGGGCGGGTTGGGCCGGTCGTCAGCGCACAGCCCCGATTCGATCAGCTTGACATACTGGTCGGGCTGGCCTGGCCGGGAGAGCATCACACAGGCCGTCGTCAACTGGCCATGGCACAGGCTCTGCTGATGCAGGTAGGATAGCCCCGCCAGCAACTGGCGCTGGATAGCGACGGCCAGTGCCTGTTCGAGCGGCCCCTGCTCTCGCAGGATTTGCGCCAGGCTGAGCAGTTGCTGCTCGGCACTGATCAAGAGCGTGTAGCCCTGCTCGGTCTCTTCGATCGCCGAGATCTCGAGGATGTTCGGATGCGAGAGATCGAGCACGGGGCCCAGCTTGCGCTGCTGCCCGCGAAAGTCACGCAGCGGCGGCAATACCTGCACCAGCACGGGGCCCGTCTCGCTCCGGGTCCCCTGGTAAAACACCCCGTGCGCTGTCTGTTCCAGCTCACGGATCAGCTGCACGCTGCCGAGGGTGCTGCCGGCGAGACCGGTGACGGGGAGGGGAGGCGGCAGGATGCTGATCGGCCGATCGTCCAGCACGCAGCGCAGGTCTTCGGCCAGCAGGTCCGCCGTTGCATAACGCTCCGCGGGATCGCGCGCGAGACACTTGAGGCAGATCGCCTCGATCGGTGGCGGCAGCTCCGGCCGCAGCGTACGTGGGGGGATGATCTCGCCCAGGCTGACCTTGAACAGGATCTGCTCCAGTGATTCGCCGGCGATCGGAGGTTGGGCGGTCAGCAACTCGTAGAAGATCGCACCGAGTCCGTAGATGTCCGCGGCATGGGTCAGCGTCACGCCTTGCTCCAGCATCTCGGGCGCCAGATAGCGCGGCGTGCCGATGATCTGGCCCGTGACGGAGAGGTCGGAGTCCTCGTTCAGGCGCCGGGCCAGGCCGAAATCAGTGATGCGTGCATCGCCCGTGTCCTCGTGGATCATCACGTTCCCCGGCTTGAGGTCTCGATGGATCACGCCCGCCTCGCGGGCGTAGGCCATGCCTTCGGCGAGCGGCAACAGCAGCGACACCGCTTCGTCAGGCGTC
Source organism: uncultured Planctomycetota bacterium (assembly GCA_964566865.1). Taxonomy (GTDB): domain Bacteria; phylum Planctomycetota; class JACQVV01; order JACQVV01; family CAZANL01; genus CAZMLI01. The sequence goes on from CAZMLI010000135.1 coordinate 3,717, forward strand.
GGGCGCCAGTGCTCGAGCCGTTGCGCCAGGCTGATCCCTTTGACGAACTCCTGCACGATGTACAGCTCCTGTCCTTCGGTGCCGACGTCCAGCGTGCGCACGATCGCGGGATGATCCAGCGAGGCCGCGATGCGCGCCTCGCGCCGAAAGCGTTCGCGATCGACATGGTCGCCGCCCGCGTGCAAGATCTTGACCGCGACCTCGCGTTGCAGTTCCGGATCGTAGCCACGCCAGACGACGCCCATGCCGCCCCTACCGACCGGCTCCTGCAGCAGGTAGCGACCGATGCGTTCGGGCAGCGAGCCGTCACCGGGTATCAGTGGCGCGGGCAGAGTGGCGTCCGCGGGCTGGCCGATCGGCTGGCCCAGGTCTTGCGGGCTGGGCGCAGGGGCGAGCTGGGTACTGTGGCCGGGGCCGGGCATTTCGACACGTGTCTCGCACCCACCGCAGACCGGTCCACCGGCGGCGATCATCGCGTCGAGCTGGACCCAGGCCGAGCAGAGGGGGCAGGCCAGGCCGTCGTCCTGCAGCAGCCGTTCGAGCTGGTCGGCGGAGAGGGCTGGAAATGCGTTTCGCAGCGCGTCCTTCATCGAGTTGAACTCACGTTCAAGATCGCAACGCTGCCAGATCGCGGTAGAGCGCGAGCGCCTCGGGGTTCTTCAGCGCGTCCTTGTTGGCGGGTTCGGTGCCCTGGATGATCTGGCTGACCGCCAGTTCGACCTTCTTGCCGCTGATGGTGTAGGGCACGTCACTGACCTGGAGGATCCTTGCCGGCACATGTCTCGGGGTGGCGCCGGACTTGATGCGCCGCTTGATCTTGTCGCGCAGGCTGTCGTCGAGCTGGATGCCGGGTTGCAGGATGACGAACAGCACGATGCGCACATCGTCCTGCCAGGGTTGCCCCACGGCCAGGCTGTCGAGCACCTCCTCCATTGTCTCGACCTGGCGGTAGATCTCGGCCGTGCCGATGCGAACGCCGCCGGGATTGAGGGTCGCGTCCGAGCGGCCGTAGATGATCACGCCATCCTCTTCGGTGATCTCGACATAGTCGCCGTGGGTCCAGACGCCCTCGAACCGCTCGAAATAGGCCCGTCGATAACGGGACATCCCCGGATCGTTCCAGAAGCTGACGGGCATCGAGGGGAACGGCTGGGTGCAGACCAGCTCGCCCTTTGCGCCCCGCACCGGTTTTCCGTCCGCGTCGAAGGCCTCGACGGCCATGCCCAGACCGCGGCACTGCAACTGCCCTCGATAGACTGGCAACATCGGTGAACCCAGCGCGAAACAGGAGATCAGGTCGGTTCCGCCGGAGATCGAGCAGAGCTGCAGGTCTTGCTTGACCTCCGCATAGACCCAGTCGAAGTCTTCGGGCAGTAGCGGGGCGCCGGTCGAGAGCACCGTCTTCAGGCTGGCCAGCGAATGACTGGTGCGTGGTGAGAGGTCTTGACTGCGGCAAGTGCCGAGGAACTTGGGGCTGGTACCGAAGAGCGTCAGCTGGTGCTCGTCGATGATGTCCCACAGCCGATTGAGGTCCGGATGGGCGGGGGAGCCGTCGTAGAGCGTGACCGTGGCTCCGACCATCAAGGCGCTGACCAGCCAGTTCCACATCATCCAGCCACAGGTGGTGTAGTAGAAGATATTGTCCCCGCGGCGCAGGTCGCAGTGCAGCATCAACTCCTTGGCATGTTGCAGCAGCGTGCCGCCCGCCCCATGAACCAGGCACTTCGGGACGCCCGTCGTGCCTGAGGAGTAGAGTATATAGACCGGATGATCGAACGGGAGCTGCTCGAAGCGCAGCGGGGGCGGTGAATCGGGTAGGAAGTCGCTCCACAGCTTGATCTTGTGTATTCCGCTGAGGTCCGGCTGGTCGCTCAGGAAAGGAATCAGCACCACCTGCTCGAGGCTGGGCAGGGCCTCGGTGATCTGACGGACGCGGTCGGTGACCGAGAATGGCTTGCCGCCGTACTGGTAGCCATCGGCGACGAACAGCACGCGCGGTTCGATCTGGCAGAAGCGATCCAGAACACCCTTCAGGCCGAAGTCCGGCGAGCAGGAAGACCATATTGCGCCTAGGCTTGTGGCGGCGAGCATGGCAATCACGCTCTGCGCCACGTTGGGCAAGTAGCCGGCCACGCGGTCTCCTACGGTGACGCCGGCCGCGCGTAAGCCCTCGGCACAGCGGGCCACCTCATGTCTCAACTGGGCAAAACTCAGCCGCTGGGGGGGGCGATGCTCGCACAAGGCGAGCAGGGCGAGGTCGTCGCCGTCGTGCCGCAGAAGGTTCTCGGCGAAGTTCAGCCTGGCGCCCGACATCCAGATCGCGCCCGGCATGGCTGGATCGAGAACATTCTCATAGGGCGCGCTGTGGACGATCTGGGCCTCTTCCCAGATGGCTGCCCAGAAATCCTCGATGTTCTCGACGGACCAGGCGTAGAGCGCCGCATAGTCGGAAACCCCTTCAGGGGCCCTGGATGCGGCAAAATCAGACATATTGCATTGGGCGCGCCGTGTCTTGCTCGGGCTCCATATCGGTGACTGGCTCATGGGTCTATTAAGTCCGGCTTCAGGAGATTTGAAATAATTTTCGGGAAAAGACTAAAGATCTCCAGTAATCGGCCGATATCGGGATCAAGGCAAAGCATTGTCAGTTTGGCATGCCTGCCTAAAAAACTATCCTGAACGTGCAAGGTTCAGGATAGCTAGTAGCAAGTTGGCTCAGGGAGGAGCCGTGTGTCATTTGCTGATTTGGTTATCGGTCCTCGGGATCGTGATCTTTACATCAAAATCGGATCGATGCGGGGCCAGCAATGGCCACCGGGACCCACTGCCCGGTTTGTTCGCGCATCGATGGGACACTCCATCTGGGGTGTCTCCACCCTCCCTCATCCTGACTTGCTGCGTCGTTTGCGGCCTCTGTCGGCTATCGGAAGTTAGCGCACCTAGATTTCGGTAGTCGGCGTGGCCTGATCGTCGCTTGGGCAAGGATGCCCGGGTCTAACCAATTCAGGGAGGAGTTTGTAGTCATGGGACTTCGTATAAATACGAATATCTCCGCGTTGACTGCGCTGAACAACTTGCGTCTGTCGGATACGACCCAGCAGCGTTCGCTGCAGCGGTTGTCGACAGGCTTGCGCATCAACAGCGCTGGAGATGACCCGTCTGGTCTGGTGCTGGCCGATCAATTCAAGGCAGAGATCGGCAGTCTCGGGCAGGCGTTACAAAATACCCAGTTCGCCAGCAGTCTGGTCGGGACGGCCGAAGGTGGCCTGTCCGAGATCTCGAACATTCTGGTGGGCATCCGCGCTTCGATCATCTCCGGGCTCAACGAGACCGGCGATCCCGACCTGCTCGCACTCGAGCAGGACACGATCGATCAGGCGGTTGCCGCGCTGGACCGGATCGCAAATACCACGCGATTCGGTCGGGCCAACCTGCTCAACGGCGGGTCCGAGTTCAGGACTTCCAGTGTCGATTC
>CAZMLI010000135.1:7291-9378 GCA_964566865.1 uncultured Planctomycetota bacterium
CTTTGGCGTGCGCCGCAGTGGGGTCAACTTCCAGCTGGGCACGGGCGCAGGTGGATTCGACTCGATCAGGATCGGTATCGGGAACTTCGAGAGCGGTTCGCTTGGCACACCGACCCTGCCTTCCGGCGGGGCTTCAACCAGCGAGAGCGGGGGCTTTCTGTCCACGATCACCGCTGGAGGTGCCAATGCACTGGATGGCAATCCGGGTAACGCCCTGGCGATCGTCGATGCGGCGCTCGATCAGGTCAACCGGCAGCGCGGGTTTCTGGGTGCAGTAGAGCAGCAGAACCTCGTGCCAAACGTTCGTTCGCTGGGGGTCGCCATCGAGAATTTGACTGCCAGTGAGTCGCAGATCAGAGACCTGAACTTCGCCGAGGAAGTGGCGGAGTTCACCCGCGCGCAAGTCTTGTTTGCCGCGGGCCTCTCTACTCTGGCTTCTGCGAACATCGTACCCCAGCAGGTCCTGGGCCTGTTGAGTTAGCGGAACACCAATGAGGGGGGGCGGTCTGGGCTTCGGCTCAGGCTGCCCCGATTCCTCTCTTGACGTGGCGAGCGGACTGCAGCCGAAGGATGCTTGGGGCTGCAGGATCAGGAGTACATCTGGTCGATCTGCTCGCGGAACTGCTCGTTCACAGCCTTGCGCCGGACCTTCATCGTGGGCGTCAGATGGCCGGCTTCGATGGTGAACTCCTCCGACAGCAGGGTGAACTTCTTGATCGTCTCGTAGCGCGCGAGTTGCTCCGAGAGCGCGTCGATTCGTTCGCGATACATGCCATTGACCTGGTCCGAGCGCAGCAGCGCCGCACGATCCTGGGTGTCGAGGCCCTGCGCACCGGCCCAGGCGCCGAGATTGGCGAAGTCCGGCACGATCAACGCGGTCAGGTAGTTGCGCGCGTCGCCGCAGACGACGAATTCGCCCACCATCATATCGGTCTTGAACAGGTTCTCGAGCACCTGTGGCGCGACGTTCTTGCCGCCGCTGGTGACGAGCAGATCCTTCTTGCGGTCGGTGATGCGTAGCAGGCCGTCTTCGATCACACCGACATCGCCGCTGTAGAACCAGCCGTCCGCGTCGATCACTTCTTTGGTCGCGGCCTCGTTGTTATAATATCCGCGCATGATGTTGGGGCCGCGGATCAGGATCTCACCGTCGGCGGCGATCGAGACTTCCACGTCTGGAATCGTCGGGCCAACCGTGCCGAAACGAAAGTTGTCCGGCCGGTTGATGCAGGCCACCGGGCTGGTCTCGGTCAGGCCATAGCCCTCGAGGATCAGCAATCCGACATCAAAGAAGAAACGCGCCACGATGGGGGAGAGCGCCGCGCCGCCCGAGCACATCATCTTGACCCGACCGCCGAATCGGTCGCGCACCTTGCTCAGTACCAGCTTGTCGGCGATGGCGTGCTTGATACCGAGCAGCGTGCCGACCGGTTTGCCCGCCAGTACCACATCGGAGCGGATCATTGCGGTGCGCATCGCCCAGCGGGCGAGCTTGCCCTTGAGGCCGGTTGCGGAGGCCATCTTGGCGGTCACCGCGGTGTGCACCTTCTCGTAGAGCCGCGGGACGCTCATGAAGATCGTCGGACGAACTTCGGGCAGGCAGGGGATGACCTGCTCGATGCTCGCCGCGTACCAGATCTCGACGCCCTTGTGCAGCATCATGTACCAGCCCGCAGTGCGCTCGAAGGCGTGGCACAGCGGCAGGAAGGACAGGTGGCGATCCTCGGATCCCAGCGGAATGGCCACGCCGGACGCGATCACGTTGGAGGCGAAGTTGCCATGCGTCAGCATGACGCCCTTCGGCTGGCCTGTGGTGCCGGACGTATAGATCAAGCTGGCCAGGCTGTCGGCGGTCACGGCGCCGGATCGCTGCTCGAACTCGAATCCCTCGGCCGCCTTGCCCTGCTCCTGCAGCGACGCCAGCGAGAGCTCACCTTGCCGCATTTCCGCTGGTGGATCGAAGCAGATCACCGTCTTCAGCGCGGGCAGCTGGTCGCGGATGCCGCGTACTGTCTCCAGCAGCTCCGGAGTCGAGACGAAGATCGCACGCGCGCCCGAGTTCTCCAGGATGTACTGCACCTGCGTGG
>CAZMLI010000135.1:9478-11094 GCA_964566865.1 uncultured Planctomycetota bacterium
GTCCTTTTTCTTGTCCTTGAACAGCGAATCCAGCAGGCTGATGTCCGCCACGTCGGCCTGGCCCGCTTCGATGTTCTCGGCCTGGATCGCCTCCCAGACCTCCTTGCGGTGCACCGGGATGTTGCGCGGCGCGCTGATGCCGAGCTTGACGGTGTCGCCCTTGATGTCGACGATGGTGATCTGGATCGTGTCTCCGATCACGATCACCTCGTTTTTTTGTCGACTGAGAACAAGCATCAGCCTGTCTGGCCCTTGCCACCCTCCTCGAAGATCGGGTGGCGAGTGGAGTAGTGTCCCTCCAGCAGGACCAGCTGCTTGGCCAGCTGGCTTTCAGGATTGAATACCAGCGGGCCTTGCAGGTTGGCCGTGACTCGCGTCGGGTCCTTGCGAACGACGACGATGGTCTTGACCAGGCCCTTGTTCATATCGGTCAGGTTGATCGAACCGAGGTCTAGCGGTCGCACCGTGACCTGGTAGTCGGGCTTGAAGAGCAGGGGGTCGATCAGGGCAAAGGCCAGGTGCGGCTGCTGGACCGACTGCAGCCACTCGAATTCGCTGCTGCCGCCGGGGTGCTCGAGCAGCGCATATTCGGTGACCGTGCCGAATCCCAGCAGGCCCTCCGGAAATGTCCAGAGTTGCGCCTCGGACACCTCTAATGCTCCAAAACGAGTGGTAACGATCTGCATTGGGCTGGGAGTCTACCTTTGATTCCTGAGGGTTAGAAAAAAAACATTTATTACAGTAAAGGTTTCAGGACCAGGGTCCGATGAAGGGATGTCGGAATGGTTCTGGGCGGTGCGGCCCACCGAACTCTCTGACTCGGACATGGACGTCCGAAACGACTGACTGATAGGATTTGGCTCAAGGAGGAGCCATGAGTTTATCGGCGCGACATGCGTCCGACTTGACTCAATTGATCTGTCTCGGAGCCAGCTGGGCGTGGCAACACGGCCAGCGCGCGGGCGAGCAGATCGACGGTAGAGGTTCTCTCTGCCGGTTGGCTCCTCCTCCTAGGCGTCCTCTTGTACGACCCCTGTCGTTGTAAAGTCTTCAGGGGTCATTGTTTGTGTTCGGGCAAGGACGCCCGAGCTGTGACTTCAAGGAGGATGTGCAGTGGGACTTCGAATCAATTCCAATACGGCAGCGCTTTCTGCGCTGCGCAATCTGCGCCTGGCTGACGGCGCGCAAAACCGCTCTCTTAACCGTCTGTCCACGGGGCTGCGTATCAACACCGCCGCCGACGACCCCTCGGGGTTGGTCATCTCGGAACAGTTTCGGGCTCAGATCGCCAGCCTGAAGCAGGCCGTCGACAATACAGAGTTCGCCTCGAACCTGATCGGGACCGCCGAATCGGCGCTCTCCGAGACTTCCAACTTGCTGATAGGGATCCGCGAATCGCTGATCTTCGCCCTCAACACGGGAGGCACCTCTGCCGAGCAGATCGACGCGGAGCAGGATTCAGTCGACTCGGCCATCTCGGCCATCGATCGGATCGCAGGCACGACGCGTTACGGTCGTACGTCGCTGCTCAACGGCAGCCAGTCGTTCGCGACCTCCACTGTGGCCGCGGGCATCACCGACCTGAACCTTCGCAGTGTGTTCTTCGGCGTCGGCAG
>CAZMLI010000136.1:0-5009 GCA_964566865.1 uncultured Planctomycetota bacterium
CCACGCTCACGCTCGCCCACCATCCACCAGAAATACCCTTCGTAAGCCCGCACGACTGGGTGATCGGGATACATCTCTCTCGTCAGCCTGGCGGCCTCTGCCAGACGGGACTTGAGCCGGCGCATCGCTGGACTCTCTGCTGCACCTTTACCTCGGTGGACCAGGCGCGCCGCCTCTTCGACAGCTCTCTTGCCATCTGCAAACGGGCCTAACAGGACATTTGCGATGGTCTGGGCCTCTTTCAAAAGCCGGGCCTTTTTTTGCCGCGCACCTCTGACTTCAGCCAGATCAGCGCGAATTCTGCTCAACAGCCGAACCGCCTCGGAGCGATTGGAATAGAAGAGCGCCTGGCGAGCATGATCCCTGGCAAGCTCCAGTCTCTTCTCCTGCGCAACCAGTGACTCCTGGCCAGAGGCACTGTGATGCGCCATGGCCTCCTGCAGGGCGGTAGCATATTGAACGGACCGCCAGGCGTGCCAGCCGACGAGAGAGAGTGCGAGAGAGATTGCCAAGACCACCACCACTGTTGGAAATCTCCCCGCGCGCCGAACACGCCTGGCCACTCGCCTGCCCCAGCTGGGTGGTCGCGCCTCAATGGCGTTGTCACCCAGAAACGCAAGAAGATCGTCTTCCAGTTCATGCGCATCCGCATACCGCCGTGACGCTTCCTTTTCGAGACACTTCAGGCAGATGGTTTCCAGGTCGAGCGGGATGGACCCATTCAGCACCCGAGGTGCAACTGGATCTTCGTTCAGTGCGGCCATCAGCGAGGCAGACAGCGTACTCCTCTCGAACGGCATCGAGCCGGTGATCAGCTCGTACAACATGACACCCAGCGACCAGACATCGCTCTGCGGGCCGATGCAATCGAGCTTGCCCTCTATCTGCTCCGGAGACATGTAAGCAGGCGTGCCGAGCGCTTCACCGCTCGCAGTCAGTCGCTCCGACATCCCACCAGAAGGCTGCACTGCCAGACCGAAGTCGGCCAGGTACGGTACGCTCATCTGGTCCAGCAACACATTGCCGGGCTTGATGTCACGATGGACGATTCCTCGCGAGTGAGCAAACCCCACAGCGCCGCAGATGGTCGCAATCAAGCTCGTGGCTTCACGGGTGTTCAGTTGCTCGACTACCGCCTGCCAGCCCGGCCCTTCGATGAGCTCCATTGCAATGAAGCAACTGCCATCGGCTTCACCCAGATCATGGACCCCCACAATGTTGGGATGCCTCAGGGATCCCGCAAGACGCGCCTCGCGAAGAAACCGCAGTCTCTCGGTACTGGATCTACCAGCCAGTCTCTTCAGAGCAACATCACGACGCAAGACGGTATCGTAGGCGCGGTAGACGACGCCCATGGCGCCACGTCCGATCAACTCGGAGACAATGTACCGGGCTCCAAACTCTCGTGTTGTTCGCGCCATTAACGACCATAGCCCCCGTCACCAACACAGGGGCTACGTACTCCTACATTTTGAGCGTTGACTTCAGCTCAATCCCAGTTCACTTGACCCGACATTCTGCGACTGATCACCTAACCCCAAGCGCTAGCGCCGCTCCCGCAGTGTCTTTTTGTTACTCTTGAACGCACCCAGCTTTGCTTTCCCCCCGCCGCCCTGACCGCCCTTCTTTTGCCAGATATAAGCCTGACCCATGTAGCTTTTCTTCGCATACATTTTGTTGAAGTCAGGACGCTTGCCGCCGCCGGGGCCGCCGAGGCGGTTGAGGACCATGTAGACCATCGCGTCGGCCTGTGACATGCTCCTGAGGATCTCTTCGATCTGCGCGCGCAGTATGGCGACGGTCAAGGGTGCGTCGCCGCCGGTGCAGCGGTCTTTGATCTGGCCGGCCAGTAGCATCAGCACGCCGATGGGGCTTTCGCCATTGAGACTGGACTTTGAGCTGAATCCTCGGCGGAGGAAGCCGACCAGGATCTTGCCCTCGTCTGCTTCCAGGATATCCAGCACGCCCTTGATCAGTCGGGGCGCGTAGCCGCTCTGGGGATTGATGATTCTTCCGGCGAAGACCATGATCGTGCCCAGGGACTTGTTGTCGGCCTGGGTCTGCAGCATCAGGCCGCTGATGGCCAGCAAGCTGCCGAAGAGGTTCTGTTCGGCGTTGTCCTGGGGGGTGAGGAAGTAGATCAGCGCGTCGTCGAAGATCTGCTTGTTCTCGTTCTCGCAGTAGAGCTCGAGGAACTCGACCATGTCGACGAAGGACGCTTCCTGATACTTGTCGCCCACGTTGCGCTGGTCTTGCTCGAGGTCTTGCACGCGCTTGGTCGGATCGCGCTCCAGATCGTCAGCGGCGACGTTGAGGAATCTCGCGAGCAGCGGCACGATGAACTTGTTGCCGACGCTGTCGAAGTCGTCGGAGGTGTCGTCCGGGGTATCGCCATCATGGTGCTCGACGTCGAGGAAGATGTCGATGCCCTGGTCGATCAGGTTCTTGTAGGCCTCTTCGCCGGGGGTACCCTTCAGCGCCCGATCCATGCTCTTGGTGGCATCCAGCAGCAGGAAGATCTTGGCGGGACGCTTCTCGCCGAAGATGTTGGTGACGGGCTTGTCGTGATCGAGCATGTCGGCGATGAAGTCGACCAGCACGTCGGCAACCACTTCGTCCTTGGTCCCCGGAATGCGAATGGTGTTGGCCAGGCTGACCAGATCGATGACGACCTCGAGCGCGCCGCTGTCGAGGATCTCGATCATGTTCTCCTCACCCGGCCGTACGTCGTCTTCATAGGTCGGGCTGCTGAGGATCAGCAGGTCGATGAACAGCTGGAGTTCGCCTTGATTCTTGAAGGCCTTCATCACCGGAATCAGCGCGTCCATCGCGCCGCTGGTGGTCAGCTCCTTCAGGGAGATCACGTGCTTCTGCAGACCCTTGCAGATCAGGTCGCCGCCGCTGCCGAGGCCGATCTTGACCATCAAATCGTTGACGAAAATCGCGGTGGCCGGGGTCAGCTCGGCCAGCAACTCGTGATGGATGAAGGCCAGCGACTTGTTCAGCACCGGGATCTTGCAGGCGTTGGTGGTCTTGACCAGGTTGACCAGGCGGTGGAAGCAGCTGCGGTTGTCGATCAGCTGGCCGCTCTCGTCCTTGTACCAGGCATCCTTGGTCCGATCGACGGGGATCGAACGCGCCTGGTCGATCAGGTCGCCGTCGCCGTCGTCTCCGCGCACCATCTTGCGGTAGAAGAACATCGGGATGAAGGTCTTGGGCAGCGTCTTGCCCAGATCGCCCATCTGAGTCAGCACGTCGATCAGCGCGCGGCCGGCGGACCTGCCGGTCGCCGCCTTCACCTTGAACATCTTGTCCATCAGGATCATGTTCTGCTTCTGCAGGATCTCGCTCTGGGCGTCGTCTACGTCATCGTCGCCATCGCTCTCGTCGTCGTTGCCCTGATCGTCGTGGCCGTGGCCGTCCTTCTTCTTGTGCTTGTGCTTGTGCACATGCTTCTTCTTGCCGAAGCCATTGTGCGGGCCCTTGCCATTCTTGAACCAGCCGAGGTGCTTGCCGTTGTCGCTGTGCGTCTTGTGCTCGTGCATCTTGTGCTGGTGGTTCTTCTTGTTCTTCTTGTCCTCTTTATCCTTCTTGTCCTTCTTCTTGTCTTTCATCAAGGTGACCAGTCGCAGCACCTTGGCCAGCAACGCCTCGCCCAGCTCCGGATCGGTCGTCAGCGTCATCGAGAGCGCGTCGAGCAGCTTCGGCGCGTGCTTGTACTTGAACAGCTCGAGCTGTGCGTGGGTCATCTCGGCCAGCGGGTTGGTCGCGCTGTAGCCGTTGCCCACCCGGTCGCCGAGGGCAAACTTGAGGAAGGTGCTCAGCTCGCAATGCAGGCCGGCCTTGACCGCCTCGCCGGCGCTGCGCATCAGCACGGCCAGCACGGTCTTGTTCATCTGGATCGTCGGCCTGACCGTCTGCGAGCGCTCCGTCGGATCGATCAGGACGATCGGACGGCCCATGATATCCTCGGCGTAGGTCTGCTTGCCGTTGTGCAGCAACCTGCCGATCGTGGTCAGGCCCTTGGCGGTGAACTTGTTGACGGCCAGCACGAGCGTGGCCGGCCACTCGATGTTGTCCAGGAAACCGCCCAGCAAGCCACCGGTCTCGCCGGTGTACTCGGTGTTCGGCTGGAGCTCGTCCTTGGTGCCGTCGAGGTCCCAGTCCACCTGGCTCTCGCCATCTGCGCCACCCGGCTGCTGGCCGTAGTCCTTGTATGGGTCCTTCTCGGTGACGGTCTCGGTCAGCGGCACGCCATCAGCGTCCAGCCGCGGGATCACGACCGACGGACCGGCCGAAACGCCATCCAGCTCTCGCAGCAACTCACGCGCCAGCGAGCGGCGCGACTTCTTGGCCTCTTCGGTCTCGACCTGATTCTGCATCTCCCTCCCCATCTCGTGCAGGGCAGAGGAGGCGAAGGACAGCAGGCCGTCGATCATCCGGCCGTCGTCGACCTGCAGCATCTTGGCGAAGGCGTCGAACAGGCGGTCGATTTCGGGGTAGCTCAGCAGCTGGCCGATCATCTGCATGCTGAGCGAGGCGCTGACCGGACTGGGGCCCTTCGAGGCATCGACGATCGCCTGCAGCACCGGCGTCTCGCGGTGCAGGATGCCGAGGATCGACCGGGTGTCGTTGATCATGCCTGGCAGCGTGCCGTCGTCGATCAACGGGTAGAGCTGCTCGATTGCCTGCGGGATCTGCCTGCGGCTGACCGGCCCCATCAGGGCGTTGACGGCGTTGATCACCAGGCCGCGGTTGCGCGAATAGACGAATCCGGCGCACTTGCCCGAGTGCCTCGACAGGATCTGGTACACGCCCCGGCCCATGTCGAACTTGCCCAGGCGGATCTGTTCGATGATGACCTTGCGCTTGGCGGCGGGAATGCTGTCATCCTCGCAACCGACCAGCGCGGTGAGGGAGACGAGCAGGACCAGGACAGTCGATCGGCAGAGCCGTTGGGATGTCGTCAGCAGGCTTTTGTAGATCATATACCTTATTAATAGCAAATT
>CAZMLI010000136.1:5109-10971 GCA_964566865.1 uncultured Planctomycetota bacterium
GCGCTCACGGTCCACGCATTCGCCCAGGCGATCAGCGCCCGCTGGGCCGGCGACCCCACCGCCACGGACGAGGGCCGGGCGACCCTCAACCCGCTCAAGCATATCAGCCCGTTCGGCACGCTGCTGGTCCCGGCGGTCGTGCTGGTATTGACCCAAGGCCGCCTGCCGATTGGCAGCGCCAAACCGACGCCGCTCAACCCGGACGCCCTGAACGACTACCAGAATCTCGGCGTGAAAATGGCCGGCCCCGCCGCGAACCTGCTGTTCGGCCTGCTGGCCTTCGGCAGCCTGCTACTGCTGGCGCCGATCATCGAGCACAAGGCAATGACCTACAACCTGCTCTACGGGCTGATCTTCGTCAACGCGCTGCTGGTCCTGCTCAACCTGCTGCCGCTCCCGGGCGGCGACGGCGCCGAACTGGTGCGCTTCGTGCTGCCCCAGCCGCTGAAGAACTGGTGGGACCTGGCCTGCCGTTATGGGCTGGGCTTCGTGATCATGATCGCCTTGATGGCCGGGCTCTACTTCCAGTACATCGACATCCAACCCTTCTACGAGCTGTTCGACCACCTGCAGTACGCGGTCCAGGACGCCTTCCTCTGGGTGCGGATTCGCTCGTTATGAGCTTCGAGGTCGACCTCGATACGTTCAACGGGCCGCTCGACCTGCTGCTGTACCTGATCCGTCGCGACGAGATCGAGATCTACGACATCCCGGTGTCGCACATCACCACCGAGTACATGGCTCTGATCACGGACATCGAGCAGCTCAACATCCGCAACGCCGGCGACTTCCTGGTGATGGCCTCGACGCTGATGGAGATCAAGTCGAACATGATGTTGCCGCGCGTGGCCAGCCGGCGCGGCCGGGAGGACGAGGAGGATCCGCGGCGCGAGTTGCTGCGCCAGTTGCTGGCCTATCGCCGCTACAAGGAGGCGGCAGAGCGGCTGGACAAGATGGAGATGGCCCAGTCCCACCGACGATTCCATCCGTTCGATGCGGCGGAGGTCGTGCCGCCGCCCACCGATCCATCCAACGACTACATCAAGGCCGATCTCTGGGATCTCGTCGCCGCCTACGGCCGGCTGCTCAGCTCGCTCGGCCGCGAACAGCCGATGGAACTGGTGGCGGACGATACGCCGATCGAGGTCTACATGGAACGCATCGTCTCGTGCGCCACCGCGCAGGGGCGCGTGCGATTTGCCGAGCTGCTGGAGGGCGGCAATCGCGCCAACCTGATCGGGCTGTTTCTCGCGCTGCTCGAGCTGATGAAGGAGTATCAGATCCAGGCGATCCAGAAAGAAGCGTTCGGTGAGATCTATTTGATTCCGGGCCCAGGCCACGAACCCGAGCTGGAGGCGGCTTCCGAGCCCCAGGCGGACCTGCCCGACGACGATGCCCAGCTTGACATCTCTCCCTAGACGGCTAGGCTGAAGTTGCCCTCCCCCTGTTTCCGGAGAGCCCGCCATGCAGAAGATCAAGCTGATCGTCAACTCGACTTCCGGCAGCGGCCGCGCCAAGGCGATGCTCGGCCCGCTGACCGAAGCGCTGCGCTATCGCGGCTTCGCGACCGAAATACATCAGACGCGTTGCGCCGGTGACGCCTTCGCGGCCGCCGCACAGGCGACCGCGAACACCTTTGCGCTGCTGGCAATCGGCGGCGACGGCACGATCAACGAGGTGGTCTCCGGCAACATGGAGAACCAGATCCCGGTCGGCCTGGTCCCGACCGGCACCGCCAACATCCTCGCCCGCGAGTTCAACCTGCCCTGGCGCGTCGCCGGACTCTGCCGGCTGATCGAGAATCCAGAGGTCTTCTGGATCGATGCGGTTCGCACGACCCAGCTGGCCCGCGACGTGCCCGCGCGCTACACTCTCGCGGTGGCCAGCGCCGGTTTCGACGCCGACGTCGTGCAGACGTTTGCCGATGCGCGCACCGGCTCGATTCACATGAGCCAGTACGTGCTGCCGGTGATGCGCAAGCTCTACGAATACGAGGCGCCGGCGCTGGAAGTCGAGATCGATGGCACGGTGGTCGACCGCGAGGCGACGCTGGTGATGATGGGCAACTGCCGGAATTACGGCGGGCACTTCGAGCTGACCTACGATGCCGATCCGACGGACGGACTGATCGACGTCTGCATCTTCAAGGGCAAGCGGCGCTGGGACCTGCTGCGTTACCTGTTCGGCTCGATCTTCAAACGCATTCGCCACTACGGCGACCACGTCTATTTCCGAGCCCGCGAGGTGGTCGTGCGCGGCCCGGCGAGCCGGCCGTTCCAGATGGACGGCGACCCGGGAGGATACCTGCCGGTGCGGTTCGAGGTGATCCGTCAGAGCGTACCACTGCTGGGTTTTCCGAGCTGAATGAGCGCCCACTCGCTGGCCGCGGTCTTCCCCGCCTGCTTCCTCGCCGGTAGCCTCTATGCGCTGGTGTCGTCGAGAGCGGACAGCCCCTTCCTCCGACAGCCTGGCTGCTGGATCGGCCTGCCACTGACCGCCCTGCTGGGCTGGTCCGCCCGCACGAGCGGGGTGGCCTGGTTGATTCCGCTGGGCGCCTACCTGGGTGGACTGCTGTTTTGCCGCGAGCTCAAGCGCAGCTCCTGGCTCGGGGTGATCTTCTGCATGCCACTGCTGGCGCTCGCCGCGCTGGTCTTTGCGCGCGGCCACCCCGCGCTGCTGATCGGCGGCCTGGCCTATCTGCTGGCCACCTGCGGCTGGCTCTGGCAGCAAGCCGGGCGCGCCGGACGCAGCCCACGGGCGCTGAACCCGCAGCACGAACAGGTCGCACACTGCCTGGGCCTGGCGCTCTTTCCGCCACTGCCGAGCAGCCGCTACCACGCCGGTCAGACCGATCTGGGCGGGGACTTCTCGCGCTGGCTGTCGATCGCACCCTGGTATCAGCGCGTCGGTATGGGCCTGGGACTTGAGGTGCTGGACCTGGCGCCGCTGCTGGTCACCGGGCGACCGCGCCACTTCACCGGCCTGTCCGAGGCGGGGCGCAGCGAGCTGCTGACGAAGATGGAGCACAGCAAGTTGCTCTGGCTGCCACTGCTGCTGATGCTGTTCAAGACCGCCCTCTCGCTGCACTACTACGAGCGCGACGAGGTGCTGGCGGAGCTGGCCTGCGAGCAGGGCTGCCTGGGCCGCAACCGCCCCGAACCCCGATGATTATCCAGGGGCACGAGCTGACCCGCGACACCACGGTCGATGCCGGCGTGGTGATCGTCGGCACCGGCTGTGGCGGCGCGGTCCTGGCGATGGAGCTCTCCCTCGCGGGCATCGACGTGGTGATGGTCGAGGAGGGTGGCCACTACACCGTCGAGCAGTATGGCAAGTTCAAGCCATCCGAAGCGCTGCGTCACCTCTACCGCGACCTGGGCGCGCTGCCCGCGATCGGCCTGGGCGATACGCCCTCGATCCTGCTGCTGGTCGGCAAGGCGGTCGGCGGCTCCTCGCTGGTCAACGGCGGCGTCTGCTTTCGCACGCCGGATCACATCCTGGCCCACTGGCGCGAGGGGCTGGGTCTGACGCAACTGGACGAGGCGGGCTGGGAGCCGGCCTTCGCTCAGGTCGAGAAAACCCTGCAGGTCAGCCGCGTGCCGGACAACATGCACAGTGCCGCGGTGCGCAAGCTGATCGACGCCTCGCGCGCCAAGGGCTGGTCGGGCCACGCGCTCGACCGCAACGTCGTCGATTGCGACGGCTGCTGCCGCTGCATCTTCGGCTGCCCGCACGACGCCAAGCGGCCGGTGACGCTGAACTACCTGGACACCGCGCAAGCGCACGGCACGCGGATCTACAGCGACTGCCGGGTCGAGAAGATCCTGGTCAAGCGCGGCAAGGCGGCCGGTGTGGTCGGGCGCATTCGCGACCGCGAGAGCGGACGCCACGGACCGAAGCTGACGGTCAAAGCGCCCGTGGTGGTGCTCACCGCCGGCGCGACCCACACCCCACTGTTGCTGCTGAAGAACCGGCTGGCCAAGCGCTGCCGCCAGGTCGGCCGCAACCTGACGGTGCACCCCGCGGCCAGAGTCTACGCGATGTTCGACGACGAGGTTCGCGGCTGGGACGGCTCGTTTCAGAGCTACGTCATCGATCAGTTCTGGCAGGAAGGCATCAAGCTGATCAGCATCTTCCCGCCGCCGGGCGTGATCGGCGCGGGCATGCCTGGATTCGCGCAGGACAACCGCGACTGGGTGGCGCGACTGCCCCACCTCGGAGCCTTCGGCGTGATGATCTCCGACACCTCGACTGGCCGCGTGCGCCTGGGACCGGACATGGGCTCGCTGATCACCTACCGCATGAACGGCGAGGACAAGGGCCGGCTCTTTCGCGGCCTGCGGCTGCTCTCCGAGCTGTACTTCGAGGCCGGCGCCCGCGAGGTCTTCCTGCCGTTTCACCAGGAACCCAAGGTCTTGACCTCACCCGACCAGCTGGGTCTGATCGACCCCGCCCGAGTGAACGCCAGGGCGATCGAGAGCTCGGCTCAACATCCGCTCGGCAGTTGCCGGATGGGCGTCGACCCCAAGACGTCGGTCGTGGACGTGACGGGCCAGATGCACGAAGTCGCCAACCTCTACATTACGGACGGTTCGATCGTACCCTCCAGCGTCGCGGTGAACCCGCAGATCACCATCATGGCACTGGCCACACGGCTTGCCTGGGGGCTTCGAGAGCGCCTATCCGACTGACTCGGATCCAGTGTGCTATACTTCCCGCGTATGGACATTCCAGAGCCCCAAATCGTTGAATTCCTCCATCCTGTGGAGATCCAGGTAGATGACTTCGAGAGTTTTCTACAAGAGCTGAAGAAGATCGCCGGCAGCCAACGCGCCGCCGACAAGAACGTGCTGATCGACCTCGGCGAGCTGAGCGCGGTGCCCAAGGCCTACGTCAAGCTGATGCTCAAGGCCCACAAGCTGTTCCAGAAGCGAGGGCGCAGCGTGGTCATTCGGGCCACGCCAGACCTGCGCCGCGCACTGCGCAACTCGATCTATGGCAAGACGTTGCAGTTCGAGCGGGGCGGAAAGACAGACGCAGCGGGCTACGAGATCCGTGGCAATCGACTGATCTTCCACGACACCTCGGCTGCCTGGTTCGAGACCGACCTGATCGACCTGCTGCTGTCGCTCGAAGCCACCCAGGCGGACCCGGCAATCCTGGATCTCTCGGAACTGGAGTCGGTCAGCGACCTCGAGCTGCGCCGCACCGCCCACGCGGCGCTGCAGGCCCAGTTACAGGGGCAGCCGGTTCGTCTACACGCACTCGAAACACACGCCCGGCGGATCGAGAAGCTGGGCCTCGACAAACTGCTGGATACGCGGATCCTCGACATGAAATCCGACTCCGGCATGTTCCCCACGGTCGGCGGCAAGGTCGACCCTGTGCGACTCGAGGCGTTGATCGCCCAGCGCACCGAGCTGCCCGAGACGGTCAAGAACCAGCAGTATCAGGAGCTGGGCACCGGCAGTTACCGCGCGCTGGTGGCCTACACCGATGAGCCGGATGTGAACTCGAACTTCGAGGAGTCGGAGGACGGCCTGCCGATCTACGTCGGGCCGAATCACCGCAAGACGGGGCGCTTCTCGGTGGCCGACGCGCTGCTCGATGTACACAAGAAACGCGGCGGCGAGATCGACCACTCCGAGCTGGTGGACCTGAGCGAGTCAGGCAGTCAGATCTTCAGCGAGGTGGAGATGTTCGTCGGCGAGAAGGTCACGCTGACGCTCGACATCCCCGACTTTATCGGCGAGATGAAGGTCATCGGCAAGGTCGTCTGGGTCCAGCCGCTCGAGGACGATACGCGTTATGGGTTCAACGTCGGCGTGCGGTTCATTCGCATCCCCGCCGGCTCGATGCTCA
>CAZMLI010000137.1:0-1876 GCA_964566865.1 uncultured Planctomycetota bacterium
GCTTGTTCCCTGGCTTCCCGCTCGTGCTTCCGGTGGTTCTGATAGGGGAAGTTGCTGGCCTCGTTGATCACGCTGTACGGCTTGTAGGAGGTGTCGATGTGGCGCTCGAGCTTGTTGGTCTCGACCCAGCGGCGATCGGCTGGCGAGAGATACCAGTAGTGCCGGTGTTCCGGGCAGAAGTAGACGTTGGCATTGTAATAGAACAGCCAGCGGTGCGCGCCCATGTCGAGCGTGGTGACGCGCCGGTCCGTATTGGTTTCGCAGGCTGCGAACAGGAGCAACAGCGCGAGCGAAATCAGACAGCGACGCATTCGGCTTCTTCTTCCTTCTGCTTCTCGGGCTCCGCCTTCTCGGGCTCCTCGTAAAACTTGGCGCCCTTGTGGTCTCCGCTGCGCGACAGCAGCGAGCGCCACCAGCCGCCGGTCTTCTCGGGCATCACCCATTGGCGGTTGGTCAGCGAGCGGGCCAAGTTGAGCAAGGCGCTGCGCAGGTAGCCCATCGGATCGGGCGTGGCGCGGATGATCCGGAACAGCCGCATGGGGTTGGCGTAGAAGCGCAGCTGCGCATAGCGCTGGAGATACTTGAGTCGAGACTTGGAGACCTCGCTGAGGTTGTAGGAGGTGGTCCAGTAGTCGATCGAGCTGTAGTCGATCGCCATCTCCTCAACTTTCGCTTCCTGCTCGCGGTAGAGCTCCGTGCCCTTGAACGGGATCACGATGAAGAAGAAGGCGTTGGTCAACCTGGAGCGGCAGGCCCAGTCGATCGTGGCCCGGATCTCCTCCTCGGTCTCACCCGGGAAGCCGATCATGAAGAAGCCGCGGGTATTGATGCCGACCCGACGGCACTCGTTGATGTTCTCCTGGATCCGGTCCAGCTTGAGGTACTTCTTGATCTCTTTCTGCAGCCGCGGCGTGACGGTCTCGACGGCCACCGAGATGTGGTGCGTGCCGGCCTTCTTGAGCAGGCCGATCAGCTCCTTGTCCAGCATGTCGGTCCGCAGGCCGTTGGGAAAGAACAGCTGCGCATCGATGCCGCGCTCGATCATCAGGCGGCAGATCGCCTTGGCCCGCTTGAGATTGGCGTTGAAGATGTCATCGACGATCTCGAAGTGGGTCACCTGGTACTCGGCCTGCAGCCACTCCATCTCGTCGACCACTTCTTCGGGCGACATGCCGCGGAAGCCCTTGCCGAACAGGTCGTGGCAGTAGGTGCAGCGGTAGGGGCAAGCCCGGCTGGTGAACAGGTTGGCGTAGCGGTGATTCTTGCTGACGTGGTTGGCCATCGACCAGTTGGACCAGTAGGACTCGTGGTCGACCAGGTCCCAGGCCGGTCGCGCGATCGCTCCGACGTCCTGGATGAACGGGCGGGGCGAGTTGACCAGCACCTCGCCTGTATCGTTGCGCCAGGCCAGGCCGGCCACCTTGCCTAAATCGCTGCCGTCTGTCCCTTGCTCCAGCGACTCGATCAGTTCGCAGAAGGTGATCTCGCCCTCGCCGATCACGGCGAAGTCGAAATCTTCATTCTCGAGCGTGCCCTTGGGGTCGCTCGAGGGATGCGGGCCGCCGATGACGACGGTCGTCTCGGCGTTGTGGTGCTTGGCGATGCGCGCGATCTGCTCGGCGTTTTGCAACTCCACCGAGAGGGCGCTGACACCCACCAGATCCGGATCGAATTCGTTCAGCGCTGCTTCGAGTGAGTCGAAGTCGTAGTTCGGCAAGCGCACATCGATGATCTTCATCTCGATGTCCGGTCGCTTCTCGCGCAGGCTGCTTGCCAGGTACATCAACCCGAGTGGGAAGGTCGTGGCGACGAAATCAGTGGTGCATTTGACGAACAGAATCCGCTTCATCAATCTCCCTTTTGCTCCCTAAGTTCC
>CAZMLI010000137.1:1976-10910 GCA_964566865.1 uncultured Planctomycetota bacterium
TGCAGCCGCAACTCGATCAGCCGGATCGCATAGCGCGCGGTGAGCCGATCCTCGTCCCAGGCCCGCTGGAAGTGACTGAGCGCCAGTTCAGGCTTGTGCCGGCGCGCCATCAGCAGCCCCAGGTTGAAGTGGGCCGAGGCGTAGCCTGGCTTGAGCGTCAGGGCAGCTCGCAGGTAGGCCTCTGCCTGCTCGGATTGCCCCGTCGTCAGCGCGACCAGCGCCCCCTGGTGAAACAGCCGGGCGTCCCAGCGGCAGGCGGATAGTGCGGCCGAGACGGCTTCGCGCGCCAGTTCGGGTTTTCCCAGCGTGAGGTACAGCTTCGACAGGTAGGCCTGCTCGAACGGGACCCTGGCGCGGGAGAAGCTGAGTAGATTCGCGCGGAAGAAGCCCGGCGCCGGGCGCGGCGTCGGCAATTGCCCGGCCGCCGGCTCGGTCAGGCGCACGGCCAGCCGCTGGCTGCGCGGGTCACGCGTGGGCAGGAAGACGACGGTCAGTGGATCCAGATAGACCAGGGTCCAGGCGGGGGAGCGATACAGTCGCCCGATCAGGTCCAGGGTGTCGCAGGGGCCGTGCTGGATGATCCAGAAAGCGATCTCGTACTTGCGCGCATAGGCCTCGAGGTTCATCCAGCGGGACAGCAGCGCCAGGTAGTCCTGCTGGAATTCGAGCGGGACGGCGTTGAGGTTGCCGTCGCACATCGGTAGCTGGCCGGGGTGGCGCCACAATAAGTAGCTGCCGATCTCGAAGTTGTTCCAGTAGATGCCGGTCAGCTTTTCGCGCTGGAGAAATTCGGTGGCGGCGACCGGGTAGGCCATGCGGGAGAGTCCCATGCCGTGGCGCCGGATCCGGTGTTCGGCCAGGTGCAGGCGGTCGGTCAGTGGCTGTAGCAGCAAGAGCGGACCGAGCGCCAGCAGGGCGGCCCAGCCCAGGCCGCGGGCCGGTCGCGAGCCACCTTCGAGCCGGCCCAGGCTGGTGACCAGCATCCAGCTGCCGACGAGTCCGAGCAGGACGATGTTGCGTCGGATGGTGAGCGACATCAGGATGAAGGCCAGCAGGATGATCGGGCGGTAGAGGGTTTGATGCCGCCGCCTTGCCGCCAGCATCGCCAGTGGGGCCGCCGCCAGCAGGAAGCAGTAGAGCAGGTAGGTGTGGGTCAGGAACCGCTCGGGGATCAGGCTGGGCTTGAACTCCTGGATGTGGATGCGCGCCCGGTCCCGACGCCCGTAGAGTTCGATCAGTGTGAGCAGCGGGTAGGCGGCCGCCCGCCAGCCGGCCGGGCTGACGAAGCAGCACAGTATCAGTAGCAGTGTGGTGCGACCCCAGCGCCAGGCCTCTTGCTTGCTGCCGCCGCGCAACAGGGTCGCCGTCAGCAACGCGCCCGCGATGGCCGGGCCCAGGATGAAGTAGCCATGCACGTTGACCCAGATCACCTGCAGCAGCAGCAGGGGCCAGATGCCGCGTCCGGGGTCACGGCGCAGGCGCTCGGTTTGCCAGAGCATCGCGGCCAGCAGCAGGTAAGACGGCAGCTCCGGCCGCAGCAAGAAGCGCTCGCTCATGGCCCAGATCGCCAGCAGGCTGCCCAGCCAGGGCAGCGGACCGCTCAGCGGGAGCTCCTCGCGGATCAGCAGCAGGATCAGCGTGGCCAGCGCGCCGACCAGGATCAGCCGCAGCAGTTGCAGGGCCAGTGTTCCGCCGACGCGATCCGCCAGCGCGACGGTCAGCTGGAACAGCCACTTGTCGTCGTGGATCCGATGGCCCGCATTGGCCGTCGAGAAGCGATTGACCTGCGGCACGCTCCGTGTCTCGAGCATCTGCCGCCCGTAGGCGATATGGTAGCCGATGTCGTTGTTGTGGATTCGGAAAGAGGCCAGGCCGAGTGCGGTCGCGGCGAGCAAGATCAGCGCAAGCAGGGGGAGCATCGCGGGTTTCCGGCCACTGTCAGACACGCTTCAGCTCCGGGGGTTCTTGACGACCAGCAGGAGTTCCTTGGCGAATTCCTGGAGGAAGGGCCAGCTGGTATTCGCGCGATCCCGCAACCAGTCGAAGAGGCGGCGCGCCTGCGCGCTGCGCTGTTCCGACAGCAAGTGGCGGAAGCTGACCTGGTGGCTGGGCGGGATGCCGAGGCTGCCCAGGTCGCCCTTGTCGGAAGGCAGGTTGGGGATCGACAGCGGCAACAGCTGAAAGCTCTCCGCCACCAGTCGGACCTCGCCGAAGTGCTGCCGCGCGGTGCGAGCCAGCCAGCCCGGATCGACGCCGCGTCGGCGCTGCGGATGGCGGGAGCCCCCGGTCCAGGCCGCTCGCAGCGCGAGCAGCAGTTCGCTCGGGTGGCGGCGGTTCTTGAAGTGCAGGCAGGCTGCGCCGCCCGGTCGCAAGACCCGCGCGACCTCCGCGATGACCAGCGCGACCTGCTGGCGCGACAGGTGCATCAGCATCGAGTGGGACCAGACCTTGTCGAACGCATCGCTGCGCAGCGGCAGCCGATCGGCCTGCGCGCAGACCAGCTGGTCGACGCCGCTGTGGCGGCGACAGTTGCGTAGCATCTCGGTCGAGATGTCGAGTCCGAGCGGAAGTGCTCCGCTCGCGGCGAGGGATCGGGTCATCTTGCCCCAGCCACAACCCAGGTCGAGCACGCGTTCGCCGGCCGCCGGGGAGAAGCCCGCCTCCGCGCTGGCCAGGGTGCCGAGTTCCTCCCGCGAGCGGTAGCCTTCGCAGGCGTTGTAGCCCTCGGTCGCGAGCAGCGGATCCAGCCGCGCGAGTCTGTCCCAGACGGTTCGTGTACCGATCGACATCGCCGGATTTATACCACGCGCCCCGCCAGGAAAAATAGGACACAGCCCACGCCCGATCTGCTTATCAGCCTGGTGAATCGATAGACCATTGTGGGCGAGGGCGCCCGAGAGGCCCTCGTACAAGGGGGGGTGGGCGTTTTGACCTTGACAAGCCATGGAACCCCTGTAACATTGCCACACTTCTTCCGCAACCGCACCGTATCGAACTATAAGTCCTTCCGGACTAGCGACTTACGGGGCTCTGCCCAGGTAGGGCTGGGTGGCTGCAACGCCGTTCAAGGAAACGCTTATGCTTGGAAGTAAGGCTGCTTGGGGAATCGACGTCGGGCGTTCTTCCCTGAAGGCGGTCAAGCTCGAGAAGATCAAGGGAAGGCTCGAAATCACTGACCTGGAACTGGTCGAGTTCGAGCAGCAAGATTCGGAGGAGGTGGACCGGGAGGAGCAGGTCCGTGAGGTGCTCAGCCGACTCAAGGCGCGCAAGGGGATCAAGACCGAATCGGTCTTCATTTCGATCCCGGGCCATGGCACGTTCAATCGCTCGGTCAGCTTGCCGCCGGTAGATCCCAAGCAGATTCCCGATATGGTGCGCTGGGAAGCGCAGCAGCAGATTCCGTTTCCGATCGAGGAGGTCATCTGGGATTACCAGAAGATCGACGACGGGGAGGAATTCGGCGAGCTGGAGATCAACCTGTTTGCGGTCAAGAAGGAGATCGTGAACAACTTCCTGGCCAATCTGCAGGCCACGGACATCGAGATCGCCGGCATTCAGATCGCGCCACTCGCGCTGTACAACTTCGTCATGTACGACCAGGAGCCGCAGGGCGCCTGGGTCGTCATCGACATGGGCGCCGAGTACTCGGATCTGGTGATCATCAACGGGTCGCGGATGTGGATTCGCAACCTGCAGATCGCTGGAAACGACATCACCAAGGCGATCCAGAGCAAGTTCCAGATCCCGTTCGGGGAGGCGGAAAAGCTCAAGGTGAAAGCCGGTAAGTCCAAGCAGGCACAGAAGATATTCCAGTTGATGAAGCCCATCCTGAAGGACCTGGTGGGTGAAATTCACCGCTCGATCGGCTATTACAAGTCGCAGCAGGCTGACATCCGCTTCGAGAAGGTGCTGGTGATGGGCAACGCGACCAAGCTGGTCGGGTTCAAGCGCTTCTTTCGCGACAACTTGCCGGAGTACAAGATCGAGCTGCTGGGGTCGCTGAACAAGATCGGGGTCTCCAGCAAGGTCAACGTCAATCTGCTGAATACGAATCTGGCGAGCTTCAGCATCGCCTTGGGCTTGGCGATTCAGGCCTCGGGCGAGGCGGCCAACAACGTCGTGCTGCTGCCGGAGTCGATCCGCCACGAGCGTGAGTTCAAGAAGAAGAAGCCGCTGTATATCATCGCGCTGATCATTCTGGCGGTTGTCTTCGGATATCGCTGGAACGCCAGCACGGGGCTCAGCGAGGAGCTGAAGGCGACGGAGGTCAAGGCGAAGAAGACGCTGGTCGATGTCGAGGCGATCAAGGCCGACTACGCCAAGGTCAAGGATTGGCCCAACCTGCGCGGCACGATCGATGGTTTCAACAAGGTGCATCCGTACCGCCAGGCATGGCTGGACGTGCTGGGCGAGATTCTCAAGGTGGTGCCGAAGGAGAACGACCGCTTCGCCAGCAAGGATCTCAAGAAGGACCTGGACATGTTGTGGATCTACCACATCGAGATGAAGCGCGACGACCAGCAGGTTCGGGTCGTACCGCCCAAGGGGGCGCGGCGGCCCCGCCGCCCCAAGTCCGTGACACAGAGCAGTCTGCTGGTCCAGCTGGGCGTCATGATCGTCTCTCGCGGCAGTGTCCAGCAGGACGCGAACCGGATCAACACGGCCGTGGTGGCTGGGCTCAAGAAGAAGCTGAAGGCCATGGCCGAGCGACTGGGCTATGACTGGAAGCGGATGACCGTCGAGCCCAAGATCGATTACCGCTACGTCGATGTGCGCGATCCGGAGCTGTATTACCGGGATGAGAAGCCGGAGAACGGCAACTTCTTCCTGCGCATCGTCGAGATCTCGTTTCCGCTGAACAAGGCCAAGATGACGAAGAAGAAGAATTAGCATGGATCTCCAGAAACACGGTTTTTGGCTGGTTCTGGGCGGGATACTGGCGCTCGAGCTGGGCTTTCTGTTCCTCTTCGTCCTGCCCGCTGACGGCGAAGTCAGCAAGCAGTCGCTGGCCATCTCGAGCCACATGAAGAAGCTCAAGCTGATGTCCAGCGAGGGGGAGATCCCCAATCGCGGCAATATCAGCCAGGCCCTGGCAGCGCGCTCTGAGGCGGCCAAGGGGCTGTTGCGCAGCGTATTGCACCTGGTCGCCATCGATCATCAGTTGCTCGAGCGTCGCGTCGCGACCGTCGAGACCCCGCAGGACATCGGGCCGCATTTCAGGGAAGAAGAGGGGAAGATCGAGCAGAAGCTCGCCGATGGCACCGCTCCTTACACGGGGCTGCGCTCGATGGGCAAGGACGATGGAGCCGGCGGAGACTCCGGGGCCAAGATCAACTGGCCGGACAAGCCCAACGACCCGGACGAGGTGCCCGACTTCTATCGCAAGTGGTGGGTGATCAAGATGATGCTCGACCAGGTTCTCGGGCCGGTGAGCAAGGCGGCGGTGGATAAGTCGCGCGACAAGAAGCCCTGGGAGCTGTACGAGATCAGCTGGAAGGATGGCCTGGAGGGCGATACGGGAAGCTACGTCCACCAGTACTTGCAGATCCGCGTACTGCTGAATATCCGGCTGACCGACCTGCACAAGCTGTTCCAGGGCCTGGTCAATACCGAGTTCCTGGTGCTGCCCGTGAAGCTGCAGGTCAAGCAGGCCAAGCCGGACCCGCGCGAAATCCAGATCAAGGTGCCTTACGGTGAGAAGGACCCAGACAAGAAGAAGTTGGGTGAAATGGCCTCGCAGCAGCGACCGCTGGTGGAGGTCGAGTTGACGGCCAATGTGGCCGATCTCGACCGTGAGAAGTTGCTGGACGTCGCGCGCCGCTTCAGGAAGTTCGTCGGGGGGAAGAAGGAAGTCGATGCCTTCATGGAGGCCCTGAAGGAAGACAAAGACTTTCTGAAGGTATTTAAGGTTATGAGTGACAAGGACAAGTTCTTGGATACAATGAAGGATGAGTTGATGAAGAAACCCTGATCTTTGACACGTCAGGGTGACTTTTAAGCTCGTAGGGAGATACATAGCGAACACCCGAGCAAGGTAAGCACTTAGTGGGGCGAGGTTTGTGGCTCGCAGTTTTAGGGAGAATGGGCTTCAGCGCACGTCAAATGGCACCCCTGCCGTATGATGCGCTGTGGATTCTGGTGATGTAAGGGAGATGCAATGGAACGACGGAGAGGTTTGGGGCTCCTGGCCACCCTTCTGCCGTTTTTGCTCGTACTGACCATCGGCGGCTGCACGTCGAAATCGACCAAGAAGTCATCAAAGGGCGCCAAGAAAGCCGGCGCGAAGATGGCGAAAAAGGGGCCCAAGGCGGGCGCCAAAAAGCAGCCGAAGAAGGGCGCTCTCAAGGGCGACTTGACCGAAGAGCAAAAGCGTGTCCAGCTTATCAAGCAGGGCAAGAAAAAGGAAGCTGCAGCTAGCTACCTGAAAACTGCCAAGGCGTCGCACGCCAAGGGCAATCACGAAGCCGCTCGCGCAGATCTGCGCCGGGCGACTGTTCTCGATCCCGCCAACGCCGAGGCCAAGGCGCTTCTCGCGAAGGTCAGCAAGAAGCTCGGTCTGCGTCCCGACGAGCTCGAGTCCGTGATGGCTCGCGAATCCGGCCAGCTCCAGGTTCGCATCCAGAAGGCGCTTCAGGAAGTCGATCGCCGGCTGCAGGAAGGCCAGCGGCTCTACGGCCAGAAGAAGTTCGCCGAGTCGATCGCGACTCTCGAGCGGGCCCTCGAAATCCTCAAGTGGCTGCGGTTCAACATCCCCGGCCGAAAGGATCGGGAGGACCGGATCAAGCGGTTGATCACTCAGGTCAAGCGCGACAAGCTCGAGTACGATCGCCAGATCGAGATCGCCCGCCGCACGAAGGCGCAGCGGATTCAGCGTCAGGCTGAAGTCGCTCGCATGACGCGGCTGCGGGACAAGATCGCCCGACTCTTCAACGAGGCCAACATCCAGTTCCGTCGCGAGAACTACGCGCGGGCAACCAAGCTGTACAACGAAGTTGTGCGGCTGGATCCGGCCAACCGAGAGGCAGCCCGCCTGGCGGACCTGTCCAATCGCTCGTTCCACATGAAGCTGGCTGACGAGAATCGTCGCGAGCTGATCGAGCAGTGGCTGCGTCTGACCGAGCGGACCAATGCTGCCAGCCTGCCGATGACGCAGCTGGTGCGTTACGCTTCGGAGGAGACCTGGATCAGGATCTCGAAGCGTCGGCCGCGTGAAGCGGGTGGCGATGAGGTCATCGAGGACCGCGAAGTTGCCGCGATCAAGGAAAAGCTGCGGCGCAAGGTCACCCTCGACTTCACCGGCACACCGCTGACGGACGTCGTGCAGTTCCTGCGCGAGACCACCGGCGTCAACATGGTGATCAATCCCGAGGTGCTGAAGGAGAAGACCGAGGACGAGTTGAAGGTCGATCTCAAGGTCGAGCAGCTGGAAGTCGCCTCGGCGCTCAAGCTGATTCTCGATCTCAAGCAGCTCGGCTACCGCATCACCAGCGGCGTGGTCTACGTCACCAAGAAAGAGGACGTCGGAGGCAAGGCGCTCAGCCGCGTCTACAACGTTCGCGACCTGACGCTGAAGATTCCGGACTTCAAGGGTGTCGATATTGACATCACCCAGCAGTCCGGCGGCGGCGGTGCAGGCCTTGGCGCCTCCATTGGCGGCGGCGACGACGAGGAAGGCCAGCTCACCATCGATGCCCTGATGAACCTCATCCGGGACAACATCGACAAGGAGACCTGGGAGGGCGAGAACACCATCAAGCAGCGCAACGGTATGCTGGTGGTGCGCAATGCGCCGGAAGTCCACGCGAAGATCAAGTCGCTGCTGGGCGATCTTCGTAGCTCGGTTGGCCTGCTGGTCGCTGTCGAAACGCGCTTCATCACCGCGCGGGACGAGTTCCTCGAAGACATCGGCGTCGACTGGCGTGGGCTGGATGTGATTGCAACCGATCCCTCCGGTGTGGCCGAGTCGATTGGCCCGTTCCTGCAGCCCGATGGCCCGAACAACGCCCAGGGCAATGGGGCGACGGTCCTTGACGATCTGCTGTTCGGTCCGATCGCGACCACTCCTGGCAGCAGGGGTGTGGTTCCGTCCTCTGGTTTCTTCATCCGCAACGGCGCGCACTTCGATACCCGAAGCCACCTGGAAAATACGCTGGACTCGTTCGCCTCGGCGATCGGCCCGACGTCCTTCCTGACTGGTGGAACGGGCGGCGCTCGTCCGGCTGGAATCGGTGGTCTGGAGCTGGCATGGGCCGTTCTGGATCAGGTCTCGACCATGGCTATCCTGCGGGCAGTCGAAAAGTCCGAGCGCGCCACCATTGTTCAGGCGCCGCGCATCACGGCTTTCAACACCCAGCGGGCTAACGTGGCTGTGATCAACCAGGTTACCTACATCAAGGACTACGAGGTCGAGGTTGCGCAGTCAGCAGCCATCGCAGACCCCGAGATCGGCACCATCCAGGACGGCATCGTGCTGGACGTGCGCCCGATCGTCAGCGCTGATCGGCGCTACATCACCATGGAGTTGCGTCCGACCCTTGCGGCTCTGGCGCGCATTCCCCCAGACGTGATCCTGACCACCATCGCATCAGGTGGCGCCGGTACCGGTGTCATCGCGATCGAGGTGCCGGAGATCACGATGCAGAAGCTCCGCACCACGGTGACTGCGCCGGACGGTGGTACGATCATGATCGGTGGTCTGACTCAGTACCGTCTGCTCGACGCAGAGCTTGGCGTTCCGATTCTCTCCGACGTCCCGCTGCTTTCCTTCTTCTTCTCGCGCAAGCGTAAGAGTCGGGTGCGGCAGAACCTGTTGATCCTGGTTCGCGCGGAGATCCTCTCGCTCGAAGAGTATGAGCCGAGGACTGAGCGCTAGACTCGCTGTAAGATGTTCAAAGTAGAGAAGGCCACCCAAGCGGGTGGCCTTCTTTTATTTAA
>CAZMLI010000138.1:0-10909 GCA_964566865.1 uncultured Planctomycetota bacterium
GCCGGACTGACGCTCGAGACCGACGAGGGTGATTTCCCGGAACTGGACGAAGGCATGTCGGTGAAACAGTGGTGCGGGCGCAACCGCACCTCGCCGGAGAACACGGCCAAGATCCGCCGCTTGCTGCTGGAAGCGACCACCGAACAACGCGCAGCGCTACACGTCGTGGAGCAAGGTGACGACGTGCGCTTCTGGATCCACAAGTGCCTGCTCGTGGGCACCCATAGCTGAAGCCACGAGCTGGGAGGGCGAGGCTCCCGCCGAGCCGAGGCCGAGATCCAGGCTTACTGACTGATCTCTCCCGATGTAACGCAGCGAGTATTACTGTTCCGGCGCTTCGCGCCGCGGCTCGGCGGGAGCCTCGCCCTCCCTTTGGCTAGTCCTGCCCTAGATCGTGGGCACGCGTTAGTCTGAGCCTGCTTGCCTGGTATCCGTACCTGGCGAGACAACCCACTTTTTGTGGGTTCCCCTACAGAAGCTCAGGACAGAAGAGCATCTTTATCGATTTCAAGACCGGGGCCTGTGCGGTACATCGCCTTCCTCCGATTCAACTTCTGACGGCTGCTTCCTGCACGAAGACATCGCCAGCAGGGAGGGCGAGGCTAGTCCTGACCCAGGTCCGCCTTTGCTTGCTTGGCCTGTTCGGTCTCCGGGTACTGCGCGATCAGCTTCGTCAGGTGCTTCTTCCACAGCGCGGTCATACCGTTGGACTTGTAGGCGCTGGCCATCCGGTAAAGGCGCTCGGCCGCCTTGACGCGACGGGCCGCGGTCAAGGCCTGTTGCGCGGCGGGGTTGGCCAGGATCTGCTTCACCCGCTCGCCGGCCGGCCGGGCATACTTCGACCCCGGGTAGCGACGCCTGAGCTCGCGATACTTGCCCAGTGCCTCGTACCACTGCTCGCCCTTGCAGAGCTGTTCGGCTGCGGTCCAGAAGGGCAAGGCCAGCGTGTCGGCTTCGGCCCGTAGTTCGACGAGCTTCTGCCGGGCCAGCTTGCCCACGGCGAAGGCGACATAGCGCTTTGCGAAAGCGCCTATCCGCTGCAGGTCTTTACCCTTGTCGAGACGCTGCCACTGGCTGGAGAGGCGCTGATCCAGCGCGGTCTGCCAGCCGGCGACCTGAGTCTTCTGCGCGGCCGAGAGGTCGCTGCCGGTCAACAGGCGCAAGGCGTCCGCCAGCGCGAGCAGGTCACCGGAGCTGTGGGCTTGCTTGGCAGCGCGCATGGCGTGATCGCGCATGACGCTATCCAGCTCGATGAACTTGACGACCGGGGCTTGTGTGGGGTCGGTGTGAATCCAGATCTCGATCGTATTGCGGGCGGCAGCACCGATCGAGAGCGCCAGTGTGGAACCGCGCGCCATGCCGGATTGCGGCTTCGCGCCTGGCGCATACCAGCGATAGAGCACGGGTTTGCGGCTGATCCGGAAATGGGCCTTGCCTGACTCGAACCGCTCGAATCGAATCTCGTCGGCGCTGGCGTCGACGACGAAAGCCGGCTGGAGCACGGCGCGACCCTGCGCCCGGTACCTGGAGTCATCGGTCGCCACCACCACCAGCGTGTGCACGCTCGCGTCGATACCCTCGATTGCAAATGTCGCCTTGGGCCCGGGAAGTTGCTGCAGCTGTCGACCGTCGAGATAGAGCGTCAGCTGCGCGATCTTGGCCCCCTTGCGCGTGGCGCGCGCGCTGGCCACCAGCTTACCGTCGACCGGCTGGTCGAGCGTGACCACGGGGCGCTGGGCGAACGGCTGGGTCAACGGGTCGCCGGCGACCAGGTTCATCCAGGGCATGATCGGATGGGCCATGTAATAGCTCTCGATCAGGTTGTAGCCCGCCAGGTAACGCTGGATGTGGGTGTGCCGGCCGTTGAACGCGATGGTGTAGGGCTCGCGCACGCAGCCGTGCACGGCTGTCGCGCCGGCCGCGAGGAAGTGGCACATCGAGGTCTGGCCGCGGGGCTTGAGCCTGAAGGAGCGCTCGGTGAGCGCGACCGAGGTCAGGTTGTCGACCAGCGCACCGGGCGCGTAGCGGTTGCGGGCGGGGAAGGCCTTGTCCCATCTGGCCTGCCCGAACTGATAGACCAGCACGTCCTGCTTGTCGACCAGCAGCGCGGAGCTCTTGCCGGGGTGCGGGATCTGCTCGACCTTGAAGCCTGCCGCGGTCAGCGTGCGCTGCAGATTGGGGAAGTCGCCGTTGTAGCAGCCGCGCGGATCCTTGGCCCGCGACCGCCCCAGATAGACCGTGCCCGTGGGCCGCTTGCCGTCGGCCTCGATGGCGCGATCGATCATGCGCTTGACGTCGGCCACGCTGAAGGCGTTGAGCGTATTGACGCAGTACAGCGGAAAAGGCTGGCCCTGCGGCGTCAGCGGATCCCGCGGGTCAATGCTGCGGTCGGCCCCGTTGTAGGGATTGGGACTTTGCTGCCAGGTGTTGCTCATCCGTCGCAGTCGGGGTTGCGCGACCTGCATGATCGCCAGCATGTGCGCCAGGCTGCGCTGCCGATCGCGCAGCTTCTTCGGCATCGGGTCCGGCCGCTCCAGCTCGACCACCAGCGGCACATGCCGGGCCAGCACGATGGTGGTGATGGCGTTCTTCGGGTGCGCCGCCAGCCAGGCCTTGATCGGCTGCTCGATCTTCGTCTGATACAGACTGAAGGGCCGGATCGTCTGCCACTGGGTCTTCTTCGTCAGCCGCAGGTGCACGATCTGATGTCGGGGAATGCCGCGCCGCTGCATGTAGTAGTGCGCCACCTCGAGCGATTCGGGGCTGGCGTCATTGACCACCAGCAGGACGTTCTCGGGGCCGCCGCCGGCCGTGGCGAGAACGGGCAGCAGGCAGAGCAGGAGCAGCAGGCCGGTCGGTTTCATCCTGGGAGTCATAGCTGCTCCAGTCGTTCGAATAGCGGCGCCAGGTCCTGCTCGCCGACTGTTTCCGGCAGTCTCTCGAGCGCGTCGAACAGCGGCCGGCGACGGGCCGGAGAGAAGGTCAACGCATGGTCGAACAGACGACACAGTCCGGCCGAGTCGGGCATCGGGCGCGCAAACATCGTCTGCCAGATCTCGGCCAGCCGCTCGTCGATGCGGCAGGCGCGGGCCAGCGCCCGCTCGATGCGCGCGGTCAACTCGGTCGCGCGCTGCTTGACCACCTCGTTCAGCTTGCCCGAGGGACCGCGCTTTTCCAGTCCGGCCACATCCTCGGCCTCCAGGCGGATCACCTCGCTGATGGTGTAGGTCAGCGACACGCCGGCCCGCAGCGCCAGGCTGCCCTTGGGCAAGACCCGACCGGCGCCCTCGATCCCGACGATCACCAGTTGCAGCGGCTCGGCGCGCGCTTGCAGCGCGATCGCCACGTCGAGCGCCAGATAGGCAGCGCCCTTCTTGATGTGGCCCAGCGGATCGGCTGCGCGATCGCGGCGGCCGGAGGAGTAGTAGCCGACATCGATCAACTTGCCGGCAGCGTCGTACTGCGCCCGGCCGCGCGTGCCTTGCGGGTAGATCGCCAGGTCGATCCGCCGGTCCGCCACCTGGGTCGCGGCCGCCTCCATCGAGCCGATCGCGCCCTTGGTGCGTCGCCGATCGACTGCCACCATGCCCACCGCCATGATCAGTCGCCCGATGCCGCTCCAGGAATGGATCAGCGGATTGTCGACGAAGTGATCCTTGGCGACGATGAAGCGCAGACGGATCTCCTGCTCGGTCCCGATGAAGTGGTCGAGCGCCGGAAAGCCGTAGGCGAAGTCGGTCTGGCTGACATGGGTGAAGAGGAACAGTCGTTTGCCCGGCAGCCCGTCGAGCTTCTCCATGCCATCGGTGCGCAGACAGGCGCGCGAGCTCTCGAGCACCTTCAGGCCCCAGAGCCGCATCCCTCGATCGATCTCGCGGAAGAGAAACTCGTTGCCCTGCTTGCGGCCTGCCCGCAGCGCCATCCCGGTCAGGAAAGCCGAGCCAAAGAAGACGCGCAAGAATGCCCCGCGCAGCTTGCCGCTGGCGCCGCCCCGATAATCGTAGGACAGCCCGCGCGTCGACTCGGGCAGCGGGCCAGCCGGTCTGCCGGCCGGTCCATAGACCTGGTCGCTGGCCAGATAGAACTCGTGAATGCCGGTCCGACCGCTGATCCACATCAACTCGGCGCAGCCCAGCTCGGCCCGGTGACGTTGCCAGCGACCCAGCCCCAGCAAGGCAAACAGCGCGATCAGTAGCGGCAGCGCCGTGAACCCCGCGGTCGCGCCGAGCCAGATGGCGTAACCCACGCCGAACAGGCCGCGCCAGCGAGTCCCCCAGCGTTCGCTGAACCCCAGCCAGCCGTTGATCCGAGTGCCGCCGAGTCCCAGCGCCCGCCAGAGCGGTCGCGCGAGCGAGAGCAGCGGCACGACGAACAGAGCCAGCGGGAGATAGTGGCTCATGCCCGGGGGCACCTCACGCGAAGACAGCCCCGATCCAGGGCACGACCTGCGCGACCATGCGCGCCGTCGCGTCACCGCTGAACAGATGGTCGGTGTCGTCCAGGATGTGCAGTTCCTTGGGCATCGGCGCCTGCTCGAAGATGTTTTGCGAGTCGGCCAGCGGCACGACGCTGTCGTCGCGACCATGGACCAGCAGCCAGGGGATCTCGATCCTGGCGCCCAGCGCGACGACGCTGTCGATCCGCGCCATGTCGTCGAGAAACAGCTGCGACAGCGGACACTCGGGCTTGTCCCACATCAGATCCTGCCCTGCGGTCAGCTCGCCGAACTTGCGCTGGGCGAACTGCGCCGTGGCCACCATGCCGGCCAGCGAGACCAGACACTGGATCCGTGAATCGCTGCTCGCGCGCAGCACACCGACCGCCCCACCCATGCTGTGACCGACGAAGCCGACGCGAAAACGATCGAGCCGATCGAAGACGGCGCCCAGGTCGGCCACCTCCTTGCTGATCGTCGACTCGCGAAAGTCGCCCTCCGAATCGCCGTTGCCGGAGAAGGAAAAGCGCAGGCTGCTGATGCCCGCCGCCTGCAGGCCATCGGCCAGTGCGACGAGGAAGGCGCGATCCTTGTTGGCCGTCACGCCGTGTCCGATGACGATCAGCGATGACGATCCCGCGTCGTGAAAGGCGCAGTCCAGTCGTTCGCCCTGTTCGTTTTGCAGCGCGTCGAACATCACTCAGTCAGGAACCAGCTCGTAGATCGTGATGCGATGGGTCTCACCCTCGAACGGCAGCACAAAGCGCAGGGTGGTGACGGTGAACATGTCGTGCAGCCGCGCATAAAACAACTCGGCCGGCGCACGACAAGGGTCCGCCAACATGATCTTGCCCGACGGCTTGACCAGCCGCGGCAACAACGCCAGCAACGGCTCGTGCAGCGCTTCCTCGTAGAGCAGATCGGCCCCCAGCACCAGGTCGTAACGTTCGACTTCACCCGGGTCGCGCCAGTCGAGCAGGGCGGTCCGCAGCGTCAGCCCATTCGAGCGGGCCGAGGCGGCCGACAGCTCGAGCGCGCGCGGCTCGACATCGGTCACCGTCACATCGAGCCCGGCCTCGACTGCGGCCAGTCCGACCAGCCCCAGCCCACAGCCCAGCTCGATCGCCCGGCCGGACAGCGGCGCTTGCTCCAGCAGGTGCGCCGCCAGCCCCTGAGCCACCGGCCACAGATGGGCCCAGTAGGGCATCTGTGGGTCCGGACCGTCGTCCATACGATCCAGCAACTCATCCATCGTCTCATCGGCGCGGTGCAACTCGAAGGTCCGACCCACGACGGTGACGGCGCTGGACATCCGGGCTTACTTTTTCTTGTTGCCGAAACCCACCACGACGTAGGTCCCGCTGCGCGGGTCCGTGCGAAGCTTGATCAGCTCGTTCTTCTCCGCGTCTTCCAGCAAATCGCTGAAGGAGCCATAGCCGTGGTACGACTCGTTGAACGACGGCCGCTTGCGCTTCATCGTGTCCTTGACCATCGAGGAGTAGAGCACTTCCTTGTTCTCTCGCACCAGCGCGGTGATCGAATCGATCAGCAGGCTGAACGCCTCGCGGGTCTTCTTCGGCAGCTTGTCGCCCAGCCTCGGCGGCTGCACCTTGGGCCGCACCAGGTCTTCGTAGAAGATGAACTCGTCGCAGTTATTGGCCAGCAAGTCGGAGGTCGACTCCTTCATGCCCAGCCCGATGACGAACTTGTTGTTCTCGCGCAGCTTCGACACCAACGGTGAGAAGTCGCTGTCGCCGGTGACCAGCACGAAGGTATTGACGTGATCCTTGGAGTAGCAGAGGTCCATCGCATCGACGACCATCTTGATGTCGGCCGAGTTCTTGCCGGTGCGGCCGCGCCGCGGGATCTCGATCAGTTCGATCGCCAGCTCGTGGAACGCATCCTTGTAGTTGGTATAGCGGCGCCAGTCGGAATAGGCCTTCTTGGTTACCACGTTGCCCTTCTCGACCAACCGCTCGAGGATTTTGCCGATATCGAAGACCTTCTTCTTGTCCCGCAGCCCGAGGGCCAGGTTCTCGAGGTCGATGAAAACGGCGATGATTGCTTCTTGTGAACTAGATGATTTGTTAGGCATTCTTTCTTTTCTTTGAGTCTATCGGCGCAGTTGGCGGAGGCGGTCGAGGCTGTTGGCATATTCAAAATGCCCGATCAGCCGAGCCTGCTTGCAGGATTCGAACAGCCGCTGCGCTTTCAGTTGTATCTTGTTGGCCAGGTACTGTTCCGCCAGGTAATAGGCCACCTCCATCTGGTAGACGGGATAGGCTTGGGCGGCCTTTCTGAGGGCCGCCTCCTCTATCCCGCCGAGGAGGTATTTCAGGATGGGGGCGGGCCAACGGGTATCGTCGTCCGCCGCCCGCAAATAACGCGTGCGGGTCTTGTTGTCAAGCCCGTTCGACCGGAGCCCCATCAGGGTCAGGTAGATTCGGGCATAGTGTGGCTGGTGATCGTCGCTCTGGGCGCGCTTGAGAAAACGCCGGGCAACGGCCTTGTTTCCGGCCAGATAACCGATGATTCCGACCTGCAGGTTCAACCGGCCGCCCATCGAGCTGATCTCGCTGGCCAGCTCGAGCGCCTCGTTCATCTTGCCCTGCAGGCGCCGGATCTCGACCAGCTTCATCTTGGCCTGGACCTGCAGAGAGGGCACCTTGCGCTTGCGGGCGATGTCGCCAATGCTGCGGGCCAGGCGCTCGGCGGCGGCCAGGTCGCCCTGCTGGATCAGGCAGGAGACGATCCCGATCCTGTGGCCCAGCACGCGCTCCGGATCCCGGCGCAGCGAGAGACCGTTGGCCAGCTCCGTATAGAGCGCCAGCGCCTGCTCCGGCTCGTTCTCATAGCGCAACAGCTTGGCCTGGGCCCATTTGATCAGCGTGGAGCGCTCTCGCTTGCCGGTGCGCTCGGTCAACGCGAGCGCGACATCCATCTTGTTGCGGGCCAGCCCCACCTCGCCCAGCATCAGCAGCGAATAGACCAGGTAGGCCGACTGCGTGGCCGCCATCGACAGCTGTCGCTGATGCAGGTACTCCCGCACCGCAGCCGTCAGCACGGGCACCGCCTGGGGGTAGTACCCGGAATGCAGCAAGAGCAGCCCGAGCTTGCCGCGCACGGTGACCGCGAAGTCATCGCGCAGCTTGGTCAGCCTGGGGAGGA
Source organism: uncultured Planctomycetota bacterium (assembly GCA_964566865.1). GTDB lineage: Bacteria > Planctomycetota > JACQVV01 > JACQVV01 > CAZANL01 > CAZMLI01. Next base: position 7,604 of record CAZMLI010000138.1, read on the forward strand.
TTCGCCGCAGCAGACGCAAGGCCTCCTCGCGACGGTCGAGCTCCCAGTAACACAGCGCCACATGGTAGCGACAGCGCAGCTCCTGCCCCTGGTAACGTGCCTTGCGAAACCCCTCGGCTGCCTTGTCGAACTGCTCGAGCGCCTTCTTGAAACGCTCGGCACGGTAGAGCGTCAGGCCGCGCTGGTACTGGGACTGCGGCTTCATTCCGGTCATCCAGGGACCCAGCACGCGGTTCAGGCTCTTCTTGGTGAAGGCGTTGGCCTTGCGTAACGCGCTCCGCAGATCGCGCAGCTTCTGGACCTGCTGGGACTGCTTGCCGAAGAGCGTGGCCAGCCCTGCCTGGGCCTGGGGCATCAACGGATCCTTCTCCAGCGCCAGTTGAAAGTGCCTGGCCGCGGCCGCGCGCTTGCCGGCCATCAACGCGAGCCGCCCGAGCGCGCAATGACCCGGCGCGGTTCCCGGCGCTGCGGTCGAGATCTTCTGGTAGTCCTTGCGCAGCAGCTGCTGCAGCACGAGGCGCTGTGCCGCGTCCGCGAGCCGCTCCAGCGAGGCCTCGAGAATCTCGACTCGGACCCAGAGCCCCGGAATGAAGCCGGGCTTGAGCAGCAGACAGATGTCGATCGCCTTGCGCGCTTCCTTCAGCCGGCTGCGCACGAAGAGCGTTTGCGCCAGGACGAAGTGGGGCCGGTGATAGTCGGGCGCGATCTTGACCGCCGCCCGCATTTCCTCGAGCGCCTTCGGCGAGGTCGGATCATGTTCGGCGAGGAACTCTCCGGCACTCAGGTGGGCCTCGGCCTTCTCGCGCGCCGCGCGCTTGCGCCGCTCATGCTCACGGGCCGCCTCGGCCTTTTGCTGGCGCCTGACCGCTTCGTCCTTCTTGCGCAACGAGGCGGCCACGCGATCCCGGCTTTCCTTGACCTCGAGCAGCGCTTCGTGCGTCTTCTCTCGCTCTCGATACTGCAGCACGGCGAAGACACCGACCACCAGCAGCAGCAATCCGAGGGCGACCGTCGCCGTGACGAAGATCCCGCGGAAGCGGTCATACAGCTTGCCCAGCCGGAAGAGCACGCCCGCCTGATGCGCCGAGACAGGACGATGCTCGAGGTAGGCCTCCAGGTCCTCGCGCAGCTGACTGATCCGCCGATAGCGGCCGGTCATCTGTGAGTTCATCGCCTTGATCACGATCGCCTCGAGATCGGGCGGCACCGTCGCGTCGATCTGGCTCGGACGATCGGGCGTGTTCTCGACCACCTTGATCAGCATCTCGCGCGCGGTCGCGTTCTTCTCGAAGGTGAACGGCGCGCGGTGGGTCAGCATTTCGTACAGAATGCAGCCGGTGGCGTAGACGTCGGTCTCGGGCCCCACGAGGTGATGATCGCCGCGCGCCTGTTCGGGACTCATGTAGCAGATGGTGCCGATCACCTCGCCCCACTGCGTCAGGCGGCCGCCGTCCGGCTCGTCGAGATTGCTGACACGTGGACGGGAAGCCTGCGGGTCGATCGCCGGATGATTGCGCGAGCTGGCCATCACCAGCGCCAGCCCCCAGTCGACCACCAGCACCTCGCCATAGTCGCCAATCAGGATGTTCTCGGGTTTGATGTCACGATGGATCACGCCGCGCGAGTGGGCGTACTCCACGGCGTTGCAGACGTCGATCAACATCTGCACCCGCCGGACCATCGACGGATTGTCCTGGTCCATCACCTGGCCCAGCTCGCGTCCGCGAACACGCCGCATCGCGTAGAACAGCTCCCCATCGGGGGTGGTGCCGAACTCGTGGACCGGCACGATGTTGGGATGCGACAGCTGACTGGTGATGCGGGCCTCGGAGACGAAGCGCTGTAGATCCTCCGGCCGGCTGTCGGCCAGCGTCAGCACCTTGATCGCCACCTTGCGGCCAAGCTCCTCGTCCTGGGCCAGATAGACCACGCCCATGCCGCCCTCGCCGAGCTTGCCGAGGATTTCGTAACGGCCCCAGCCCGTGCGATCGACCGGCTCCACATTACTGACCTGGGAGTCGCTGAGTTCGTCGCGCAGGACCAGGGTATTGGCGTTCTCCGAGAGCGGTCCGGAGAGCACCAGCGCCCAGGATCCGGTCTGGGATTTCTCCCCCGCTTCCTGGCAGACACACGGACCGATGCTGGGATCCACCGGCTTGCCGCACTGCGGGCAACTGGTCTGGATCCGCTCGGTCGGCTCGCTCTCGATCGGAGTACTCATGGAATGTGGATTATAGGGTGGTTCATTGCGGGTAACCAGCGGTACATCTGGCGGCCAGAGAATGGCGCCTCGCCCTAAGTACGATGTGAGCCGGACTTTGTTTGCAGACTACTTTCTCGTGTAAGATGAGCCTTGATGCGTGGCATTCTCCTGCTCCAGCTCGGTACGCCCGATGCGCCGACCGCCAAGGCACTCCGCCCCTACCTCCGGGAGTTCCTCTCCGACCCACGGGTGATCCATGCGCCTCGCTGGAAGTGGTGGTGGGTGCTCAACTTATTGATCCTGCCCTTCCGCCCGGCCCAGTCGGCGGAGAAGTATGCGCGGATCTGGCAGGCCGAGACCGGCTCCCCGCTGCTGCACCATACACGCCTGCAAACTGCGGCCCTGCAACGTCTGCTGCCGGATCAAGTCGTGCAGTTTGGAATGCGTTACGGCAATCCGGGCATCGGCGCGGCGCTCGACGCCCTGGAGGCAGCCGGCGTGACGGAGCTGACGGTGCTGCCCCTATATCCACAATATTCTGGCACGACCACCGCCTCCGCGCTGGATGGGCTGTTCGCGGCGCTGGCCGGGCGCATCGTGCCCACGTTGCGCACGATCGGTTCGTTCCACACCCATCCGGCCTACATCGAGGCGCTGGCGGCGCGCATCGAGCAGTACCCGATTCCGGCCGGGCAGGAACCGCAGCTGGTGCTGATCTCGTTCCACGGCATCCCGCTGGAGTACATCGAGCAGGGAGACCCCTACCGCGACCAGTGCCGCGAGACCGCCGTGCTGCTGGCGCAGCGCATGGGCTGGGGTGAGTCGGACTGGCGGCTGGTTTTTCAGTCCCGCTTCGGGCGACAGGAGTGGCTCGAACCGTACGCCGACGAGACGCTCGCCGCGCTGCCGGGCGAAGGCATCAAGCAGGTGATGGTGGTGCAGCCGGGCTTCACCACCGACTGCCTCGAGACGATCGACGAGATCGGCTTCGAGTATCGCGAGGTGTTCGAGGCGGCCGGCGGCGAACAGCTGCATCGCGTGCCGTGCCTCAACGATCATCCGCGCTTCATCGAGGCGCTGGCCGAGATCCTCTCCACCGAGCA